>NZ_SDOZ01000002.1:1562677-1925355 GCF_004134775.1 Candidatus Borkfalkia ceftriaxoniphila
CTTCCCTGCGCGTTCCCCACGGCGAGGGAGGTATCGTCGTAGACGTGAAAATTTTCACGAGAGAGAACAAAGACGAACTTTCGCCCGGCGTGAATAAGTTGGTGCGCGTGTATATCGCGCAGAAACGTAAGATCTCCGTCGGCGACAAGATGGCGGGACGCCACGGCAACAAGGGCGTCATTTCGCGCATCCTGCCCGAGAGCGACATGCCCTTTATGGCGGACGGCACCCCGATGCAGATCGTTTTGAATCCGCTCGGCGTTCCTTCGCGTATGAATATCGGTCAGGTTCTGGAAGTGCACCTGGGGCACGTGTGCCGCCAGTTGGGCTGGAAGATCGCGACCCCCGTATTCGACGGCGCGACCGAAAAAGACATCAAAGAACTTTTCTACGAAAACAACATCGTTTCCCCCTCGGGCAAAGTGGACGGCAAGATCCAACTGTACGACGGGCGCACGGGCGAAGCGTTCGAAAACCGCGTCACCGTCGGTCAGATGTATATGATCAAACTCATTCACCTGGTCGACGACAAGATCCACGCGCGTTCCATCGGGCCTTACTCGCTGGTCACGCAGCAGCCGCTCGGCGGCAAAGCGCAGTTCGGCGGACAGCGTTTCGGCGAAATGGAAGTGTGGGCGCTCGAAGCCTACGGCGCGGCGCATATTTTGCAGGAGATCCTGACCGTCAAATCCGACGACGTAGTGGGCCGCGTCAAGACCTACGAATCCATCGTCAAGGGCAACAACATTTCCGAACCGGGCATTCCCGAGGCGTTCAAAGTGCTGTTCAAGGAATTGCAGTCGCTCGCGCTCGACGTGAAAGTGCTCACCGAGTCCAAAGACGAACTGATCATCAAAGACTTCTCCGACGCAGAACTCGATGCGGACGAAGAGCAGACTTCCCGCAACGACGAGGTGGAAGAACTCGATTTCAACTTCGACGACGAGGATGAGGAAGAAGAGGACGAGGGCATGGAGTCCATCTTCGAAGACGACGACAACGACGAAGACGATTTCGCGTCCGCGGAACTGTTCGACGACGAGGAACTGGACGATCTCGACGATTTAGACGATCTGGACGATCTCGGTTTCGGATCGGACGACGAAGAGTAATTTAACGGGAGGATTTATATGTACGAATTAAACGATTTTGACTCTATACAGATCGGAGTTGCGTCTCCCGAAAAGATAAGAGAATGGTCCTACGGCGAAGTCACCAAACCCGAAACGATCAACTACCGCACGCAAAAACCCGAAAAAGACGGGCTTTTCTGCGAAAAGATCTTCGGACCGACCAAGGACTGGGAATGCCATTGCGGCAAATATAAAAGGATCCGCTATAAAGGCATCATCTGCGAAAAGTGCGGCGTGGAAGTCACCCGCGCCAAGGTGCGCCGCGAGAGGATGGGACACATCGAACTCGCCGCACCCGTATCGCATATCTGGTATTTCCGCGGCGTTCCGTCGCGTATCGGGCTTTTGCTGGACATGGGCCCCAAACAACTCGAACAGGTCATCTATTTTGCCGCTTACGTCGTGCTCGATCCCGGCAAAGTGCCTACGCTTTCCCGCAAACAGGTCATCAACGACAGTGAACTCCGTGAGATCGAAGAGCAGTACGGCGACAGTTCCGTGACGGGACTGCGCGTCGGTATGGGCGCGGAGGCCATCCGCGAACTTTTGATGGCGGTCGATCTCGATAAAGAGAGTAAGATCACCAGTGAAATTATCGAAAACAACCAGAGCGGCGCCAAACGCCTCAAAGCGGTCAAGCGCATCGAGATCATCGAGGCGTTCCGCCGCAGCGGCAATAAGCCCGAATGGATGATCATGACCGTGCTGCCCGTTATTCCGCCCGAATTGCGCCCCATGGTGCAGTTGGACGGGGGGCGTTTTGCGACCTCCGATCTGAACGATCTGTACCGCCGCGTCATCAACCGTAACAACCGTTTGAAAAGACTGATGGAATTGGGCGCGCCCGACATGATCGTCAAAAACGAAAAGCGTATGTTGCAGGAAGCGGTGGACGCGCTTATCGACAACGGCCGCCGCGGCAAGGCGATCTCGGGTCCTTCCAACCGCGAACTCAAATCCCTTTCGGGGCTTTTGCGCGGCAAGCAGGGGCGTTTCCGTCAGAACCTTTTGGGCAAGCGCGTAGACTATTCCGGCCGTTCGGTCATCGTCGTAGGCCCCGAACTCAAACTGTACCAGTGCGGTCTGCCCAAAGAAATGGCGATCGAACTGTTCAAGCCGTTCGTGATGAAAAAACTGGTCGAAAGCAACCAGTGCCACAATATCAAGAGCGCGAAACGCACCGTCGAAAAGGCGAAATCCATCGTTTGGGACGTTCTGGAAGAGGTCATCAAAGAGCACCCCGTGCTCTTGAACCGCGCGCCGACGCTGCACCGTCTGTCCATTCAGGCGTTCGAACCCGTGCTCATCGAGGGCCGCGCCATCAAGATCCACCCGCTCGTCTGCGGCGCGTTCAACGCCGACTTCGACGGCGACCAGATGGCGGTGCACGTACCGCTCTCCATCGAGGCGCAGGCGGAAGCGCGTTTTCTGATGCTTTCCTCCAACAATATTTTGAAACTTTCCGACGGCAAACCCGTCATGAGCCCCACGCAGGACATGGTACTCGGCGCCTACTATCTGACCATTATCCGCAGATACGACGGCAAAAAGTACAACGAAATGCACGATGAGGACGAAAACGGCGAACTGTACCGCGCGGGCATCTATTCGTCCACGGACGAGGCGATCATGGCGTATCAGACCAAGACCATCACCTTGCAGGACGAGATCTGGGTCAGAAGGACCGTGCGCATCGCCGACGAAAAGAGCCCGTATTACGGGCAGGAAGTGACGGGGCGCGTCAAGACGACGGTCGGCCGCATCATCTTCAACGAGGCGATCCCGCAGGATCTGGGCTTTGTCGAGCGTGCGGAAAAAGAGGATTATATCAAATACGAGATAGACTTCCTCGTCGGCAAAAAGCACCTTTCCAAGATCGTAGACAAATGCTTTAAAACGGGCGGCGCGCCCAAGGCGGCGGACGTGCTCGACAAGGTCAAGGCGCTCGGATTCAAGTATTCCACCATCGGCGCGATCACGACGTCGGTGTTCGATATGCACATTCCGCCCGAAAAACAGGCGAAGATCAAGGCGGCGGAAGACAAAGTCGCGCAGATCGAAAAGAAATTCAACCGCGGTCTTTTGAAAGAAGAGGAGCGCTACAACGCGGTCGTTTCCGTCTGGAAAGAAACGACGGACGAAGTGACCGCCCTTTTGAAAAACGGACTGGACGAATTCAACCCCATCTGGATGATGGCGAACTCGGGCGCCCGCGGTTCCATCGACCAGATCAAGCAACTTGCGGGCATGCGCGGACTGATGGTCAACCCGCAGGGTAAAATGATCGAAATTCCCGTGAAATCGTGCTTCCGCGAAGGGCTCACCGTTCTGGAATACTTTATTTCCTCGCACGGCGGGCGCAAAGGCTTGGCGGATACGGCGTTGAAAACGGCCGACTCGGGTTATCTGACACGCCGTCTTGTGGACGTTTCGCAGGACGTCATCGTGCGCGAAGACGACTGCTGCGCGGGCAAAAAGCCGCGCGGCATGAAGATCACCGCGATCACGGGCGACAACGGCGATATCATCGAAGGGCTGGAAGACCGTCTTGCGGGGCGTTTCGTTTCCGAAGACGTCGTGGATCCCGCGACGGGCGAGATCATGGTCCGCCAGAACGAGATGATCACCGAAGATATGGCCAAAGCCATCGTCAAGGCGGGCATCACGGAAGTCGCCGTGCGCAGCATCTTCACCTGCACGGCGCGCCACGGCGTCTGCGCCAAGTGCTACGGCAAAAACATGGCTACGGGCTCGCCCATTCAGGTCGGCGAGGCGGTCGGCACGATCGCCGCGCAATCCATCGGCGAACCGGGCACGCAGTTGACCATGCGTACTTTCCATACGGGCGGTATCGCGGCGACGGGGGACATCACGCAAGGTCTTCCCCGTGTCGAGGAACTGTTCGAGGCGAGAAAGCCGAAGGGCGTCGCGACCATCTGCGAAGTTTCGGGCGTGGCGTTCATCAACGAAGTGGACAATCAGAAACACATCGTGATCCGCGACGAGTTTGCGGGTACGGAAAAGAAAGAATACGTGCTGCCTTTCAATGCCGAATTGAAGATCCGTTCGGGCGAGAAAGTGGAGCCGGGCACACAGCTCAACGCGGGTTCCGTCAATCCGCAGGACATTCTGCGTATACAGGGCGTCAAGGGCGTGCAGGACTACATTCTGCACGAGGTGCAGTCGGTCTACCGCTCGCAGGGCGTGGATATCAACGATAAGCACGTCGAGATCATCGTCCGTCAGATGATGAGAAAGGTACGCATCGAAAACTGCGGCGATACGCAGATGCTCCCCGGCGAACTGGTCGATATGTTCACCTTTGAAGAGGAGAATGAAAAGACCATCCAGAGCGGCGGCCGTCCCGCGACGGCGAAACGAGTGCTGTTGGGTATCACGAAAGCGGCGTTGTCCACCGATTCGTTCCTGTCTGCGGCGTCTTTCCAGGAAACCGCAAGGGTACTCACTGAAGCGGCGATCAAGAACAAGGTCGACCCGCTGATCGGTCTGAAAGAAAACGTCATCATCGGCAAACTGATCCCCGCGGGCACGGGCATGCGCGATTACAAGAACGTGAGTCCCCAGATCACCTCGGGACACCGCGACAGCGACATAACCCTTCCTTCTCTGGAAGAAGAGATCGCCGTCGAATAAACGAACCAAAAAAGGCTCGGCGCTTTTGCGCCGAGCCTTTTGATATTTAATATTCTTTTAAACCTAAAATATAGTCCGCCGAAACGTCCAGATATGCGCAAAGCCTTGCGAGCGTATCCAACGCGGGAAGAGAAGTGCCGTGCATATAACTGGAAATAGCGGATTGAGATACGAATACATTTTTTGCTATTTGTTTTTGGGAGATATGGCTGTCCGAAATCGCTTCGCGCAATCTTTGTGAAATGAATTCAAATTCGCTGTTTACTTTATTGCTTGGTCTCATGATTCAATTTTAGCGCAAAACTTTATAAAATTCTTAAAACTCGTATATTGGTTGATTTTCAAAAAAAGCGAACCTAAAAAGACGCCTCTTTCTTTTATGATAAAAAATAATCAAAAAAATTTTCCAAAATATGCCACAAATAGTTTGACAAATTTCGCAATAATCTGTAAAATATAAAATAATTTTTTATATATTTTTTACAAAAATTCACGAAAGATGGGGAGATGAAATGAAAATTGCAATTATAGAAGACAACAGTTTGATGGCGGAAATGCTCAAAGATATGGTAACGGAGCAGCCCGATTGGGAACTCGTCGGTATCGCGGATAACGGCGACGACGGGATCGGACTGATCCGCGCGAAGCGCCCCGATATCGTCCTTTTAGATCTGATCTTACCCAAATCGGACGGGTTCTTCGTTCTCAAAACTATCCGCGCGGAAAACATTCCCGTGAAGTTTCTCGCGCTGAGCAGCCTCAACGACGACGGGCTCATCGAAAAAGCGCTCCGTTACGGCGCGTCTTACTATATGATCAAACCCTTCCAGTTCGACCAACTCAAAGAACGCATCTGCGACGTGACGGGTATGGCTTTCCACAGCGCTCCCGCGGCGGGCGCAGCCGCTCATGTAAAATCACTGGACGAAAAGTTGTCGGATATTTTTTTACAACTCGGCATGCAGATCAAATTGCAGGGCTTTCATTTCGTGCGAGATTGCATTAAGATCGCGGCGCGTCGGCCCGATACTCAGAATAATATGAAATCTTTGTACGACGAAGTGGGAAAGATTTACGGCAAAGCCGCCGAAAAAGTGGAGCGCTGTATCCGTCATCTCGTGCTCAGCGCCATTAAGAGCGGAAAATTCGGTACGATCAACACCTTTTTCGCCGCCGACGTTTACACGCCGCCCGAACGTATGACCAACGCGCATTTCATTGCCCTTTGGGCTGACAAAATACGCATGAACTGTCTTTAATATTTCATCCCATGTCGATCCGCGCGGCTGTGCCGCGCGATTTTTACATTTCGACGGTGCGCGTCGCAACTGCTTTGCAAAACGCCGCGTCGTGCTCGACAAAGAGCAGTGTAGGGCGATATTCGAGCAAAAGTTCCTGTATCTGCATACGGGAAATCACGTCCAGAAAGTTGAGTGGTTCGTCCCACACGTACAGGTGCGCGCTTTGGGAAAGGCTCGCCGCCAGAGCTACCTTTTTTTTCTGTCCGTCGGAAAAGGACGCGACGGGAGAGCCGAACAGTTCGCTTTTAAAATCGAATTTATTGAGGATCGCCAGAAACTGCGCCGGGTCGACGCAAAGGCTTTCTGCGTAACGCGCGGGCGTCAGCGGTGAATCGGGCAGCGTTTGCGGCAGATAGGAGATGACGAGATCGTTCGGCCGCGAAATTTCGCCCGCGTCGCAGCGGATCTCACCCGTCAACAGGCGCAATACCGTCGATTTTCCGCAGCCGTTTGCGCCCGAAAGCCGCACCGCCTCGCCGCGGCGCACCGCAAGGGAAAAGTCGGAGAGCACTTCCCGTTCCCCGTACCGCACGCGCACGTGCGAAAGCGCGCATACGGTTTCCGCGCGATAGGGAAGCGGGGACAATTTCAAATTTCCCACGAATTCGGCGTCCTTCAAGAGCGAGCGCTTTTCCGCGGCGGCGCGCTCTTTCTGCCGTTCGGTCGATTTTGCGCGCTTCATCATCTTCGCCGCCATCGCGCCCACGTGTCCCTTGTCGGGTTTCAGACCCGCCGTTTTTTCGTTTTTGCTTTTCTCCACCCGTTCGCCCCACTCTTTGGTGCGCCGCGCGGACTGTTCCAGCGCCGAAATTTCCGAACGCAAGCGCTTGTTTTCCGTCCGTTCGTTGTCTTCTCTGGCGGCTTTATCCGCAAGATAGGCGGAGAAATCGCCCTTGCGCACCTCGATGCCCGTGCGGTTGAGCGAAAGGATATGGTCGCAGAACCCGTCCAGAAAGGCGCGGTCGTGCGAAACGACGATAAAACCGCTCTTTTTCCGAAGGTATGCCGCAAGCATTTCGCGACCGCGTTCGTCCAGATGGTTGGTAGGCTCGTCCACGAGCAGAAACGCGTTTTCTTTCAGGAACATGGCGGCGATCATCGCCTTTGTCTTTTCCCCTTCGGACAAACCCGCAAAGGGCGCGTACAGCGCGTTTTCGTCCAGCCCAAGCGCGAAAAGCTCGCGCTTGATCCGCCATAACGGGGCGTCGGGCGCGAGCGTTTTGAACAGTTCTTCCGCCGTGCCGTAAGGCGCGGGATAGGGGAAATACTCGAATCCGACGCTCGCGGATATTTTGCCCGCGGCTGCGAGCCGCCCCGCCAGAATTTTTAAAAAAGTGGTCTTTCCGCGGCCGTTGCGGCCGGTAAAACCGAGTTTCCAATCGGTGTCCAGCGTCAGATCTACGTCTTCGAATACGGTCTGCGCGCCGTAAGAAAAGGAAAGCCCCCGGATCTGTATCATCGACATATTTTTACCTCGCGATGTATGCCGCAAAAAATAAAACGCCGCAGCGACCCCTGCGGCGTATCTGACTATAAAGGGATTCTTTCTTGCTGCAACGCACGAAAACAAGCGGCGCAACGTCCGCTCTTTTTCGCAATTCGGTTGTTATCTGCAAGAAATGTACATGATTTCTCCTTTGTCGTTTCTGCCGATATTGTAGCACGGGAAAATAATTTTGTCAATCAACCATTGACAAACGCGGAAATTTGGAATACAATGAAAGTATAAATCGCAAAGGAGACGAACATGAAAAAGTTTTTATCTTTGGCAACCGCGCTGTTACTCGTCGGCGCGCTCGCAATTTTCGCGGGCTGCGGCAAAGGGGAGCGGTCGGGCGTCATCAAAGGAAATTATACGGAGCCGACCAAAGCCGAACTGCAATCCGCGCTCGACGCGATAGACACGGAGAAACTGTTGGGCGATACGGAGGCGGAAGGCTGGAAGACGGGGATGTCGCTGGGCGCAAACCTTTCCTATGAAATGAGCGCGGCGGGCGAAAAAATGAGTATGTCGTTCGATCTGTCGCATAAGATCTCCGCGGAATCCGCGCAGGATGCGCTCGATCTGAAAGGAGAGGGCAGCCTCGCGCTCCAGACCAACCTTGCGGGCGAAAAAGAAAAATATACCGTCAAGACCTACAACGATATGAAAAATATTTATCTGGACGCTTCGGCGCATGCGAACGGCGAAAATCAAAACGCGAAAGTCCGCATCAGCATTGCGGACATATTCGACGGCTACGGCGATATGCTGCCGATCGAACCCGTCGGCCCGACCGACGCGGCGTTGCCGACCGACGCGGACGCGCTTTTGAAAGAACTGGCGGACAGCGGCTTCACGCTCGAAATGGATACTTCCGACGGCATCAAGATAAAACTGACCGCGAACGAGAGCGTCTTTACGGAGATCTTAGAGGGCGTGAACGGCTCGCTTCCCTCTACGGGCATTCCCGCGACGGGCGAGTATTTCTCTTTCTCGAAAGATTCTTATATGGAATTTTATCTGCACGTCGGCGCGGACGGCCTTCTGAAAAAGGTTACCGCGAGAATGGATCTGGACGGCGCGTTCGATTTTTCGGGACTCGGCGACGCGGCCGCCGAAGCGCTCGGCAAAATGACGATGCGTATCAAAGGCGCGTTCGAACTGGAGATCGGCGAAGTTTCCGTTTCAATGCCTTCCGATCTTTCGGATTATCAAGCATACAATTAAATCATAGGAAAGAATTGCCGGCGCGGTTCGCAAAAATGCGAAACTGCGCCTTTTTTTTGCATAAAAACCGCCGAAGTCGCTAATTTTTGTTTCAAACGTTTGACAAAGAGGGGCTGAAATGCTAAAATATACCTTGCGACCAGTGCGTAAAGGGTTTTGCGCGCCTAAAATAAGGCAGGCCGCCGAAATTTGCTTCTGAAATTGCGTAAGGGCAATTTTAAGAGATATTCCAAATACTACAAGGAGGTAAATCATGCCTACAATCAATCAGCTGATCAAACACGGCAGAGAGAAACTCACTTACAAGAGCAAATCTCCGATCATGGAGCAATGCCCTCAGAAGAGAGGCGTATGCCTTTCGGTGAGCACCACTTCTCCCAAAAAGCCGAACTCGGCTATGCGTAAAATCGCGAGGGTGCGTCTTACGAACAAGCAGGAAGGTACCGTGTACATTCCCGGCGAAGGTCACAACCTCAACGAGCACAGTTCCGTATTGATCCGTGGCGGACGTGTCAAGGATCTTCCGGGCGTCCGTTATCACATCATCCGCGGCGCTCTCGATACCGCAGGCGTTGCCAAGAGAAAACAGGCCCGCTCCAAATACGGCGCGAAACGCCCTAAATAATTCTCGGAATCATGCGACGGGGGAATTTCCCCGCGACCCTACTTGTCGGAATATACCTTAAAATATGCCCGATTGAAAGTAGGCAGTACGCCGAAAGGCGGAAGATTCGCTACCGCGTCCGCGGCAAGCGATAGCTGTACTGAGGGTATTTAAAAACCCTTACGAATCAATTCAAGGAGGAATCAAGTTATGCCCAGAAGAGGCAATGTCCCGAAAAGAGACGTCCTGCCCGATCCCGTATACGGCAGCAAGGTTGTGACCAAACTCATCAACCAGATCATGCTCGACGGCAACAAGGCTACGGCGCAGAAAATCGTTTACGACGCTTTCGAAATCATGAAAGCCAAATTAAATCAGGAACCCATCGAGATCTTCAACCAGGCCATGAACAACGTGATGCCCGTGCTGGAAGTCAAAGCCCGCCGCGTCGGCGGTGCGAACTACCAGGTCCCGATCGAGATCCGTCCCGAAAGACGCCAGACTTTGGCGATCCGCTGGCTGGTCATCAATACGAGAAAGAGAAGCGAGCGCGAAATGTCCAAAAAACTCGCGGGCGAGTTGATGGACGCGTTCAACAACACCGGCGGCTCGGTCAAGAAAAAGGAAGATACGCACAGAATGGCGGAAGCGAACAAGGCTTTCGCGCATTTCAGATGGTAAAAGGAGTACACTATGCCCAGACAATTTGACCTTGCGGTTACCAGAAACATCGGCATCATGGCCCACATCGACGCAGGCAAAACGACGACGACCGAGCGTATTCTGTTCTATACCGGCAAAACGCATAAATTGGGTGAGACCCACGAAGGCGCCGCTACCATGGACTGGATGGTCCAGGAGCAGGAGCGCGGGATCACCATTACTTCCGCGGCGACTACGTGTACCTGGAAAAATCACAGGATCAACATTATCGATACCCCCGGACACGTCGATTTCACGGTAGAAGTCGAGCGCTCGCTGCGCGTTCTCGACGGCGCCGTCGCCACCTTCTGCGCGAAGGGCGGCGTGGAGCCCCAGTCGGAAACGGTGTGGCGCCAGGCGGACAAGTATAAGGTTCCCAGGATCGCGTACGTCAACAAGATGGACATCAACGGCGCGAACTTCGACAACGCGGTCAAAATGATGCGCGAGAGATTGGGCACGAACGCCGTGCGCATTCAACTCCCCATCGGCAAAGAAGAGACCTTTAAAGGGATCGTCGACCTCGTCAACATGAACGCCGAAATCTACAAAGACGATTTGGGCAAAGAGTACGAAAGAGTGGAGATCCCCGCCGATATGGCCGAGGATGCCAAAAAATACAGAGCGATCCTCGTCGAGGCCGTCGCCGAACAGGACGACGAACTGATGGAGAAATTCTTCGAAGACGGCGATCTGTCTGTCGAAGACCTCAAAAAGGGCCTTCGTATCGCCACCATCAAGATGGCGGTCACGCCCGTTCTTTGCGGTTCCAGTTATAAAAACAAGGGCGTTCAGTTCCTTTTGGACGCCATCATAGACTATCTGCCCTCTCCTTTGGACGTAGACCACATCAAAGGCATCAACCCCGTTACGGGAGAAGAGGAAGAGAGAAAAACTTCGGACGACGAGCCGTTCGCAGGTCTCGCGTTCAAGATCGCGGCCGATCCGTTCGTCGGAAAACTCGCGTTCTTCCGCGCCTATTCGGGCGTGTTGGAAGCGGGCTCTTACGTGTATAACAGCACCAAGCAGAAGAAGGAGCGCATCGGGCGCCTCGTCCAGATGCACGCCAACCACCGCGAAGAGATCCCCGAGATCTATTCGGGCGATATCTGCGCCATCGTGGGGCTGAAAGACACCGCCACGGGCGACACGCTCTGCGACGAAAAGCATCCCATCGTTCTGGAGCAGATGGAGTTCCCCGAACCCGTTATCAAAGTCGCCATCGAACCCAAGACCAAACAGGGTCAGGAAAAGATGACGCTCGCGCTCATCAAACTTGCGGAAGAAGATCCCACCTTCAAGACCTATACGGACACCGAAACGGGTCAGACCATCATCGCGGGTATGGGCGAACTGCACCTGGAAATCATCGTAGACAGACTGCTTCGCGAGTTCAAAGTGGAGGCGAACGTGGGTAAACCCCAGGTCGCGTACCGCGAGACTTTCAGAAAGTCGGTCGAGGCGGAAGGCAAATACGTCCGTCAGTCGGGCGGTAAAGGCCAGTACGGTCATTGTAAACTGCGTCTTGAACCCAAGGAACCCGGCACGGGCTACGAATTCGTGGACGAAACGGTGGGCGGTTCCATTCCCAAGGAATATATCCCCGCCATCGACAAAGGTATTCAGGAAGCCGCGAAAAACGGATTTTTGGCGGGTTACGAAGTGGTGGACTTCAAGGTCGTCGTGTACGACGGTAGTTATCACGAAGTCGACTCCTCGGAAATGGCGTTCAAGATCGCGGGCTCCATGGGCTTTAAAGAAGGCTTGAAAAAGGCGAATCCCGTACTTTTGGAACCCATGATGAAAGTGGAGATCGTCACCCCCGAAGATTACTTCGGCGATCTGATGGGCAACGTATCTTCCCGCCGCGGCACGATCACGGGCACCGAGGACAGAAACGGCGTGAAAGTCATCGACGCCATCATCCCGCTGTCCGAAATGTTCGGCTACGCGACCGACCTTCGTTCGCGCACGCAGGGCAGAGGACAGTTCACCATGCAGTTCTCGCATTACAGCGAAGTGCCGAAGTCGATCTCCGAAAAGATCATCGGCGAACGCGGCAAAAAAGCCGAATAATGGCGCTTTTCTAAAAAATTTTTTAAAAAACCCTGCAAAAATATTGAAATTATTTTCGTTTTAATATATAATTGTAGGTGCTTGTATAAGCTGCTTTATCTAAATAATGATAGATAGCTGCAAAGGCCGGGTTTCCGGCGGACAAGTTATCATTTATAAATAAGTATAATTTGGAGGAATTAACAATGGCTAAGGCTAAATTCGACAGAAGCAAACCCCACGTTAACGTTGGTACCATCGGGCACGTTGACCATGGTAAGACGACTCTGACCGCAGCTATCACAATGGTTATGGCATGTAAAGGTCAGGCAGCGAAGATGAAATACGACGAGATCGATAAGGCTCCCGAAGAGAAGGCTCGCGGTATTACGATCAACACTTCGCACGTAGAATATCAGACAGACAAACGTCACTATGCGCACGTTGACTGCCCGGGACACGCCGACTACGTCAAAAACATGATCACCGGTGCGGCGCAGATGGACGGCGCGATCCTTGTCGTGGCTTCCACCGACGGTCCTATGCCCCAGACCCGTGAGCACATCCTGCTCGCCCGTCAGGTCGGCGTTCCTTATATCGTCGTATTCATGAACAAGACCGATCAGGTCGACGATCCCGAACTTCTGGAATTGGTCGAAGAGGAGATCCGCGACCTTCTCACGAAGTACGGCTTCCCCGGCGACAAGACGCCCATCATCAAGGGTTCCGCTTTGAAGGCTTTGGAAAAAGCGACTTCCGGCGCTTCCGATGCGGACGTTTTGGCTGCTCCCGAGTGCAAACCTATTCTTGAACTCATGGACGCCATCGACGCTTATATCCCCGATCCCGCGCGCGAAAGCGACAAGCCTTTCCTGCTCCCCGTCGAGGACGTGTTCACCATCTCCGGACGCGGAACCGTTGCTACGGGCCGTGTTGAGAGAGGTATCGCGAAAGTCGGCGATCCCGCCGAAATCGTCGGACTCATCGAGAAGCCCCGCACGACCGTTATTACCGGTCTTGAAATGTTCCGTAAAATGCTCGACGAAGCGATTGCCGGCGACAACGTAGGCGCATTGCTCCGCGGTATCGACAGAAACCAGATCGAGAAAGGACAGGTTATCGCGAAACCCAATTCCATTCACCCTCATACCGATTTCGAAGCGCAGGTTTACGTTTTGACGAAGGAAGAGGGCGGCCGTCATACGCCTTTCTTCAACAACTATCGTCCTCAGTTCTTCGTAAGAACGACCGACGTGACCGGTTCCATCAAACTTCCCGAAGGCGTTGAAATGGTCATGCCTGGCGATAACGTGAAAATCGACGTTTCCCTCATCAAACCCGTCGCGGTTGAAGAAGGTCTCCGTTTCGCTATCCGCGAAGGCGGCAGAACGGTCGGTTCCGGCGTTGTTTCCAAAATCATCAAATAATTCCGTTTGAATCGGATATGAAACGGCTCGCTTTTTGCGAGCCGTTTTTATCAAACCGGGAGTACGAGCATGACGATCCATCACGATAAAAAAGCATACGGCAAACTTGCTTCTCTTTGCGAGGAGTTCTCGGAAGAACGGCTTGCGGAAATGGCGCAAAGCCTTTCGGCGGAAAACGAAAAGGAGGAACCTATGCGGGAATATGACAAGATGATACGCGGCGAATTGTACAACGCCGCGGACAAGGAACTGTTCGCCATGCGAAAGCGCGTGCGCGAACTCATGTACGAATATAACCATTCGCGCGAGGACGAAACGGAAAAACGCAGAAAGATCATCGACGAACTGTTCGGCGCGCACGGCAAGGACGTGTACTTCGAGCCGCCTTTCCGTTTCGATTACGGCAAAAATACCTTTATCGGCGACGACGTGTACGGGAATTTCAATCTTACAGTTCTCGATTGCGCGCCTGTACGCCTCGGAAACCAGGTATTCATGGGCCCCAACGTGACGCTCGCGACGCCCGTGCACCCCTTGCTCGCCTGCGACCGCAATATGCGCGGCGAAGAGGGGGCGAAATACGACTACGAGTACGCCAAACCCATCACGATCGGCGACAACGTGTGGCTCGCCTCCAACGTGACCGTTTGCGGCGGCGTAACGATCGGAGAAGGCAGCGTGATCGGCGCGGGCAGCGTCGTCACGCGCGATATCCCCGCGGGCGTGATCGCGGCGGGCGTGCCCTGCCGCGTGATCCGCAAACTGACCGAAAAAGACAAAATGCGCATGCCGAATGAATAAAATCGCGCCTGCAACGCCTGTCGGATGAATTTCCGACAGGCGTTTTTTCATACAAAAATCGACTGCGTGCGGCAAAGTTAACCAAAAAATCCGTCGGGCGCAGCCTTATAATGGGGATACTTTGAAAAAGGGACGGGCTTCGTAAAAGAAGGATCAACGATAAGGGGAAACGATCATGCGATGACGGTATATCTGGATCTCATCATCCTCGACAACTTCGCCGCCGATTTCGCGCTTTTATATCTCGCTGTGAAAACGGCGCGGGGAGAGGTGAAACTTTGGCGGCTCGCCCTCACGGCGCTGGCGGGTACCGCGCTCGCCGTGGGATATACGGTGTTCACGCTCTATTATACGCTGCCGCCCGCGGTTGAGATTTTCGTGAAATACGGCGTCGCCGCGCTGCTGCCCGTCTTTGCGTCAAAGTACAAGAAAAAAAGCACGCTCGCGATCGCCGTCGGCGCCTTTCTCGCCTATATGTTCGCATTGGCAGGCCTTCTGACTGCTCTGTTTTCCGATCCGCAGATCGAAGAGGGCGGGGGCGCGCTCACGTATACGATCGGCGGAGTGCCTTCGGGCGTTCTCGTCGCCTGTACGGTCCTGTTCGTCGCCGCGGCGAAAAAGACGGTTGCGAAAATCGCAAAGCGGAAAAAGATCTTGTCCCTCGTCGTCGACTGTTCGCTTTTTTATCGGGAAAATCGAGTCAGGACCCGCGCGTTTTTGGACAGCGGCAACATGGTCACGGCGCCCGACGGCACGTTCGTGGCGGTGGCGGAAAAAGCGCTCGCCGTCAAACTGTTGGGGGAACACCTCTTTACGGGATCTACGAACGGTATCAGGATACCCGTGGCGACGGTAAGCGGAAAAAGTTTCATGACCGCCTTCAAAATCGACAAAATCGAGATATATTGCGACGGGACAAGGAATATAATAGAAGATGTGACGTTGGGAATCAGCCCCGACGGAGTGCACGGGGAATACGACTTGATTCTGCCGTTCGACTTTGTGCGGGAGCAAAAATAAAAAATCGTGGAGGCGTGAGATGTTTGGCAAGATAATGTCGTCGCTTAAAGATTTTTTACAGAAGATGAGTATAAGCGACAACGTAATGGATTACATATGCGGGAGCGAGGCGTTGCCTTTGCCTTTCTCGCCCGAAGAAGAATCGGATATGCTCGGAAAACTCTCTTTGGGCGACGAAGAGGTGAAATCCAAACTGGTGGAGCACAATCTCCGCCTTGTCGTTTACATAGCCCGCAAGTTCGACAATACGGGCGTGGACGCCGACGATCTGATCTCGGTGGGAACCATAGGACTCATCAAGGCCATCAATTCCTTTAAAACGGACAAGAATATCAAACTGGCGACGTACGCCTCGCGCTGCATCGAGAACGAGATACTCATGTATCTTCGGCGCATGGTGCGCCTCAAAAGCGAAGTGTCCTTTGACGAGCCGCTCAATACCGACTGGGAGGGGAACGAACTGCTCCTTTCGGATATTTTAGGTACGGACAGCGACACGGTGTACAAGGACATCGAAATGAGCGTGGAAAAGCAACTTTTGCGCGACGCGCTGAAAAAGTTGCCCGAGCGCGAACAAAAGATCATGTATATGCGTTTCGGGCTGGCGGGCCACGAGGAAATGACGCAAAAGGACGTCGCCGATCTTCTCGGGATCTCGCAAAGTTACATATCCCGTCTGGAAAAAAAGATCATATCCCGTCTGAAAAACGAAATGAGCAAACTCGTTTAAGATCGTGAAAGAATTCTCTACATAAAAAATATACGGTTGCGCATACTGCCGAAAGAGGTCGTTACATACTTTCGGAGGTGAAATCGTATGATGCAAAAAGTAGAGATATGCGGCGTGAATACTTCGGGACTTCCCAAACTCACGCAGAAGGAAAGCGAGGAGCTGATGAAACGGCTCAAAGAAGGGGACGAAGAGGCGCGCGAACAGTTTGTCGTGGGCAATATGCGCCTCGTTCTTTCGCTCGTCAAGCGGTTTTGGGCGAAGCGCGCCAACGCGGACGACGTGTTTCAGGCGGGCTGTATCGGGCTGTTGAAAGCCATCGATAATTTCGATCTCCGCGTGGGCGTGAAATTTTCCACCTATGCGGTGCCCATGATCATGGGCGAGATCAAGCGTTACCTTCGCGACGGCAATTCTCTGCGCGTTTCCCGCAGTATCCGCGATACCGCGTACCGCGTTTTGAAAACGCGCGAGAGCATCGAGGAGAAGGACGAAGAGGCGACCATCGAAAAGATCGCGGAAACCATGAACGTCGCCCTGAAAGAAGTCGTCTACGCGCTGGACGCGATCTCGGATCCCGTATCTTTATTCGAACCCGTGTTCAACCAGTCGGGCGACGCGCTTATGCTGATGGATCAGATCTACGACGAAAAGAACAACGACGAAGTGTGGACGGAACACGCCGCGCTCTCCGAGGCGATGACGAGATTGGGCGAGCGCGAGCGGAAAATTTTGTTCCTGCGCTACTACGAGGGCAAGACGCAGACGGAGATCTCCGACGAAGTGGGCATCTCGCAGGCGCAGGTCTCGCGCCTGGAAAAGAACGCCATCAACGCCATACGCGGCAATATCGTATGCGACTGTTAAATGAAAATAATCGAAAAGACGGGCTTCGCCCGTCTTTTTTCTATTCGGGAGAGCGCACGGAACTGCGCTCGACGAGAACGGTGGGAACGCGCACGACGTAATCCCCGGCGGGCACGCCCTTTTCCAACTGGCGCAAAACCGCCGTCAGAGCGTTTCGGGCGATCTCGCCGAAATTCTGCCCGACGGTCGTAATGTTTTCGCTGATGGAGGCGGAAAGATTGTCAAAACCCGTCACCGACAGATCGCGCGGCACCGAAAGCCCGCGCGCCTCAACCGCCGCGGCGAAACAATGCGCGGAAACGTCGTTCACGCAGACGACGGCGGTCGGCCGCTGCGCCGCATGAAATATAACGTCCGCCGCTCTTTTTGCCGACTGAAAGTCCGCGGAGATGACGTCCCCCGCGCTGCGCACGGGCGAAAGACTGCCCGCAAGAAAGTATTCGGGTACGATCGCAATGCCGCTGTCGATAAGGGCGGCGCAGTAGCCGCGGAACCGCTCCGCTTCGGTGGGCAGAAACGCGTCGCTGTACGGATAATAGGCGATCTTTCTGTGTCCCCGCCTGATCAGATACTGCGTGAGCGCGTACATTCCGCCGAAATTATCGGAGGTCACGAGGGGCGCGCGGATACCCGAAACGGCAAAATCCAGAAAGGCGAGGGGGATCTTATGTAGCGAGAACTGGCTGAGAAGGTCGATGTTCGACACGCGCCCGAGGGGCATCAGGATCATGCCCAGCACGTTCTGGGTGAGAAGAAAAGAGAGGATCTCCCGTTCTTTTTCGGGCGAGCGTTCGGTATCGAAAAAGGACAGGCTGACGCGCTCGCGTTCGGCGAGTTCCCTCAGCCCGTGATAGATGCGGTTGCCGCAGTTTTCGAAGTGCGGGAAAACCACGGCGACGAACCCGCGCGTCTGCCGCACGAAAAGATCCTGCGCCGCAACCACCGTGCCGCGCCGACGGATCCTTTTTACGAGTCCCTTTTCCCGCAAAAGATCGAGCGCGTGTTTGGCGGTGATACGGCTCACCCCGTGCCGTTCGCACAATTCCTGTTCCGACGGCAGCACGTCGCCGTTTGCATACTTGCCCGATTTGATGGCGTAATACAGTTCTTCGTAGATCTTCTTATACTTTCCATGTCTGTATTATATCATAAAACTATTATATGATATATATTATTTTAAAAAAATATGAAAATAAAAATATTATGTATTATAGTGTTTCGCGCCCGCCCTTGTCGGACGCGGGAAAACATGGTACAATCGGGATATGAATACGATTACCGTCGCGGGCTCGGCTCTGACCGACCTTGTCAAAACAATCGACGCGTATCCTCAACGGGGAATGCTGACCGATATCACTGCCGTGCGGCAGTCGGTGGGCGGCTGTGTGCCCAATACGGCCGTCGATTTAAAGCGGCTGGCGCCCGAACTTTGCGTCACGGCGGCGGGGCGCGTCGGAAAGGACGCGTTCGGGGCATATCTTCGCGAAAGGCTCGCAGGAGAAGGCGTGCGGGCCGCGTTCGCGGAGGACGAGAAACGCTCCACGGGATTCACCGACGTGATGACGCTGAAAAACGGCGAACGCACCTTTTTTCACGCGCGGGGCGCGAACGCCGCTTTTTCCGCGGACGATCTGCCCGAAGAGGCGCTCGATTGCGATTTGTTCCACCTCGGCTATTTGCTCTTACTGGATCGGTTGGACGCGGCGGACGCGGAATACGGCACGGCGGCGGCGCGGCTGTTGCATTCGCTGCAACGAAAAGGGATTCGCACTGCCGTCGACACGGTCAGCGCGGAGGGCGGCAAGTTCAGGCGGATCGTCGGTGCGGCGCTCGCCTGTACCGATTACGCCGTGATGAACGAGATCGAGGCGGCCGCGGTGACGGGCGTCCCTCTCCGCAACGGAGATAAACTGATCGCAGAGAACCTGAAAGAGGCGTGCCGCGCGCTGTTCAAAGCGGGCGTTTCGCGCGCCGCCGTCATTCATTGCCCCGAACTCGGATGCGGCATGGACGAAACGGGGAACTTTTGCGTCGTGCCTTCGCTCGATCTTCCCCGCGGGTATATCGCGGGCGCGGTGGGCGCGGGGGACGCGTTCTGCGCGGGCATGCTGTACGCCTTTATGAAAGGACTGCCGATGGAAGAAGGGCTTTCGCTCGCCTCGCTTTGCGCCGCCTGCAATCTTTCCTCCGACGACTCGGTGGGCGGCGCGCGCTCCCTTGCCCAAACGCTGGCGTTGGAAAAACAATTTAAAAGGAGAAAATTATGATCACGAAACAGGAATACGAACGCGCCGCCGCATATACGCGGCGCGCGCTGAAAAACGCGGGTATCGCTATTACGGACGAAGAGGCGCGGCGCATCGAAATCGCCGATTTCGGGTTGGGAGATTTGGATAATCTCGGCTTGCAACTGCTGGTTTACGTCAATACCGAGCGCTGCTGCGCCAAAGAAATGGTGCTGCGCCCTTTCCAGACCTGCCCCGAACACATACATAACGGAGGGTTAGAGAACGGGAAACCCTACGAGGGGAAAGAAGAGACTTTCCGCGTGCGGCGGGGGACTTGTTATCTCTACGTTTCGGGCGAAGGGCATAAAGAAACGATACGGGCGCGCGTGCCCGATACGGAAGTGACCGTCTTTCATGAGATCGTTCTGCGCGAGGGAGAGCAGTACACCTTGTCTCCCGGTACCTGGCATTGGTTTCAGGCGGGCGAAGAGGGCGCGATCATCAGCGAGTTTTCTACCAAAAGCCGCGACGAGGCGGACGTATTCCGCGATGCGCGCGTGCAAAGAACGCCCCAAATAGAGGAGTAGGATATGCTTGTCAATTTAAAAGAAATTTTATCGCTCGCAGAGCGCGATAAAAAGGCGGTGGGCATGTTCAACACCACGGGATTCGACAGTTTGCAGGCGATCGTCGGCGCGGCGGAAGAACTGAACGAGCCCGTCATTCTCGCCCACGCGGAAGTACATAACGCATACAACGATATTTCGTACGTGGGTCCCGCCATGCTCGCCGCCGCGAAAAACGCGTCCGTTCCCGTATGCGTGCATCTCGATCACGGCGTCACGAAAAAGATGATACGGAAGGCTCTTCGCATCGGCTTTACGTCGGTGATGATAGACGCCTCCGCGTATCCCTATGCGGAAAATCTCGCAATCACGCGCGAGATCGCTGAGGCGGCGCACGATATGGGCGTGAGCGTGGAGGCGGAATTGGGCAGGCTCGTGACCGCCGAGGGCGGCGAACAGTTGTCGGGCGGCAATGCGAGCGATTATTATACCGACCCCGACGAGGCGGCGGCGTTCTCCCTTGAAACGGGCATCGACGCGCTCGCCGTCGCGTTCGGCACGGCGCACGGATTTTACGGCGCGGAACCGAAACTGGATTTTTCCGTCGTCGAACGCGTCGCGAAGGCGACCGGTCTGCCCCTCGTGATGCACGGCGGCAGCGGCGTAAACGAAGAGGGATTCGAAAAATCCATACGGAGCGGCATCCGTAAAATCAACTACTATTCGTACATGTCCAAAGCGGGGTTCGACGCGGCGAAAGCGGCCGTGCTCGGGGGCGGGAGCCGCTATCTGCACGACGTGGAACATGCCGCCATGCTCGCCATGAAAGAGGACGTAAAACGCGCGATCCGCGTATTCTCGCGCAAAAATTGAAATTTGAACCCGCTTTCATAGAAAGCGGGTTTTTTCATTTCGGAACATTGCGGCGGCCTCGCGCATACAATGATAAGAGGGAAGTTATTTTTGCGGGAGGTATCGAGCATGGAAACTTCGTTTTCCGAGTTAAAACAAAAGGAAGTCGTGAACGTCGTGGACGGCCGCAGGCTGGGCAGGACGTGCGATATCGTATTTACATATCCCGAAGGGCGGGTGTGCGGCATCGTGGTGCCAGGGAGCAAGGGGCGGCACTGGTTCCGCAGCAGCGAACTGTTCATCGATCTGAAAAGCATTACGAAGATCGGCGAGGACGTCGTGCTCGTCAATCTCCGTCCTGTCGTCAAATCCGACTGCAAGCCCGACAAAAAGCGGCGCTGCGGTTACGGAGAAGCGGAGTACGAATGCCCGCCGCCCCCGCCTCCGCCCAAGCCCGATCGGAGAAGTTACGACGAATACGAATAACCGTTGACAAAATTATTATTTTGTTCTAAAATGATTTTATCATTTTGAATGGAAGGGCAAAGCGATGATTTTGGAAAAGGTTGACTTATACGAATATTTCGGCCGCGAAAGATGCGGCAAAGAAAAGGGGAGTTTGACCGCTTATCTGCATACGCCGATCCGTGAAATGGGCATAAAGGAACGCCGCCCCGCGATTCTCGTGATCCCGGGCGGCGGCTACGCTTTCGTGTCCGGGCGGGAAGGGGAACCCGTGGCGCTTGCGTTTTACGCGCAGGGATTCAATGCGTTCGTGCTCGATTACAGCGTGGCGCCCGCGTTTCATTATCCCGCGCCCCTGCTCGAAGCGGGCATGGCGATGCTGTATATCCGCGAACGCGCCGAGGCTCTCGGCTGTACGGAAGATAAGATCGCCGCGATCGGCTTTTCGGCGGGCGGGCATCTGGCGGGGCTCATCTCCCTCTTTTATGAGGATAAGGCGCTTATAGAGGCGTTCGGCGGCCGCTGCAAGCGCATCCGTCCCGACGCCACGATCTACGGTTATCCCGTCGTGAGCACCGAAAAAGTGAACATTCACGAGGATTCCTTTGTCAATCTGTGCGGCGGCGCTGTGCGCGCGGAGGATTATTCTCTGGAAAAAAAGGTCGTTTCCTCGTCTTCGCCCGCCTTTATTTGGACAACGATGGACGACGAGGGCGTGCCCTGTTTCAATTCGTTCGTGCTCGCCGAGGCGTACGCCCGCGCGGGCGTGCCGTGCGAACTGCACGTGTTCGAACACGGCGATCACGGTCTGTCCACCTGTTCGTTCGACGTATTGGCGGACGATCACGCGCCCGAACGCGCGAAACGCGTGGCGGCGTGGCTGCCCATGTGTTTCGATTTCCTGAAAGATAAGGGTTTTTGCCCGCATAAAATCAAATAAAAAGATGCGCCGCGGATATGCGGCGCATCTTTTATCATTTACAACATTTTTCGATCTCGCGGCGTATGGCTTCGTTGCCCGCGGTAAAGGACGCTCCCCGCAAGTTTTCTGTAAGCGATCCGTCCGCGAATGCCGCGGATATCGCGTCCGTCAGCGCGTCTTTTTCGGCGAGTCCGCGCTCGGGCAGCACGTGAAGAAGCCCGCGGCTCTCGAAATACGCCGCGTTTTCGATCTGGTCTCCGCGGGAGCGTTTGTTGGCAAGGGGCACGACCAGCGCGCGCTTTTTAAGCGCGAGGATCTCGAACAAAGTGTTGGAACCCGCGCGGGAAATGACGAGGTCTGCGGCGGCGTACGCCGCGCCCATATCGTTCTCGAATTCCTTTTGCACGTAATTCTTTACGTTGCTTTGCACGAGATTTCCCTTGCCGCATACGTGCAGGATATCGTATTTCTGCGAAAGGGTAAAGAGGTTTTCCCGCACCGCGGCGTTGAGCGCGGCGCTGCCGCTCCCGCCGCCGAAAATAAGCAGGACGGGGCGTGTTCCGTCAAATCCGTACGCGGCGAGCGCGGCTTTTCTGTCCGCGCCGAACAATTCCCCGCGTACGGGCGAGCCCGCGTATTTTCCTTTTAAGATTTGATCCGCCGTTTCGGGAAAGGACGTGAGCACGACGCTCGAATAGCGCGAAATGAGTTTATTCGCGAGCCCGGGTTTTAAGTCGCTCTCGTGCGAAAGGACGGGGATCTTCAATTTTTTCGCGGCGATCGCCACGGGCAAGGAAACGTATCCGCCCTTGGAAAACACAACGTCGGGCTGAATGACCAAAAGCCCGCGGCGCGCGAGTTTCACGCTTTTGAAAAGGCGCAGGGGCAAAGACAGGTTTTTCAAAACACTGCCCCGTACGAGTTTGGGACATTCTATCTCGTAAAAAGGAATGTTCGACCGCCGCACGATATCCTTTTCAATGCCGTCCGTGCCCATGTAACTTACGTCGAAACGCTCTTTCAGCGCGGGCAGCAGCGCCATGTTGGGCATCACGTGCCCCGCGCTCCCGCCGCCCGTCATCAATAATTTTTTCATACTCTTAGTATATTTGAATAGGTCGGAAACTATGTTTCGCGGCGCCGTCCTTCGATGAAATTTTGGCGAGATTCTTTGTTAAACTCTTTACAAATGCGCGCATTTAGGGTACAATAAAGAAAAAAAGGAGCGTTCGATGATTCTGACGAGTTTTGACAATAAAGAGATCTATGTACGGGAATGGAAAAACGTAGAGGAGCCGCGCGGCGTGGTGCAGATCGCCCACGGTATGAACGAGTATTCGGGGCGGTACGAGGCGTTTGCCGCCTATCTCAATTCGCTCGGCTATATCGTGGTGGCGAGCGATCACAGGGGGCACGGCGAAACCGATCCCGAAACGCTCGGCTATTGGGAAGGGGATATGTTTGACGACACCGTGAAAGATCTGGCGTGCGTCGCCAAACATTATAAAGAGGAATATCCCGACCTCAAATATATTCTGTTCGGTTTTTCCTACGGCTCATTTTTAAGCCAGCGCTTTATTCAGAAATACGCGCGTTTTCTCGACGGCGCGATCCTCGGCGGCAGCAGCAAAAACGGCTGGGCGCTCGCCGAAACGGGCTACCTCTTCGCGTCGCTCGGCGCAAAGTGCAAGGGCGGGGACGCGCCTGCGCGCTTTGTCAATCAAATGATCTTCGGCGGCTACGACAAAAAGATGAAGGGCGGCGAATTTTTGAGCGTGGACGAGGAGAACAACGCAAAATATCACGCCGATCCCTACTGCAATTATGTGTGCAGCAACAACTTTTTCCGCAGTTTTATGAAAAACATGAAGAAACTGTACAGCAAAAACTGGGCGGGCGGGTTGAACCCCGAGATGCCGCTTTTGCTCATTTCGGGGGAGGACGACGCGGTCGGCGGCATGGGGAAAGGCACGCGCAAACTGTATAAGTTTTATCGGGACTGCGGCATGAAGAACGTGACGCTGCACCTCATCAAGGGTTCCCGTCACGAATTTTTGAACGAAAAGAGCAACCGCGACGAAGCGCTTTCCGTGATCTCGGACTTTCTTCGCAAAATATGATTGTGATATTTACAGCGGCGGACGGTGCGTCCGCCGCTTTTTTTGTGGAATATCGTCGATTTAATTGAAAAAAACCACTAAATATGGTATAATGGCGTTAGAATAGCGGAAGTTTATGCTCGGCATAGACCCTATACAAAACCCAATGCGGAGGAACCAATGGCAGGAAAGAACTATAATGCCGAAGACATCAAGATTTTAGAGGGGCTGGACGCCGTGCGCCTGCGGCCGGGTATGTATATCGGTTCGACGGGCGTCAAGGGCCTGCACCATATCCTTTGGGAGATCGTGGATAACGCGATCGACGAGGCTTCCAACGGCTTTGCGAGCCGTATCGAAGTCAAACTCTATAAGGACGGCAGCGCCTCGGTAGAGGATAACGGCCGCGGCATTCCGACCGATATCCACCCCAAAACGGGCGTTTCGGGCGTGGAGGTCGTCTTTACCCAACTGCACGCTGGCGGCAAGTTCGACGAACACAACTACTCGTTTTCGGGCGGACTGCACGGCGTGGGCGCATCGGTCACCAACGCGCTCTCCGAATGGCTGGAAGTGACGGTGTTCCGCAAGACCGTATACAAAATGTCCTTCCATTCGTATCTCGACGAAAAGACAGGCAAATACGCATCGGGCGTGCCCAACGAACATTTGCGCGATACGGGCGAAAAGACGCAGAAAACGGGCACGCTGGTGCGTTTCAAGCCCGATAAAGCGGTGTTCGAAAATATCAGTTTCAATTTCGAAACGGTTTCCAAACGCCTCAAAGAACTGGCGTTTCTCAACAAGGGGCTGGAAATCAATCTGGTGGACGAGCGCGTGGCGGAGGGCAAAAATCCCATCGTCGTCAATTATAAGTACGAGGGAGGTCTGCACGATTTCGCCATGTACCTGAACGACGGCAAGTCCACGCTCTATGACAAGCCCATCGGCTACAAGACGGAAAAGGACGGCATTCTGATCGAATTCGTCATGCAGCATACGGGCGATTTCACCGAAAGTTTGTTTTCCTTCGTCAACAACATTCCCACGCCCGAGGGCGGCTTTCACGAAACGGGATTCCGTTCGGGGCTTACGAAATGCCTAAACGACGTGGCGCGGAGCGCGGGGTTTTTAAAGGATAAGGACGCCAATCTGATGGGCGAGGATTTCCGCGAAGGGCTGACCGCCATTTTGTCCGTCAAAATGAAAAACGTGCAGTTCGAGGGACAGACCAAGACCAAACTGGGCAACCCCGAGGCGCGCGCGCCCGTGGAAACGGCGACCATCGAGGGACTGTCGCTTTTGTATAAAGATCCCGCCAATAAGACGGTGTTCGAGGAGATCGTCAAAAAGGCGCAGTCGGCGGCGCGCGTCAGGCTGGCGGCGCGTCAAGCGAAAGAGGTCGCCCGCGCCAAAAACAGCATAGACAATCTCACGCTGGTCGGAAAACTTGCCGCGTGCACGGGCAAAAAACCCGAACTCAACGAACTGTTCATCGTAGAGGGCGATTCGGCAGGCGGCACGGCAAAACAGGCGCGCGTCAGGCAATACCAGTCCATTCTGCCGCTGCGCGGCAAGCCCTTGAACGTGGAAAAAAAGCGCATCGACCAGGTGCTCGCCAACGAGGAGATCCGCACCATCATCAGCGCGCTGGGCGCGGGGATCGGCTCGGATTTCAACCTGGACAACCTCAATTATCATAAAGTCATCATTTTGTCCGATGCCGACCAGGACGGCATGCACATCCGCTGTATTCTCTTGACTTTCTTTTTCCGCTATATGCGCGAACTCGTGTACAACGGGCACGTGTATATCGGCATGCCTCCCCTCTATAAGGTGTATAAAAAGGACGTGGTGGAATACGCCTACGACGACGCGCAGTTGCAGGAAAAGATCGAAAAGGTCGGCAAGGGGTATCAACTTCAACGTTACAAGGGGCTGGGCGAAATGAGCGCCGAACAGTTGTGGGAGACGACCATGGACCCCGCGGCGCGCAATCTCATTCAGGTGACCATCGAGGACGCCGCCGAGGCGGAGCAGATGGTGACCGCGCTCATGGGCGACAGGGTGGAGGCGCGCAAGGAATTTCTGGCGCAGAACGCAAACTTCAACAAAGTAGATACCTTTATGGATAAAGTGAACATTTAACGCGGGAGGAAGGAATTTTGGCGAAACGTAAAGATAAAAAGCAGGAAGAGCCCATTCCCGAGAAGATCAAGGGGGACGTTTTCGTCACCCCCCTGGAAGAAGTTTTGCCCATGTCCATGCTCCCGTATGCGGAGTTCGTCATTCTGGACAGGGCGCTGCCGCGCGTGGAGGACGGCTTGAAGCCCGTGCAGAGAAGGATACTCTACACCATGTACGACATGGGGCTTTTGCCCGATAAGCCGCATAAAAAGAGCGCGCGTATCGTCGGCGACTGCATGGGTAAATACCATCCGCACGGCGATTCTTCCGTGTACGACGCGATGGTGCGTATGGCGCAGGATTTCAATATGCGCATGACGCTCGTCAACGGGCACGGAAATTTCGGCTCGGTGGACGGCGATCCCGCCGCCGCCATGCGTTATACGGAGGCGAGGCTGGAACCGCTCGCGCTCGAACTACTTCGCGATATCGAAAAGGAAACTGTGCGGTTTTCTTTGAACTTCGACGACAGTCTGAAAGAACCCGACACTCTGCCGGGGAGATTCCCCAACCTTCTGGTGAACGGCGCGTCGGGCATCGCGGTGGGACTTGCCACCAATATCCCGCCGCACAATCTGGGCGAGGTCATCGACGGTGTCGTCGCCTATATAGACAATCCGAAGATCTCTCTTTTCCAGATGATGAAATATATCAAGGCGCCCGATTTCCCCACGGGCGGCTATATCATCGCCAACGAACTTTTACAGGCGTACGAAACGGGGCGCGGCAAGATCACCATGCGTGCCAAAGTCACCGTGGAGGAGGGCGAAAACGATAAAAAACTCATCGTCATAACGGAACTTCCCTATCAGGTCAATAAGTCGCGCCTTCTGACGAAGATCGCAGACCTTCGCGAAGAGAAAAAAGAGATTTTGGGCGGCATCAGCGAAATTACCGACGAATCCGACCGCAACGGCATGCGCGCCGTCGTGCGGGTGAAAAAGGACGCGGACGTGGACAAGATCCTCGCCGCGCTCTATAAGTACACCGATCTCGAATGCACGTTCGGCATCAACATGGTCGCCATCGCGGACGGGAAACCCCAGCAACTGGGGCTTCTGGATATCATCAAATATTACGTCGCCTACCAGCGCGAGGTGGTGCTGCGCCGCACGAAATTCGATCTGGCGCAGGCGAAGGACCGCTGCCATATCCTCGAAGGGCTCATCATCGCGGTGCGCAATATCGACGAGGTCATCGAGATCATCAAAAAGGCGGAGAGCGTGCCCGACGCGCGCCAGAAACTGCGCGCGCGCTTTTCCCTTTCCGAGCGGCAGGCGCAGGCGATCCTCGATCTGCGGCTCGCGCGCCTGACCAAACTGGAAATTTTCAAACTCGAACAGGAACTCAAGGAACTCAAAGAACTGATCGCCCGTCTGCAAGCCATCGTAGACAGCAAAAAATTGCAGATGCAGGTGGTGCAGGACGAGTTGAAAGAACTGAAAAAACAGTATAAGAGCGAGCGCAAAACGTCCCTCGTTTTCGACGTTTCGGAAATCAAAGTGGAAAAGTTCGACGACGTAAAACCCGTCGTAAACTGCGTGCTGTGCGCGACCGCGGCGAACACGATCAAGTGCGTCGCGGAAAAGAACTTCAACATGACCGACAAAAATCTTTCCGAACGTTCAAACGAAAACGATATTTTCACCGCGCTTTTGCACACGGCGTCGGATAAGACGGTCTATTCCTTTACCAATATGGGCAACTGCCACAAGATCGACATGAGCGACGTGGAAGTCGGCAAAATCAAAGATAAAGGGTTCGCGTACGACGAACTTTGTCCCGACGCGCTCGAAGGCGAGCGGCCCGTTGCCTTTTACGAGGTGGGGGAGAAACTGCCCAAGGGCAGCCTTCTGTTCTATTCGCGCGGCGGTTACGTGAAAAAGAGCGACTGGAAGGAATATAACATTCTTAAATATACTTTCCAGGCCGTCAAAGTCAACGAGGGCGACGAGATCATCGGTATCGAAACCGACGATCCCGAGCCGACTACGACGCTGTTCTTCGTCACGGCGAAGGGCATGTGCCTGAACGCGTACAAGAACGATATTCCCTCGCAGGGGCGCATTTCCGCGGGCGTGCGCGGCATCGCGCTGAACGAGGGCGACAAGGTCGTCTTTGCGGGCCAGATCGACGACGGCGGCGAGATTTTGGTGGGTACCGACGGCAACACGATCAAGAGGGTCATCGTTTCGCAGATCGATCCGATGGCGCGCTACCGCAAGGGCGTCAAAATCGTCGATCTCGGTTCTAACCGTTCGGTCGTGTACGCTGATTACGTGACCATGCCGTACAAGATCGCCGTGAAAATGGACGACGGCAGCCTCATCGAGGCGGATACCGAAGAGGACGTTTCCATCGAGGACCGCACGACCAAGGGCAAGGGGATCAAACTCAAAAAAGGTTGTAAGGCGACCGCCTTCTGGTCTATGAAATATCTGTCCGATAAATAATAAAAAAGCCCCGCAGGCAAAACCTGCGGGGCTTTTTACAAAAATAATACAAATGTTTCGATGTTTATATACATTCGTTTGATATGATTGTATTAAAAATATAGAGGAGAAATCATATGAAAAAAGCAACAATTTTTATATCTATACTATTGATGTTGGTCACTGTATTTTCTTTTCAAAATGCTTTTGCCTAAGCAACGCAAAATTCGGTTTTGAAACAAGAGCAAACCATATCCGAACTGTACTCCGAAAGACTGAATGCAATCTGTTGCGGAAACAAAAAACTTGAAGAAGAAATGAATGCAGCTTTAAAGCAACAAGGTGTTGACGAAATATCAATACAGGAAATTTGCGAAATAACAGGTTCTTCTATGCCGAGATATGTTGAAGAATATGATAATTATTATTTCAATATTTTTTCAGAAGATGTTCGAATGAATGGTATCGATTATACGTTCAGGGTCATAAATGTAACTCCTAAAAATCAAAAATGCAATTTAGAATTTATATCGGATATTGCTTCGAAAATCGAAATCGATTCAAACAACGTCTGTAATTTCGGATATGCGTACAGTTTATTCTTGGAATGTTACTGAAATGTGCAGTTATATTTATTTGGCTTTGAACACAGGCGCTTATTTATTGATCGGGCATTATAATATGGGAAATAATTATGTAGGAACAATAACAAAAACTTTAAAGTTTGAAAATGATCTTCCCGTATCAGATGGAATTTTCAATGAATTTAGGGGGGAATTCAGAGCTGAGGACTATGCGTCGGGATATACTGCGCTGAAAGACTATGTTAAAGGAGAGGCGTTTACATACAATGTTATGTCTTCATTTTCTATCTATGGGATTGAGGGACAAAAGGTTGCCACAATTAAACTATTAAATCCTTATACTCCCGGAGAGATACGTTGAAACGGTTACTGATATGTCATTTTATTGAGATCGGGCTGATAATGATAGGGATCTCCGCGGGAATCGTTTTGGCTTATTATACGGCTTGTCCCGTGTGGGCCGCGGGGCTAGTCGGATTAGCCGTATATTCGATTCCGACGCTGATGCTATATTTTTTTTATCGCTGTCCGTTTTGCGGCGTACCGCTCGGATTTCACCGATTACTTTCCTTTAAAGCGTGTCCGTATTGCGGAAAAAAATTTACGAAAGAAATGTAAAATTTGTAACGAAAAAAGACCCGCAGGCAAAACCTGCGGGTCTTTTTTATGGAATATTCGGCATTTTCGGCACATATAGATATGATACAAAACGGTGGCAGAATACAGGCGGAAGTTGCGAGCAAAACAGACGGCAATCGTCAAAAAGCGCTAAATTTTGCGGCGCGCGAAATTATATAATAACAGGTGTGTGAATGAAGGCGATCATTTTTAAAGCAAAGAGTACGATATTCAGCGTCTGCGCGGTCGCGATCGCGCTGGCTCTGTGCCTGGCGCTGCATTATACGGGCGCCTATGCGGTGTACTTTAATAATACCGTGCGCAAACTGCCCATATACAGCGTAGGCACGGAGGAGAAAAAGATCTCCATTTCTTTCGACTGCGCCTGGGGCGTCGATTATACCGACACCCTTCTGGACGTATTAAAGCGCGAAAACGTGCGAGCCACTTTCTTTATGGTGGAATTCTGGACGGAAAAATATCCCGAATACGTGAAAAAGATCAGCGATAACGGAAACGAGATCGGCACGCATTCGGCGACGCACCCCTATATGTCGAAACTCGGCGAGAGCGAGATCAGAAAAGAACTGACCACGTCGAGCGAGGCGATCGAAAAGATCACAGGGAAAAAAGTGGAACTGTTTCGCCCGCCTTACGGCGATTACGACGATCTGCTCATCGAAACGGCCACGGATATGGGGCTGTACACCATTCAGTGGGACGTGGACAGTCTGGACTGGAAAGATCTTTCGGCAAGCGACATCGCCATGCGCATCGTCAGCCGCACGCGGGAGGGGAGCATCATTTTGTGCCACAATAACGGCAAACATACCGCCGAGGCGCTTCCCATCGTGCTGGATACCCTCAAAAATAAAGGATTTACGTTCGTTCCCATCGGGGAACTCATTTACCGCGAAGGATACACCATGGATTCTACGGGACGGCAAATTCCGAACGCCGCCGCATAAGAAATTTTTGAAAAACTGTTTTGGAGGATTTTATGAACTACAATACCGAGAAGAACAATAAGGTATTCATTATGGGTGAAGTGGTGAGCGAGGCGACCTTTTCGCACGAGGTGTACGGCGAAGGTTTCTACGATCTGAACGTGCGCGTGATGCGCCTTTCGGGGCAGGCGGACGTGCTGCCCGTCACCGTGTCCGAACGGCTGATCACCGACGGGGAATTGAAGATCGGCGCAACGCTCTGCGCTTTGGGGCAGTTCCGCTCGTATAATAAGATCGAAAACGGAAAATCGCGCCTGATGCTCACCGTGTTCGTGCGCGAACTGGTGGATATGCCGCCCTCGAAAAATCCCAACAGCATCGTATTGAGCGGCTATATCTGCAAACCGCCCGTGTACCGCACGACGCCGTTCAACCGCGAGATCGCAGACCTTCTCGTCGCCGTCAACCGCGCTTACAACAAATCCGACTATATTCCGTGCATCGCCTGGGGGCGGAACGCGCGCTTTGTCAAAAATTTACAGGTCGGCGATAAGATCGCGCTTTCAGGGCGCATTCAAAGCCGCGAATATCAGAAAAAACTCAGCGAATACGAAGTCAAAACGATGACCGCTTACGAAGTTTCGGTCTCCAAACTCGCCGCTTTCGACAGCGCCGAAAACTTCGATCTGGAACACGAATTCAACCTTTACTCCTCCGAAAAGACATACGACAACGACAATTACGAAATCTGATGAAAAGCGCTCTCCCGAAAAGGGAGAGCGCTTTTTGCCCGTCAGGATTTTATAAGCAGTTTTTTATACGTCAGATCGGTGAGAAAGGCTCCGAGAGGGGCGGTGAGAAGAATGGCGAGCACCGCTGCGGTCAGTACGATCCGGCCGCAGGCGAGCCCCGCGGCGAGCGGAATGGTGCCGATCGCCGCCTGTACCGTCGCTTTCGGGGTATAAGCGATCATACAGAACAGCCGCTCTTTTTTGTTCAATCCGGTTTTCAGAACGCAGATAAAGACGCCGAGCATACGAAAGAGCAATGCGGCGGCGATGACCGCGGCGATCATGCCCCCCGCTTTGACGGCGAATCCGATATCCACCGTCGCGCCGACCAATACGAACAGCAAAATTTCCGCGATGACCCAAAGTTTCGAATAGCGCGCCGAAAGCCGATCGGCACAGACGGGGTGCGCGCGGAAGAGCGCGGCTCCCATCGCGATGACGGAGAGCAGCCCCGAATAAGGCACGTATGCGCCCGCGGCGCTCTCCAAAGCGACGAACAGAAATGAAAAACTCAAGAGAACGATGATCTTAACGGTATCCCGCGCATGGATCTTCTGAAAAAACTTCGCGAACAGCCATCCGAACGCGGCGCCGAGCGCGACGCCCGTCAGAATGGATACGGGCGTCTTCCAGAGCACATTGAAATCGAAACTCCCGCTGCCCGCCATTCCCAGAAACGCCGTGAACAGCAGAATGACGAATACGTCGTCCGCGGAGGCGCCCGCCGTGATCATCTGCGGAATGCCTTTATCGGTGCCGTAGCCTTCCCGTTCGAGTTTCAGCATTCTCGGCACGACCACGGCGGGGGAAACTGCCGCCATCACGCAGCCTAAAACGGCTGCCTCGATCCAGTTCAGTCCCAGAAGCAGCGTTCCGAAAGCGATATACGCGGCGATCTCTACGCAGGCGGGCACGAAACACAACAGGATCGCGCTGCGTCCGTTTTTTTTCAGTTCCCCGAAATCGAAGGACAGGCCCGCGCGCGTCAGAATAATGATGAGCGCCAACTGCCGAAGATCGGCGGAAATGTTCAAGATCTGCGGGGAGATCAGATCGAGCACATAGGGGCCGAGCACGATCCCCACGACCAGCATGCCCAAAAGGGGCGGCAGTCTGATCTTGGCGCAGACGGAGCCCAATAACAGGCCGCTCAGTAAAATGATACCCAGACTCGTTAAAAAAGACATATGTTTTTCCTTTTTCGCGGGGGGGGGCAACAAAAAAAGCCGATGCCCCTGCGAATTGTCATGATTTCGCAGAAGTCATCAGCTTAAAAAAGCGGTTTCGGCAAAAGCCCGAGGAGAACTTCATTCCTCGTCAAACAGTATATCGGAATCCAAAGAAAATGTCAACAAAACCGCAGGCGTTATAAAAATTTTTTGAGTTGTTCCAAAAATATTTCCGCAGCGCCTGAAAAAGTGCGGTACTTTTTCCAGACGACGTCCAGATGCGATTCCACGCGCGGATAGAGTGGGCGGAACGTAAGATTGCTGTCGCCGCTCGTGTTGATGATCTTATCCAGTCCGAGGGCATATCCGAGCCCCTCTTCGACGAGCAGGGACGCGTTGTAGATAAGATTATATCTCGCCGCCACGTTGGGCGTGATCTCGCGTTGGGAAAACCAGTTCATGGCGACGTGCTGGCGGTTATTTAAGACTTGCTGCGAAAACAAGAGGGGAACGCTGCGCAGATCGTCCGCCGTCACGGCGTTTTTTCGGGCGAGGGCGCAGTCCTTTTTCATCAGAACGCCCCAGGTATCTTTGAGCGGCAGACGCAGATAGTCGTATCGCGACAGATCGGCGTAGTCGATGAGCACGCCGAAATCCAAAAGCCCGCTTTCCAGACGCTCGGAAACAATTCCGCCGTCCCCGCTGAATATATTGAAATCGATTCGGGGGCATAGTTCTTTGGTGCGTTTCGCCGCCTTTGCGATCAGCCGCACCGCATACGATTCGCCGCAGCCGATGGAAACTTCGCCGCTGATCTCCCCCGCCTTGCAGGTGAGTTCGCATTCCGTCTTTTCGCAAAGATGGACGATCTCCTCGGCGCGCTTGCGAAGGAGGATGCCCGTCTCCGTCAGCGTCACTCTGCGGCTGCCGCGCACGAAAAGCGGCTTACCGATCTCTTCTTCCAGTTTCTGCATCTGGCGGGAAAGATTCGGCTGCGTCGTGTTGACGAGTTCCGCCGCTTTCGTGATGTTTTCCTCTCGCGCCACCGCCAGAAAATACTTTAATTCCCTCAGTTCCATAATACGGATTATAGCACGAAAATCTATGCTTGTCAATTATGGTTTCGCATAAAATATAAGTATTTGACATTTTATCGGCATTGAAATACAATAGAGGCAGAGGAGACGAAAAGAATGAAAGTGATTTTGTCAATGCTGTTCGCGCTTTTGTTTGCGTTTTCGGCGGCGGCGTGCGCGCCCGAAGGGGAAAGCGGTTCGACGCTCGTCAAGGATTGGCTGGACGGGCTGCATTCCGGCAATGCGGCGCGCGTCGAAATGGAAGTTTCGGGAGAGAAAATCTATGCGGCGCTTGCGGATAACGCCGCCGCGAAAGAGTTTGCCGACAGGCTGGCAAAGGGCGAAACGACGCTCGCGTTTTCCGATTTTGCGGGCGCGGAAAAGATCGCCTATCCTTCGCCGCCCTTTACGTTATCGGATGCGGAAGGCTGCGATCCCGAAATCGGGGATGTGACGATCTATAAGCCCTGGGGCAACATAGCGATTTTTTACCGCGATTCGTCGGGCTATTCTTCCGACCTCGTCTATCTCGGCAAGATCGAAGGGGACGGGATCGGGATTTTTGCGGCGCAGAGCGGAGATTTTACCGTGACGCTGCGCCTTGCGGGAGACTGAATATGGATTGCGAAGAATTTTTGAAAAGCATGGAAACGCGCGGATACATTGAATCTCCGTCGGAAGCGCAGGACTGCATGCACAGGCTTGCCGACCGCGCGCGGAAGATCACGTCGCAGATGAACGGCGCTTACAGGACGCAGGAAGAGATCCGCGCGCTCTTTCGCGAACTGACGGGAAGAGAGATCTGCGAAGGGTTCGTGCTGTTCCCGCCCTTCTACACCGACTGCGGCAGAAATATCCGCATCGGCAACGACGTGTTCATCAACGCGGGTTGTTGTTTTCAGGACCAGGGCGGCATATTCGTGGGGGACGGCGTGTTGATAGGGCATCAGGTCGTGCTGGCGACGCTCAACCACGACCTTGCCCCCGCAAAGCGCAAAAATATGTTTCACGCGCCCATCATCATCGGAAACAACGTATGGATCGGCGCGCACGCGACCATACTTGCGGGCGTGACTCTCGGCGAAAACAGCGTCGTCGCGGCGGGCGCGGTGGTGACGAAAGACGTTCCCGCGGGCGCGGTGGTTGCGGGCGTTCCCGCGAAGATCATAAAAAATATCGAAGAGGAGAAAACAAAAAATGGCTAAAAAAGTATTTATCGTATCGTCGACGCCGCGCGAGCGCGGCAATTCGGACATTCTTGCGGAAGAATTTGCGCGCGGCGCGCGGGACGCTGGTCACGAAGTGTGCAAAGTGAATATCCGTGAAATGCAGTTACAATTTTGCATCGGTTGTCTGTATTGCCAGAATCACGAGGGCTGCGTATTGCAGGACGGCATGAACGCGCTGTACGAGAGCGTGCAAAACGCCGACGTGCTCGTATTCGCCACGCCCGTGTATTATTACGGGATGAGCGGCCAACTCAAGACTTTTCTCGACCGCCTGAATCCGCTGTTTCCTCGAAACAACAAATTCCGCGAAGTCTACCTTCTCGCGAGTGCCGCCGAGGACGACGGGAGCGCGATGGACGGCGCGGTGTCGGGCGTGCAGGGCTGGATAGACTGTTTCGCGGGCGTGCGCCTTGCGGGCGTCGTGCGTGCGACGGGCGTGACCGGCATCGGGCAGGCGAAAGGCTCCGCCGCGTCCGTACAGGCTTACGAAACGGGCAAAGCCCTGCGGTAAGGAATATTGGTAAGTATTTAATTTGATACCATATTGACAAATATGATGAAATTGTGATACAATGGAATAGATCAGATTGCGTTACCCCGTTTTGGCAAACGATAAAAATTGCCGATTATACTTGAGGTTCGAAAATGGTAGGGTGGTTTTTTCTATTCATACTCGTCTGCGCCTTACTCGTAGCGCTGTATACCGTGGTTTTACCGAAATTTTTTATTAAATACCGATATCGTATCGGAACGCCCGCCGACCGCGGGTTAAAGATCGCGCGCGGTGAAAACGGTCAAAGCATCGTATACGAGCCGGCATGTACGCTCCGCCCTTATATCCGCAAGTATATCTTGTCGGAAAAGGACGGGAAAAAGAGTTTGATCTGCAAGATCGATGAGGGCGTCGGATATCTCGATTACGACGTCGTGCTCTTCGATCAAAAAAGCCGTGCGTTCAAGGGTATCCGCGTCAAAGAGTTCGTCGAACGCGCCGGATATACGCGGGAAGTGGATCTTCCCTCAAAGACCTGTTACGTTTCATTGCTCATCAACGAAGCGGACGGGATCCTGTTCGATCATCATGCAGTGCGTAAAATCAGTAAGAGCCTGCTGCTTGCCTTTACAGCCTTGTGCGTCCTCACGGAAGCACTGGGCTTTTTGGCTTTACGGGCTTGCCTGGCATATTCTTTCGGCGGGCTGTTTGCGGAGAGTTTTCTCGTGTCCGATTTCTATACCGATGAATTCGAATTGTTCTGTTCGATCATCGTCGTCTGCAATATTATCTTTACGCTCGTCGCCGTAAAACTGAAAAACCGAGAAAAGAAGAGGGGGAACGGCTGTGCGCAATCCTGACGTCATTGCAAAGGGCGCCTACGCTTATACGCAAAGCGACGCGGAACTCCCCTTGAAAGAGTTTGTTTTCTTTTATGAAAACGGAAAAAAATATCTGCTTTTGAAATGGTGCAACCGACGCGGCGAAACGCTCGACGGTATGCGGATGACGATCACGTTCCGTGACGCTGCGGGCGCGGAGATCGGAAAGGAAGCGCATTCGTTCGACGGCTTGTGCGCGGCGGCGAACGCCGATTTTCTGCTTCCCAAAATCGAAGTATCGGAGGACTGCGTCGATTTTAAAGCCGATCTGAAAAGCGCGCGGTACGGAAGGTATCTCTATTCCGCCGTCGAGGGCGGCGTCGCCGCAGAATACGTTTCGTCGCTGCAGGCGGAGCGCGCCGCTCCCCCCGTCCGCACGAAGCATACCAAAGAATTCGACGCGCGCGTCGGAAGGCCCGCTTATCCCGTCTGGATCGGTGTGTTTTTCTGCCTTTTGCTCGCGGCGCTCGTGATATTTACCTGCGTCCGCCTGCACGATTTCAAAATCCACGCTTATACTTTTTTGAAGGAAGGCGTCAAATATACTTTTGTATCCGATCCCGACGACGAGGACAGCGAACTGATCGTGACGGGATATCACGGCAGCCGCAAAAGCATTACCGTTTACGATTCCATCGAGGGGCATCCCGTTACGGAAATCGCCCAACGCGCCTTCGAAAATTATTACGAATTGCAAAGCGTAACGCTGCAAGGCAGCCTTCGCATCGGTTACATGGCTTTTGCGAATTGCCGTTATTTAAGATCCGTCGATCTGGAACAGGTCACTGTTATAGAAGATCGCGCCTTTCAGAACTGCGATAATTTGCAGTATATTCGGGCAAAAAACCTTTCGAAAATCGGGGACTCCGCCTTTTTCGGTTGCTCCTACATGCAGGAGGTTTTCATCCAAAACGCACAAAAACCGCTCTCGATCGGTCGCAGGGCGTTCGATTCCTGCTATAACTTACATACGGTCACGATCGATCAGACGATCGAGTATTCCTACAATGAAACGATCTTCGAAGGCACGCAAAATATCCAGACGTTGGAACTCAAAAATTTCCCCGAAACGATCGGGCGCAGCGTGACGCTTTCTTCTCTGTTCGGCAACCCGTGGGGGACTCAGTGCTACGTAAGCAAACTGAAGATCGGGAGCATCGATGCGATCCCCCAAAATTTTTGCGCCGATCTTTATTTGAATTCGGTCGAGATCGGAGAGATCGGGGATCCAATCGTCGGCGATCATGCATTTGATAATTGCAGGGGATTGACGGAGATCAAAATTCCACCTGTCCGAGAGATCGGGCAATACGCTTTCGGGGCAACCCGTATCGAATATTTTGACTGTTCCGAAACGGAAATCATAGCGCCTTTTGCCTTTTACAATAATTATGATCTCAAAAATATTCTCCTGGGCGATGATCTGCGGGAAATAGGGGACTATGCTTTTTCCTGCTGCGATGCGCTGACTTCCGTTCGTATACCTTCGGGCGTTGAATATATCGGCATGAACGCGTTCGAAAACTGCCATTCCATCGACGAACTCACCCTTCCTTTTTTGGGCAATACCAAAAATTCGGAAAACGGTATGCTGAGCGACATTTTCGGTGGCACGCCCTACAATTTAAAAGTTGTAACGGTCAGCGGGCCGATCGAAATGCTGAACGACTACGTTTTTGCCAATTGCGACAGCCTCGTGTCCGTGAATCTTCCCTATACCGTCGTATCAGTCGGGCAAGGCGCGTTCATGAATTGCAGGAGGCTCTCATCGTTCGAATTTCCGACGAATTTGGTTTCCATCGGCGCAAATGCGTTCGCCAACTGTATATCTCTCGGTCGGATCACCCTTCCGCCGCCGCTGAAAAGTATCGGGCAGGACGCGTTCAGCGGCTGTTATCGGCTGTACGAGGTGCTTAACGAGAGCCGCCTCGACCTTTCCGTTCCCGCGATCGTGGGGAGAGTTTCGGAGTATGCCATGAAAATATACGGCGCGGGGGAAAGTTTTGCGAAAAGGCTCGAATCGGGCGGTTATACGTTCGCCGACTTCGACGGCGAGTGGTTTTTGGTAGGATATCCGAAAGGGCAATATGTGCAGGAACTTCCCGACGCCGTTACGCGAATGGGCATAGTTATCAGTTCGGTGTACAGCGTGCCCGATCATCTGTTCCGGGAAGACGACACGATGAACCGCGTGATTATTCCGCCTGCCGTGCGCAAACTCGGAAAATACGCTTTTTTTCAATGCCCTATGCTGCGCACCGTGGTTTTCGAAGAGGGCTCGTACCTGACTGATTTGGAAGAGGGCGCGTTCCATTCATGTTCCTCTCTGACGAGCGTCACCCTGCCCGATCGGTTGAAGAGTATCGGTTTTGCCGCTTTCAGCGGCTGTTATTCGCTGCCTATGATCATTTTGCCCGAAACGCTGACGGACATCAAATCGCAGGCGTTTCTGGATTGTTCGCGTTTAAAGACGGTGTATAACCTGAGCGATCTGCCGATCGTCAAAACATCGCAAAATTTCGGATTCGTCGCCTTTTACGCGGAGAAAGTATATAAGACGTTGGACGAAACGGATTGACGCATACGATTTAATGTGGGAGAACTTATGCTGAAATATCAAACTATCATAGATCATCTGACCGTCGAACAAAAGTTGTCGCTTGCGGCGTCCGTGCAGGCGTTTTCGTCGGCTTGGGCGAAAGAGGCGGGCATTCCGTCCGTCCGCGTTGCGGAAATGCAAAAGACGAACGCCGATCACGGATCGCCTTATCCCTCGTTTGCGGCGCTCGCCAATTGCTGGGATCCCGCTCTTTGGGAAGAGGCGGCGAAAGGATACGCTTCTCTTGCGCGCAAAGATCTTGCCGACCTGCTTTATACGCCGCGGCTCGGCGTGCAGTGCGATCCGTTCTGCGAGGGAATCTCCGAAGATCCGTATCTGGCGGGAAAGATCGCCGATTCGGTTTGCCGCGGCGTCCGTTCCGCGGGCGTGACGCCCTGTCTGTCGTGCGTATCCCTGCGCGAAACGGATATCGCGGCGCTCGACAAAGAATTCGACGCCCGCGCGCTGTATGAATATTTTCTCGCGCCCTGGCGCGTCATGGAAAATTCGAAAAACGCCGTATCGTTTTCTTATACAAAGGTGAGCGGGACTTACGCCGATGCGAACGTCGCCGCGATCGACGAATTTTTGCATCGGGAGGAATCGATCGGTTTTGTGCTTGCCGAACGCGCCGATCTCGGGCGCGACGCGGAATGTCTGAACGCGGGAAATATCCTGGCCGACGGCGATCGGGATACGTTGAGATCGGCGTTGGAACGCGATATCGACGGCAAAAAGGAACTCAGTCCTGTCGAGTTGGATTCTTCCGTGGACAGGGCGATCGATCTGATGATGCAATGCAGGGCGTTAAAGACGGAGGCAAGCGCAGAGGCGGAGCAGGATCTCGCTCTCCGTGCGGCGGAAGAGAGCGCCGTCCTTTTGAAAAACGAGGGCGTTTTGCCTTTGAAAAAGGGATGCCGCGTCGCGATCGTCGGACATCCCGACGGCAATTCCGCGGGCGAGTTTTACGAGAGCCTGCAAGCGTACGGCGGTTTTGAATGCGTCGGGTTCGCGGAGGGCTATCAGACGGGGCAGTCGCGCAGCGACGAGGAGATCCCGTACGCCTGCAAACTTGCGGAAAAGGCCGATGCCGTGCTCGTATTTCTGCGTCACGCATCGGAAGGAGAAACCGCGGAACCGTACGCGCGCGCGAAATTTCCCGCCAACCGCCTTGCGCTCGCGGACGCGCTTTTTAAAGTCAATCCCAACATCGTTGCCGTCGTGTCGCCCGAAGATCTTTTGGAGTTGTCTTTCAATGAGAGAGTATCGGCCCTTTTGATGGCGGATACGAAGAGCGAACGCGGCGTCGAGGCGCTTTTGAATATTCTTTCGGGGAAAGTTTCGCCTTCGGGCAAACTGGCCTCGACGCGGTATAACGATACCGACGCGCGCTTTGCTGCGTTTGCAGAGGATAAAAAAGCGGGCAGATGCAAAGCGGGGACCTTTCTCGGCTACCGCCGCTACGACGCGGCGGGCGAACATCCCGATTTTCCCTTCGGGTTCGGGCTCGGTTATTCGCGTTTCGGCTATTCCGACCTTACGATACAAAACGGCAACGCGACGTTTACGCTCCGCAATAAGGGCAAATACGACGCCGCCGAAGTCGTGCAGATGTATATCGGCAAGGACGAATCCGCTGTCTTGCGCCCCCGCAAGGAACTCAAAGCCTTTCAAAAAGTATTTCTGCGCGCGGGCGAAAGCGTTCGGCTCTCCTTTCCCGTCGCGCGCGATTCTCTCGCCGTCTATAACGACGGCGGATTTGCCGTAGAGGACGGCATGTACCGCGTCTGTATCGCCGCGTCGTCGCTCGACGTGCGGCTGGAAACTACCGTGTACGTGAAAGGCGGGCGGCTCGTGCCCGACGGGCGCCATATTACCGAATATATCCCGTCGCTGACCAATATCTTTGCGGGAAATTATACGCTCGGTCCCGTGGTCAAACCGCGCCGCTGGAAAAAATTGCTCAATAGGGGACTCATTCTCATGGGAAGCGGGTTTTCCCTTGCGCTGCTCGTCACCCTGTTGGGAGTCTGTCGTGTAGGCAGCGACAGCGAGGTGTTTTTCAATACCGTGCTTCCTTTTCTGCTTATATTTGTCGCGCCGCCGATCTTTTTGGCGGGCGGTGTCGTGGCGATCGTCTCGCTCATAAAGCGGAAACGGGCGAAAGGGGCGTATGTGCCCGCGTCGGCGGGGTGCCTCGCCGCGCAGGGCGAAGTTGCGTCCGAACTTTCCTATGAAAAATTGTTCGAAGATGCGCCGCAAAGCGAGGAAAAGGCGGGATCTTCGGAGGATGCCAAAACGGACGAAAGCGCGGAGGCGCTCAAATTTTGCGACGCGTCGGTCACGTTTCCCGCGGTATGCGGACAGATGGCGGCGTTTTTTTCTGAACGTGGCATCACGATCGGAACGAAAGGCGCGCGCAAACTGTTGGCGGCGTTTTCGGCGTCCCGCCTCGTCGTTTTGCAAAGCGGCAAAGCACTGCCGCCCAAATTTTTCAAGATACTCTCCGATTATTTCGGCAGCGGCATATATCTGCACGAATGCGGCGAAACGGAAGAGGGCGGCGCAGTGCGTTCCAACGCGGCGCGGGCGTTTCAGGACGCCGCATCGCGCAGGCACGTCGTGCACGTGGCCGCATACAGCGGCGCCGTCGGACAGATCGTGTCCGTCGTCGCGCCCTTTCAGTTTTACATAGAAAATCCCGCGCGCGCGGCGAAAAGCGCAGTCGGGTTGATTCATTCTTCCAACGTATGGTTTGTATTCGCGCTTTGCGGAGAACGCGGCGCGGATATTCCCGATAACGCCTGCGTCGTCGATCTCGATTGGGAAGAATGCACCGAAACGGAGGCGGAAGTGCCCGCGGGCGCGCTCAACTATTATCAGTTTGCCGCGCTCTCCAAAGCGGGCAGGAACGATTTCTGCCTCGACGAGGACAAGGGTTGGAAAAAAATCGATCAACTGGAAAAATTCGTCGGCGCCAAGTTTGATAACAAGACGTGGATGCGGTTGGAAAAGTTTTCTTCCGCCTGTCTTGCCTGCGGGAGCGGCGAGGAAGAGGCGCTCGACTGCGCCGCCGCGGCTGTTCTGATGACGTCCCTGAAAAGCCGCGCGCCCGAAGATTTCGTTCGCGGGCTGGAACATATTTTCGGCGCGGAGGACGTGTCCGAATGTAAAAAAACGTTGGAAAATTTACAGGTTTGAGGGAGCGGATATGGTAAATTTTCTGAGTTTTGCGCAGTTTTTTTCCTCCTGGTACGCGATCGTCGTCTATCTGATCGTGTTGCTGGCCCTGATCGGACTTTTGATCGCGTTTCTCATGGTCGGGGAATCCAAAGCCCCGAAGATCGTGCAGGCCGACGGCGAACTTCCCCAACAAACCAAAACAGAACCGAAAAGGACCAACCGCAGGCGGTTCGACGGGTTGTGCCGAATCGACGAGGAAAAGGCGCGCTATGCGGGCGGGGAGTTCAACGGGCGCATCGGCTTGAAAGAGTTCTGCGAAACGTTCCGCGACTATGCCGCGGGGAAACTGAGATTGTATTACGAGATAGAGGATATCCGCCGCTTTATCGCTGGCATGGCGGTATCGCATATCCTGATATTGCAGGGAATGTCGGGCACGGGCAAAACGTCGCTTGCGTTCGCGTTCGGCGAGTTTCTGGGGAACACCTCGACGGTCATCCCCGTACAGCCCATGTGGAAAGAAAGGACGGACCTGATAGGCTATTACAACGAATTCACCAAGCGATTCAACGAAACGGACTTGCTGAAAAAGATATACGAGGCGAATTACAGCGAGCAGATCTATATCACGGTGCTGGACGAAATGAACATCGCGCGCGTGGAATATTATTTTGCGGAGTTTTTGTCGCTGTTGGAACTGCCGAATGCGGAAGAACGGCTGTTGACGGTGGTGAGCGACGAGTGGAAGAACGACCCGAAACAACTGAAAGACGGCCACGTGCGGCTGCCTGAAAACATGTGGTTCATCGGTACGGCGAACAACGACGATTCGACGTTCGCGATCTCGGATAAAGTATACGACAGGGCGATGGTGCTGGATCTGGATAAAAAGGCGGAGGCGTTTTCGGCGGAACGGTTTGAAAGCGTGAAGATCACGGCAAAGCGATTTAAGGAACTTGTGAAAGAGGCGCAGGAAGAATACGGACTGACGGAGCGGAACCGCCGCCGCTTGCGGCAACTGGACGATTTCATGACGGAGCATTTCCGCGTGACGTTCGGAAACCGGATCCGCTATCAGATAGAGAGATACGTTCCCGCGTACGTGGCGTGCGGGGGAGAAGAATTAAGCGCGCTGGACGATATCCTGGCGAAGAAAGTGATGCGCAAACTGGGCATGCAGAATCCCGTATATCTTCGCAACAACGCGGAAAACCTGTGCAGATACATGGACGAACTTTTCGGGGAAGAAAACTTATCGCAATGTAAAGAGATCGTGCGCCGTTTGGGCAGGAGCGCGTAAAGAGAGAGGACGGCGAGATGGGGCAACTGGATCGATTGTTTCGGGCGTTTACCGATTACAGAAAGAATACGAAAGAGGAGCGGGACTGCAAGAGGGCCCGCAGATCGGTTTCCCGCGCCAACGCCGACGCAGACAGGCTGCAAGTCGTACGCACGGAATGCGAAGTGGAAAACGACTGGATAGACGCCATCGAAGAGGGGCTCGTCTTTATCGGCAAAGCCATCGCGGAAGAGCGGCAGTTCATCCGTTCCAACGGCGAAGTGCAGGATATCGAAAAGGTCAAGAGCGTTTCCAGAGAATCGGTGGAACATCTCGCCCGCCACAGCAATCTGTTCACGAAAGATCGGGGCGAGGGGGAGGATATCATTCCCGACCGACTTTTTACCGTGGAACGGCTGACCGATTACGCCGTCTACGAAAACAGGTTTTTATATATGCTGCTGTGCTATCTGCGCGATTTTATCGCCTACCGCTACGAAAAGATCGTGGCGCTTACGAGCACGTACAGCGGCAGTCTGTCCATGCAAAAATCGGTGGAAGCGGACGACCGTAAACTGCGGTTCGAAATTTTTCTGGACGAGGAGAAAAGAAACGACGCGTACCTTGCCGCGAATCATTCCGCAAAAGAGCAGGTCGACCGTATCGACGGGCTGTTGAAGACCGTTTTGCTGTATCTTTCGCTGCCTTTGATGGAATTCGTGGCGAAAGCGCCTATGCTCAAACCGCCGATCACCGAAACGAACGTCTTGAAAATGAACAAAAACTTCAAGGGCGCGATGCGGCTGTATTATTTTATTACTTCCTATGAAAAGGACGGTTTCACCGTAAAAAAGGACGAAGTATCCCTGCACCCGTTCGAACGAGGGCTTGCGGACGAATTTGCCGAAATTGCCGAACTCAGTTCGTTTTTGACGTACGAACACGGTTTGAAACTGGAAGAATACCTGCAAAAAAATTACGACGAGCAGGAAGAGGCGAAAAAGCGCGAGGATCAAGAGCGTGAGCGCAGGCAACTTGAAAGCCTGAAACGGCGGATAGAAGAATCGGGCAAGGGCGAAAAAGAATACATGCTGCTCATGGAAAAGCGGCTCCGCGCGCTCGAAAACGACAAATTGCAGTTGATCGCCGCCCGCGCGGAGATCGAAACCCTGCACGATAAAATCGGGCTTCTGCATCAAAATATCGAAGAAGTTTCCGCGCTCGCGGAAACGCGGAAGAAGCGCAACGAAGAACTGCTTATCTCCCATCAGACGGAGATCCGCGCGCTGACAAAAGAGTGGGAAGACCGCCTTTGTACCGCCGAAGAGGAGCGCGAAGCGGAAAAAACCCGCCTGCTTATTGCGCATGAAAGCGCGCTCCGGGAACAGAAAGAGTCTGCCGACAAAATTTTGCGGCAGACTGCGGAAACCTACGAAGAGGCGGCAAAGGCGGAAAAACAGCGGACGGAAGAACGCGCCGCCGCTTTACTGGAACAGATCGGCAATTCGAAGGACGCGCTGGAAAAAGAGAGAGAAGAGCGCGCGCGCCTGCACGCGCAGGCGGAACTTCTGGAACGGGAAAAGACGCTTTCGGAGGCGCGGCTCAACGCGTTGAAAAAGGAATGCGGGCGCTTTTCCGAGTCGGATAGTTTTACTTCCCGCGAACAGTTCGCCGAACTCGAACGGCAGTATAAAGTTTTCAAAACCTTTTTTAAGGAAGAATGGAAAAAGACCAAAAAGCAGATCCGCGCGGAACTTTTGCATTCTTCGGCGGAAAAGAAAGACGGCGAATGAATATGAAAAATCTGAAACTACCGAAACTCAAAAAGAAATATTTTGCCGTATTGATCGCCATCGCCGCGGTCGTCGTGCTGATGGGAATTTCCATGGGGCTTTATTTCAGTTCTTCCGCCGCGCCCGAAACGTCGGAGGGGGGCGCGATCGCCGTTGTCGCATTGCTGATCCTGGTGCCGATCTTGCTGGGGGGCTTGCTCGCTGTCTTGTATCTGAACCGCAAGGAGGAGCCAGAACCCCTGCAAATCGTTGCCGAAACGGTAGAACAAACCAAAACGGAAGTGAAAAAAACCAACCGCAGGCGTTTTGACGGGTTGTGCCGCATCGACGAGGAAAAGACGCGCTATGCGGGCGGGGAGTTCAACGGGCGCATCGGCTTGAAAGAGTTCTGCGAAACGTTCCGCGACTATGCCGCTGGGAAACTGAGATTGTATTACGAGATAGAGGATATCCGCCGCTTTATCGCTGGCATGGCGGTATCGCATATCCTGATATTGCAGGGAATGTCGGGCACGGGCAAAACGTCGCTTGCGTTCGCGTTCGGCGAGTTTCTGGGGAACACCTCGACGGTCATCCCCGTACAGCCCATGTGGAAAGAAAGGACGGACCTGATAGGCTATTACAACGAATTCACCAAGCGATTCAACGAAACGGACTTGCTGAAAAAGATATACGAGGCGAATTACAGCGAGCAGATCTATATCACGGTGTTGGACGAAATGAATATCGCGCGCGTGGAATACTATTTTGCGGAGTTTTTGTCGCTGTTGGAACTGCCGAACGCGGAAGAACGGCTGTTGACGGTGGTGAGCGACGAGTGGAAGAACGACCCGAAACAACTGAAAGACGGTCACGTGCGGCTGCCTGAAAACATGTGGTTCATCGGTACGGCGAACAACGACGATTCGACGTTCGCGATCTCGGATAAAGTATACGACAGGGCGATGGTGTTGGATCTGGATAAAAAGGCGCAGGCGTTTTCCGCGGAACGGCCCGAAGGCGTGAAGATCACGGCAAAGCGATTTAAGGAACTTGTGAAAGAGGCGCAGGAAGAATACGGGCTGACGGAGCGGAACCGCCGCCGCTTGCGGCAACTGGACGATTTCATGACGGAGCATTTCCGCGTGACGTTCGGAAACCGGATCCGCTACCAGATAGAGAGATACGTTCCCGCGTACGTGGCGTGCGGGGGAGAAGAATTAAACGCGCTGGACGATATCCTGGCGAAGAAAGTGATGCGCAAACTGGGCATGCAGAATCCCGTATATCTTCGCAACAACGCGGAAAACCTGTGCAGATACATGGACGAACTGTTCGGGGAAGAAAACTTATCGCAATGTAAAGAGATAGTGCGCCGTTTGGGCAGAAGCGCGTAAACAAGGAGGCCGCCTGTGACGAAAAGAACGAAATATATATATATCCTCGGTTCGATCGCGATTGGCGTGATCCTGGCCGCGATCGTTCTGCTGGCGCTGTTCGCGGGCGGGGGGACGGGTTCGAAAAAACCTTCGCTCGTGATCATGTCCGGTTCGCAGGAATTCGTCTACGACGGTACGGCGCACACCGACGACCATTGGGAACTCGTGAGCGGCGAATTGTCCGACGGACAGCGCATTCTCGTCGATATGACGGGCAGCCGCACGGACGCGGGCACGGGCAAGAATACCTTTTCCGCAAAAGTCGTCGACGGGAACGGATCGGACGTTTCGTCCGATTACTCGATCGAATACCTGTTCGGCACGCTCACCGTCAAGCCGATCGGCATTACCGTATCCACGCTCTCGGGCACGAAAGTGTACGACGGCACGGCGCTCGCCTGTCCCGAATATAAAATAACTTCCAAAACGGGGCTGTTGGCGGGGCATAAATTTACGCGCGTCGAAATGCCAGCGGAAAGGGTAGACGTCGGCGTGAGCGAAAATTATATTTCCGAGATCGTCGTATCCGACGGGACGAGAGATGTGACTTCCAACTATACATTCGCATATCATTACGGCGAACTGACGATTACGCCGCGCAATCTCACCATCCGTTCCGGCAGCGCGGAAAAAGCGTACGACGGACTGCCCCTCATTTGCGACGAGTGGGAACTCGTTTCCCTCACGCAGCCCGTCGGCGGGCACAAACTTTCGGTCAGCGTTTCGGGCGAGCGGCAGGCGGTCGGGGAAAGCGCCAATACCATTGCCGAAGTCGTCGTGTACGACGGCGCAAAAGACGTTACGAATAACTATGCGGTCACAAAACAGGAGGGCGTATTGGTCGTAACGGACGATACGCCCGCTGTGCCCGGCGGCGACGGCGAAAAACTGGATACGGACGGCAAGATCGACGGCGGCGACCCGAATCAGGATAACGACAAGGCGGCCCTTCGCGTTCTGTCCGATATGGGCGGGCAAATATATCTTCGATTGATGAGTTTCGGGGATTACAACGGCAACCGATGGAGTGAAGCGGAAGAATATTCCAAACTTTTAGACGGCAAATACAGTTTCAATTATCTGACGGGCGTCGCGCTGAAAGCGAGCGGTTTCGAAAGCGGACGCATGCGCGTCGATACCATGGGCGGGGATTATCTATTGCCGTATTATATGGAAGCCGCGCCCCTAAATTATGCGATACAGACGAGCGACGTGGCGTATCGGGGCAATGTGGACGGTATCTACGAACTGTACTATTATCGTTACGATTATATCGAGAACGGCCCGCTTGCGGCGGGGCTCGGCTCGTATGCGGGCGCGGAGAACGCGTACGCTGATTTCGTGCGCGGGCAGTATCTTTTCGTACCCGCGTCCACCAACGAATATCTGCAAACGCTCGTCAGGCGCGAAGGATTCAGCAAAAACGACAAAGATATCGTGCAAAAAGTGGCGGATTTCGTTCGGAAAGCCGCGAAGTACAATGCGGATTACGACAAAACGCTGGACGGCGAGAGCGATATCGTCGTGAGTTTTTTAAAGGATTATCGGGAAGGCATCTGCCAGCACTACGCGAGCGCCGCAACGCTCATATACCGCGCGCTGGGCATTCCCGCGCGTTATACGATCGGATATACGGCAAATGCCGCGGCGGGGGTGTGGACGCCTGTCAGCATTTCCAACGCGCATGCCTGGACGGAGGTCTATATCGACGGCACGGGCTGGGTGCAGGTGGAAGTGACGGGCGCGGGGCCCGCTCTGGACGGCGCTGGCGGAGATTTCGAGGACGGCGGAGGCGCGGGCTCGGGAGGAAACAACGGGATCCTGCGCATCAAGCCCGTCAACGAATATATGAAATTCGACGGGGTAAACACCCTCGTTCCGTCGGGCAAAGTGCAGGGTATCAGCGACTATCTTGCGCACGGCTACACCTACTCCGCAATCGTGACGGGATCGAGGCGGGATGCGGGCATCGGAGAGAGTACCATCGTTTCGTTCCGTCTTTTCAACTCTTCGGGAAAAGACGTGACAGACCTCTTTACCGTCATCTGCGAAAAGGGGAAATTACAGGTATATCTCGTGGAGATTTCCGTTTCCACGGAGGGCGGCTCCAAACTGTACGACGGGACGCCCCTTGAAAACCCTGCGTGGGATCTGCGCGGCGAACTCTTATTCGGGCATGCCGCTTCCGTCAAAACGGTCGGCAGCCGCACCGACGTCGGGCGCAGCCTGAACGAAACGGAGGTTCGCATCACCGACGAAAACGGTAAGGACGTGACGCAGTTCTATAAGATCAACGCCGATTACGGCGTTCTGGAAGTGACGCCGCGCAGCATCGTCGTGTCTGCGGGCAGCGCGGAAAAGGCGTACGACGGCGCTCCGTTGACCAATCGTTCTTACTATATCCAATCGGAATACGATACCGCGCTCGCGCATGGGCATAGAGCGGCTGTCACCGTGACAGGATCGCAGACGAATGTGGGAAGGTGTGACAACGTCGTCAGTTCCATCGTCATTTTCGATGAAAACGGGAACGACGTGACGGGCAATTATTCGATCGGATTCCGCACGGGTACGCTGATCGTGCACCCCGCGTAAAAAAACAAGGAGGAATATATGCTTTACGACGATTACCGACGCAAAGTCGTTAAACTTGCGAACGTGCTTGATTTCATCAAGCGCTTCCGCGTGCCGATCATTGCCGTTTTAGCATTGATCCTCACTGTGATCACCGTGCTCGTTTCCATTCAGGGGATCGTGTACGAAGTAGCCGCATGCCCTGCAACGATCGCTTACGGGGAAGAACTCGGTTATCGGGCGGACGCTGTGTTCGGCGGCGTCAAGTACGAATTCAGCGCCGAAGGCTCGGACGAGTGGTCGCAGGATATGGCGCTGCGCGCGGGAGATTACCGCGTGCGTGCGGTCGCAAAGGGACCGTTCGGCACAAAACGCTACGGAACTGCGCACGGATTTACCGTCGCGCCCAAAGAAGCGGAAGTTTCCGTTTCTCAGAAAAAAGTCGGATACGGCGAAGTTCCCTCTGTTTTTGCGCCGCTCGCGTACGAGGACGAGATCCATTGCGCGCGCTTTGTGTACGGCGACCCGTCTAAACCCGATTCCACTGTGACCGCCGACGTTTCTTCCATTACGGTCACGAGCGCGGACGGTACGGACGTGACGGATTGCTACGTCTTTCATGCTCTGACTTCGACGATCGGTTTCATTCCGCGCGATATCACCGTGACGGTGCAAAATGCCGACAAAATTTACGACGGGAGCGAACTGACCTTCGACGGCTACGAACTGAGCCGATCGACGCCGCTCGCCGAGGGCGATAAGATCGTCGCTACCTTCCGCGCGGGCCGTACGGACGAGGGCGAGAGCGAAAATATTCCCGAGATCAGGATCGTAAAAGAGGCGGAAGGTCTGGACGTCACGGGAAATTATAATATCGACCTCGTACCCGGGAAACTGACGGTGCAGGCGCGTCCGCTGTACGTAACGACTTACGGCGCCGAAAAGGTGTACGACGGCACGCCCCTGTCCTGCGACGGTTTTGAAATTCAGGAACCCAAAGAAGATTCGGGGCTTTTATCGGGGCACTCTATATCCGTTTCGGAACTCTGCGAAGTCACCGATGCGAAAACGGCTGACAATTACCTCGGCTTTCTCGTGCGCGACGACGCGGGAAAAGACGTTTCCGAAAATTATCAAATCTTTTACGAATGCGGGCAACTCACCGTCCAGCCGCGCCCGCTCTCCGTTTCGACGGGCAGCGGCATCTGGATGTACGACGGGGCGGCGCATCGGAATCCCGCGTATACCGTTTGCGACGGCGAAAACGAGCAAAGCGGTCTGCTTGCGGGGCACAGCCATGCTTTGGGCGTACCCGACGAGATCGTAGAAGCGGGGACGAAAGAGAACGCGACGAGCATTTGTATCTTTGACGAAACGGGAAAAGACGTCACGGGCAATTACGCCGTTGCTTACCGTAAGGGCACACTGACGGTGACGCGGCGTCCCGTCGTCATCGAAACCGCGGGAAATTCCTGGGTGTACGACGGCAAATTACATACGGACTTCGCGCATTTTCTGTCCGATCTGAGCGCATACGCGCTTGCGGACGGGGATGAAACGCGCGTCGAATGGGGCGCGGGACTGAGCGATTGCGGTTCGGCCGATAACGCGCTCGACGTGCGCGTCTTTGCCAAAGACGGGCGGGAAGTGACCGAAAGTTACGATATATCTTACGTGACGGGCACGCTGACGGTGACGCCCCGTCCCATAGAGGTCACGGCGGGCAGCGATGAAAAAATATACGACGGCACGCCGCTTACGACAGACAAATTTACCGCGCGCAGCGAATACGGCGCCGCAATCGTAGAAAATCAGACGGGCGTAGCCGTGAACGAGGGCGCGCAGACGGACGCGGGAACGGGCACGAACCGCGTCAAAGAATTTACCGTTACCGACGGAAACCGCGACGTGACGTTCAATTACCTGATATCCTTTGCGGAGGGCGCGCTGACGGTGAAACCCCGTCCCGTTACGGTCACGGCGGGCAGCGCGGAAAAAATTTACGACGGCAAGCCCCTCGTCGTGGAAGAGTGCGAAGTTACGTGCGAATACGGAGCGGCGCTCGTGTTGAATCACCGCGGCGTTGCGCATTACCGCGGCTCACAGACGGACGCGGGTCTCGGTATCAACCGCATAGATCAGTATCAAGTGTTCGACGGCGAGCGCGACGTCACGTTCAATTATAAGATCAGACTTTTGAACGGAACTCTGACTGTCAAGCGCCGTCCGATCGAGATCGCGTCGGGCAGCCATACGTTCGTATATGACGGCGCGCCGCACAGCAACGGGGAACATTCCCTATCCAAGGACAGCGAGTATCCGCTCGTGGAAGGGCACGTTTCGACTGCGGTCTGGGCGAACGAGATCACCGACGTGGGGGAAACGGAGAACTCCGTACTCGTCGCAATATACGACGGCGGCAGGGAGGTGACCTTCAACTATCTGATCTCTTACATATGGGGCACGCTGGAAGTGACGCCCCGCCCGATCACGGTCAAGGTGCAGGATAACGAAAAGGTGTACGACGGCCGTCCGCTCAGCACGTTCGGCATAACCGTGACTTCTTCCTGTGAACCGCCGATCGTCGAGGGACACACGCCCATGTATTTGACGGAGGGCTCACAGACGGACGTGGGCACGGGCGTGGGCTTTGTTTCGGAGTTCGCGATCTTCGACGGGAACGGCAGGGACGTGACTTTTGATTACGAAGTCACTTTCCTGACGGGCGTTCTGATCATTACGCCCCGCCCCGTCCTCATCACAGCGGCGAGCCTGCGCGATTATTACAACGGCAGACCGCAGTCCAACCGTTATGCGACTGCGGAAGAAGTTTCTTACGATCCGGAGCGCGGTATGCTGAATTGGCACGCGCTGTATGCGGACACGCTCGGCAGCCGAACGGATGTAGGCACGCAAGCCAATACGGTCGTCGAGGACCGCGTCCGTATCCTGGAAGACGGGCGGAACGTTACCTTTAATTATGCGTTGGAGTTTGCCGACGGCGTTATCGAAGTGATCGCGCGTCCCATCATAATCACGGCGGGCAGCGCGGAGAAACAGTACGACGGCACGCCTCTTACCTGTGCGGATTACAGTATTACTTCGCCTTTGGAAAGTTTGACGCCCGCCGTAGCAGAGGGCGAGCGGGCGAAAGTGTCCATGCGCGGTTCGATCACCGAGATCGGCAAAATTCCCAATGTCGTTGATAAAGTACAGATCTTCTCGGGCAGCCGCGACGTGACCGCGAATTACAATATCGTCACGGAGAGCGGTTTGCTCGTCGTGCAGATTCCCGACGGCATGCTGTATATCAAGACGCACGCCGCCGAAAAGGTGTACGACGGCACGCCCTTGACCTGCGCGCTCTATGAATGCGAAAACACTCTTCCCGATACGTACAGCGTGGAGATCTCCTGTGACGGAAGTGTCACAAACGTGAACAAGGTTTTAAATACCGTTTCCGTCACCGTGCTCGGTCCTACGGGCGAAAATGTTTCCGATTACATCCGCGTCGAATATGAATACGGGATATTGGCCGTTACGCCGCGCCCGATCTTGGTCGAAACGAACAGCAATTCCTGGCCGTATGACGGCAGGTTGCATTCTGACCGCGGACATCGGATTTCCGACAAGAGCGATTATACGCTCGCGCAAGGGCACGAAACCAGAGTTTACGGCTATACGTATATTTTCGACGTCGGCGTAAAAACCAACGTTTTGGATATCGGCGTGGTCGCGAATGGTTTTGACGTTTCCGAAAATTATCTCATCGAGTACGATTATGGCTTTTTAGAGATCGTCGAATCGGATTATGAGGGCCAGGGCGGCTCAGAACTCGATAAGGACGGGAATATCGGCGACTGGGGCGGACAAGGCGGCTCTGGCGGCGATGGCGGAAACGATGGCGGAGGCGGCGAAGAGCGTATAGCCGCCAAGGTCTATTCGGAATTCGGCGGTAAAATATATCTGCGTGTGATGAGTTACGGGGATTATACCGGGATCCGCTGGAACAGAGCGTCCAGTTACGAAGGCCGTCTGGACAACGATTACAATCTCAATTATCTCACGGGCGTCGCTCTGGAAAAGGCGGGGTATGTAAGTTCGCTCATCCGTATCGACGCGAAGAGTAACGACTATTTCTTGCCCTATTATATGGGGTTGGGCGAATACGACTATACGATCCAGGCGAGCGACGTGTGGTACCAGGGCGATTCGAGAGCGATATACGAATTGCAATATTATCCCTACGATTACGTTTCGCAGGGCAGATTGAACGTCGATCTCGGGGAATACCGCGACGCGGAAATGGCGTATCGATTCTATGTGAAGCAAAATTATTTGCAGATCCCCGGTTCCACGCTGGCGTATCTGAAAAAAGTCATTGCAAAAGAAGGGTTTGACAGGAACGACGACGATATTATAAAAGACGTTGCCGATTACATTCAGAACGCCGCGCAGTACAACTTATCGTACAATAGGCTCATGAACGGCGAGAGCGATCAGGTCGTCAGTTTTTTGCGCGATTACAAGGAGGGCGTGTGTCGTCACTTTGCGAGCGCGGCGACCATGCTGTACCGCGCGCTGGGCATTCCCGCGAGATATACCATCGGTTACGCAGGGGACGTCAGCGCGGGACAGTGGACGGATATCTACGGCGCGAACGCGCATGCCTGGGTGGAGGTGTATATCGACGGTTTGGGCTGGGTGCAGGTCGAAGTGACCGGCGCGGGGCCTGTGTTCGGCGGCAGCGGCGAAGACGCCAACATCGGTTTTTTACCGCGGACGATTGAGATCAAGCCTGTCGACGCCGTGAAACAATACGACGGGAGTCCGCTGTATGCGGACGCGGCCGAGGGCGCAGGGAAAGACAGATTGACGCTTCGGGAACTTCTCTTCGAAGGCTATTCTTACAGTGCGGAATTCGATGGAAGCCGGACGGAGATCGGACAGAGCAGATCGTCGATCGTATCCTTTTCGCTGTATCGGCCGAACGGGCAGAAAGAGGAAAAAATCAAATTCGTCTTTCGGCAGGGCATGCTGCGCGTCGTGGAGGAGCAGGTCGTCACGGTGCACCCGTACAGCCTGCAAAAGTACTACGACGGCACGCCGCTCGTCTATCAAAAAGACGAATACTATGTGACGGGACTTCCGACGGGATACACGCTCCGACTGAACCTTGCGGGCGTGGGCATGACCGATGCGGGGATTTTGAGCGAAGATACGCTGTACGCTTTGCCGCTGCAGATCGTAGACGGAGCGGGCGTCGAATGCACGGGCGGTTTTTACGTATGTTTCGATACGGAAACCCTGATGATGGTGAGCCGCCGCAAGGTCGCGCTTTCGAGCATGTCTGAAAGCAAAGTGTACGACGGCACGCCCTTGACTTGCGGCGAGTACTGGATCTCGGAAGGCAGTCTTGCGGAAAATCATACGCTATCCTTGAAAATGACGTCTTCCATCACCGACATCGGAGAAATTCCCAACAGCATGAGCGACGTCAGGATCGTCAACACCGCAGGCAAAGACGTCACGAAAAATTATCGGATCGCGGTTCGATTCGGTACTTTAAGCATTCTCAGCGATTAGGAAAAGAGGGATACGGAATTTCCGTATCCCTCTTTTTCGTCGTAAAAAAAAGGGGATTTGCGGAAAAAATCCGCAAATCCCACAAAAATCTTAAATATCGGTTACTTTGTCATAGCCTCTTGCACGGCGACCGCGACTGCGACGGAAGCGCCGACCATCGGGTTGTTGCCCATGCCGATCAGTCCCATCATTTCCACGTGCGCGGGAACGGAAGAGGAACCGGCGAACTGCGCGTCGGAGTGCATTCTGCCCATCGTGTCGGTCAGACCGTAACTCGCGGGGCCCGCCGCCATGTTGTCGGGGTGCAGCGTTCTGCCTGTGCCGCCGCCCGAGGCAACGGAGAAATATTTCTTGCCGTTTTCGACCGTCCACTTTTTATAGGTGCCCGCGACGGGGTGCTGGAAACGGGTGGGGTTGGTGGAGTTGCCCGTGATGGAAACGTCCACGTCTTCGAGGCGCATGATCGCCACGCCCTCGTTCACGTCGTCCGCGCCGTAGCAGCGCACTTTGGCGCGCTCGCCGTCCGAATACGGCGTTTCGCTCACGATGGTCACTTTGCCCGTATAGTAATCGTATTTGGTCTGCACGTAGGTGAAGCCGTTGATCCTGGAAATGATGAACGCCGCGTCTTTGCCGAGACCGTTCAAAATGACTTTCAGGGGCTGTTTGCGCACTTTGTTCGCGTTTTTCGCGATGCCGATGGCGCCTTCCGCCGCCGCGAACGATTCGTGGCCCGCGAGGAAGCAGAAACATTTGGTCTCTTCGCGCAGCAGCATGGCGGCGAGGTTACCGTGGCCCACGCCCACCTTTCTCTGGTCGGCGACCGAACCGGGGATGCAGAACGCCTGCAAGCCTTCGCCGACGGCCTCCGCCGCGTCTGCTGCTTTCGTACAGCCTTTCTTGATGGCGATCGCCGCGCCGAGCGTGTATGCCCAGCCCGCGTTTTCAAAGGCGATGGGCTGTACGCTCTTTACGATCTCGTAGGGGTCGAAACCCTTGTCGTTGCAGATCTTTTTCGCGTCTTCGAAATCTTTGATGCCGTATTTATCCATGACGGGACGGATCTGTTTGATCCTTCTCTCGTAACCTTCGAACGTGATACTCATATTCCGTGTACCTCCTTACTGTTTGCGGGGATCGATATACTTGACCGCCCCGTCCGCTTTCTCGAATCTGCCGTAATGTCCCTGCGCTTTCTTGAACGCGTCGTCCGTGGACATGCCGCCTTTGATGAAATCCATCATCTTGCCGAAATTGATAAATTCGTAGCCGATCACCTGATCGTCCTTGTCGAGCGCGAGGCGGGTCACGTAGCCGTCGGTCATTTCGAGATAGCGTACGCCCTTTTTCGCGGTGGAGTACATGGTGCCCACCTGCGAACGGTTGCCTTTGCCCAGATCTTCGAGGCCCGCGCCGATCACGAGGCCGTCGTCGGAAAAGGCGGACTGGCTTCTGCCGTACACGATCTGGAGGAACAACTCTCTCATCGCGGTGTTGATGGCGTCGCACACAAGATCGGTGTTGAGCGCTTCCAGAATGGTCTTATTGGGGAGAACTTCCGCCGCCATCGCCGCGCTGTGCGTCATGCCCGAGCAGCCGATGGTCTCCACGAGCGCTTCCTGAATGACGCCCTGTTTGACGTTCAGGGTAAGTTTGCACGCTCCCTGCTGCGGCGCGCACCAGCCGACGCCGTGCGTCAAGCCGGAAATGTCTTTGATCTCTTTTGCCTGGATCCATTTTCCCTCTTCGGGAATGGGGGCGGGGCCGTGGTTGGGGCCCTTGGCAACGCAAATCATCTCTTCAACTTCGCGTGAATATTGCATTTTTATTCCTCCGATACATTTAATAACCTACAGAATTTGCTTTTTAAGCATAACCGAGTTAAATTATACCATAGTCGGGGAAATTTTTCAATATTTTGCGCGGTGCTTTTTGCTGTTTTCAAAAGAAGATTTGGGCGAATCATCGCGCATTGGGTTTACAAACGGCGCGTAATGTGCTAAAATTAAGGTAATTAAAGTAAATATATCGGAGTTTTGAGCAATGAAAAAGAATGTCATGGACACGCTGCGCGAGCGCGGCTTTATCAAGCAGACGGTTTTCGAGGAGGATCTTTATAAACTCCTCGGCAGCGAGAGCGTTCCATTTTATATCGGGTTCGACCCCACTGCGGACAGCCTGCACGTGGGGCACTTTTTGCAACTGATCGCCATGAAACACATGCAGGACGCGGGGCATCGGCCCATCGCGCTCATCGGCGGCGGCACGGGCATGATCGGCGACCCTTCGGGGCGAACGGATATGCGCTCGATGATGACGCGCGAGACCGTCGACTTTCACTGCGAATGTTTCAAAAAGCAAATGTCGAAGTTTATCGATTTCGAGGGCGAAAACGGCGCGTTGATGGTCAACAACGCCGACTGGCTGATGAATCTCAACTATATAGAGTTTTTGCGCGACATCGGCGTGCATTTTTCCGTGAACAAGATGCTTTCGGCGGAATGTTTCAAGTCGCGTTACGAGAGAGGGCTTTCCTTCTTCGAATTCAACTATATGCTCATGCAGGCGTACGATTTTCTCGTGCTCTATAAAAAATACGGCTGTAAACTCGAACTGGGCGGCGACGACCAGTGGAGCAATATCCTCGCGGGCGCGGACCTCATCCGCCGCAAGGAGCAGCAGCCCGCGTTCGCGATGACGTTCACGCTTCTCACAACCTCGGACGGTCGTAAAATGGGTAAAACGGCGAAGGGCGCCGTCTGGCTGGACGAGAACAAAACGAGCCCTTACGAATTCTATCAGTATTGGAGAAACGTGGACGACGCGGACGTGGAAAAATGCCTGAAACTTCTCACCTTTTTGCCGCTCGAAGAGATCGCGGAGTTGTGCGCGCATCAGGACGAGCGCATCAACGCGGCGAAAGAGCGCCTCGCCATGGAACTTACGAAAATGGTGCACGGCGAAGAAAAGGCGGAGGACGCGGCGAAACAGGCGAAAGCCGCATTCGGGGGCGACGCGGAGAATATGCCCTCGGCGGAGATCCCCGCAGATACCGAAAGCGTGTGCGACGCGATGGTGCTCGCAAACGCCGCAAAGTCCAAGAGCGAGGCGAGAAGGCTCATCGAGGGCGGCGGCGTGCGCATAGACGACGAAAAAATATCCGACGTGAACGCGCAGATCCCCCGAAATGCCCGCGAAAAAGGCGAATTCGTCCTGCATAAGGGCAAAAAAGTGCATATCCGCATACTCATGAAATGAAGGGCGTTTATAGCGTCTTTACCGAGTACCGTTCGGAAAAAGTGATCGAGCGTTCGCGCTTTATTTCGACGTGTTCGCACGTCGAAAGCGAAGAGGAGGCGCGCGCATTTCTCGCGCGCGTCAGAACGGAGTTTCCCGACGCGACGCACCATTGTTATGCGTTCGTCGCGGATACGCTCGGCACTCTCATGCGGTTTTCCGACGACGGGGAGCCGCAGGGCACGGCGGGCATGCCCATTCTGGACGCTCTGCGCGGCAAAAAACTCTATCAGACGGCCGTCGTCGTCACCCGCTATTTCGGCGGCGTGAAACTGGGCGCGGGCGGTCTTGTGCGCGCCTATTCGGGCGCCGCGTCCGAGTGCCTGGACGGAGCGGAAAAGCGGTTTTTCGAGCCGTGCGCGCGCTATATGCTGACGTTGGGTTACGAACTTTCGGACGCCGTCAGAAAATATATTTCGGCGAACGGCTGGACGCTCGCCGACGCGCAGTATTCCGACTGCGTGCGCCTGACCGTTGCGGTGCGTTCGCGCGAAGAAGAGGCTTTCGCCGCAAAAATCGTCGATTTTACGGCGGGCAGGGTCCGCGTCGAAAAACAGGACGAATTTATTTTCGCGTTTGCGTCCGAATGATCGGGGGAGAGAGAATATGAAAACGGAAGTGAAGTGTTACAAGTGCGGCAAGCGGATCTCCGTGTACGATTACGCGACGACGGATATCTGTCCCGAGTGCATGTCCTTTATCGACGTAGCGCAGGCGAAAGCGGCGCTCGAAGAGGAAGAAAAAGCGCTTTCGGCGCCCGTAACGGACCAATCGGAGCAAAGCGAAAAGACCGACGCGCCTTTGACGGAAACCGCCGCGGAGCCGAAAGCCGCGGATCTACAAGCGGAAGAAGAAAACTGGCGTGCGCCGTGGCGGAAAGTTTTGCAAAGGACCAAGGGACTGACCGACCTTTCGCAATTCGACTCCGTGCGCGGCGACGCGAAAGAGGCGTTTCAAAAGATGAGCGCCTCGGAGCGCGCGCAACTCTATAAAACGCACGGCAAGACGCTCGCAGAGCGGAGAGAAACGCTCGTAAACCGCATCAAAGCCGCGGACGCGGATGTTTCGTACATAGAAAGCGGCGAAAAGGAAACGAAGAAGAAGCATACATGGCTGTGGGCGCTGATCCCGATCGTCGTCGTCTTTTTTATTGTCTTTGCCATATTGTCGGAAACATCTTCTATGGTAAATGTGGCGACGGGAATCGTTTTTTTTCTTGTCGTTATCGTATTCATCATCATTGCGAGCGTGGGCATCGCCTACGACTATAAGAAAAAACAGGCCACGCAGAACTCTTCCTTTGCGGCGGGCGCGGGTGAAGAGCGGAAAAGCAAGCGCTATCTGAGCGCGCCGGAACGCGCGGATATACGCAAAGAAATCGACGATATCGATTGGCTTTGCGGTTTTATGAAATTCTGATCGAAAAAATCGATGGATACGATTAAAATTATCAATTTTATAAATTGTTTACAAAAGCGGGCGGGCGTGGTATAATAGGATAAAAAAATAAAGGCGCGTGAAAACGCCTTAAATTTACGGAGAGATAAACGGTATGAAATTCATTCAGGCAGACGTGTTGAAACAAAAACCGACGGACGAAAGCAAACTCGGTTTCGGCAAAATTTTTACCGACTATATGTTCACGATGAAATACAAAGTCGGACAGGGCTGGTACGATGCGCAGATCGAACCGCACCGTCCCATCGCCTTCGATCTCGCCACCACCGTGTTCCATTACGCGCAGGGCATTTTCGAAGGTCTGAAAGCCTTTAAAAACGAGAAGGGCGAGATCCGCGTATTCCGTCCCGAAGAGAATTTCAAGAGAATGAACCGTTCGGCGGTTCGCATGTGCATTCCCGAGATCGACGAAAAACTCGTGCTCGAAGGGCTTTTCGAACTTTTGAAGATCGAAAAGGACTGGATACCCACCTCGCCCGGCACGGCGCTCTATATCCGTCCCAGCATCGTTGCGACCAACGTGGCGCTCGGCGTGCACGCGGGCACCGAATACCTGTTCTTTATCATCCTGTCGCCCGTAGGCAGTTACTACGCGCACGGACTGGCGCCCACGCGCCTTTTGGTGGAGGATTTCTACACCCGTGCGACCGTGGGCGGTACGGGCGAGGCGAAGTGTATCGCCAACTACGCCGTTTCTTTGAGGGCGGGCGAAGAGGCTGCGAAAAAGGGCTTCGACCAGGTGCTGTGGCTGGACGCCAACGAGAAAAAATACGTGGAGGAAGTCGGCTCCATGAATATGTTCTTCGTCATCGACGGAGAAGTGATCACTCCCATGCTGACCGGCTCCATTCTCCCCGGCATTACGAGAAAGAGTTGCATCGAGTTGTTGAAAGCCAACGGCTATAAAGTGAGCGAGCGCAAAATTTCCATTGACGAAGTCATTGAGGCGCAGGCTGCGGGAAAACTGGACGAGGCGTTCGGCACGGGCACCGCGGCGGTCATCTCGCCCGTGGGCATGATGGAATACAAGGGCAGAGATTACGTCGTGAATAATAACGAGATGGGCAAGATCACCAAATGGCTGTACGACACCATAACGGGCATTCAGACGGGACGGCTTGCCGATACGCATAACTGGGTGGTAAAACTTTGATCTTCGCAAAATTATTCGAGAAAAAACCGAATGAAAAGACGATCGCCAAGTTCTGGAACGAATTTCAGACGCGCAGCGATTTTTATCTGGACGTCATCGTGAAGGACGACGAGGACACCGACGATTATATTTTCGTCCGCTCCTGTATCAAGGACGGGCTGAAACGGTGCTGCATCGATGCCGAAGTCGCCTACGATTTTTCTTTCGATACCGAGAGCGAGCCCATGCGGTTCGTGTTTCATCACGCGAACGATGCGTATTTAAAGCGCGTGGGGGAGAGCCTTGCAAAACAGTACCCCGCATCGCTCAAAGAAAAAATGCTGTTTCTGACAGCGGAATAAATTTTATTATCGCACCGATCTTCGGTGCGGTATTTCTATTGAGGAGAAACTATGTCCGAAATCACCGAAATTTCGCCGCAGGTCAAGGATAAAAACCGCTGCAATATCTACGTGGACGGCAGTTTTTACTGCGGCATGAAACTGGAAACGGCAGTCAGGAGCCGCCTGAAAGTCGGGCAGCACGTGGAAAAAGCGTTTTTAGACGAGATCCAGTTGGAAAACGAAAAGTCCGAGGCAATGGACCGCGCGCTCAATTTTTTGTCCGCGAGCATGAAGACGGGGCGGCAGGTGACGGACTATCTTAAAAAGAAGGGTTACGTGCCCGCCGTGTGCGAATACGTGCGCGAACGGCTGGAAGGCTACGGATATGTGGACGACGCCGAATACTGCCGCGCCTATCTCGCCTCCGCCTCCAAGACCAAGGGGCGCAGGCTTCTGGAAGCGGAACTGAAAAAGCGGGGCGCGAAAGCGGAGTGCGTCGAGGAGGCGCTCGCCTCGCTGGAAGGGGGCGCGGATTCCGCGTTCGCAGTCCTTTCCAAGTACATGAAAAACCGCGAATTTTCGCGGGAAAATCTGTCCAGAGGTTTTAAATACCTGATGGGCAAGGGGTTCGATTACGACGACGCGAGGGCCGCGCTCGAACGCCTCGGCGCGGAAACGGAGGAGGAATAGCGATGAGATACGTGCTGACGAACGCGGAAATGCGCGCAGCGGACGAGTTTACCATGGAAAGCGGCGTATCTTCCCGCACGCTGATGGAGCGCGCGGGAAAGGCGGTCGCCAAACTTGCCGAAAAGGCGCTTTCTTATCTTTCCGAAAAGAGCGTCGCAGTAGTCTGCGGCAGCGGGAACAACGGCGGCGACGGGTATTGCGCCGCGCGTATTTTGGCGAAAAAAGGGTTCTCCGTCGTCGTGTTCGAGGCGTTTCCCCCCAAAACGGTGGAATGTCAACTGGAAAATGCGCGATGCAGGACGCCGCGGATCAATACTCTGAAAAAAGGTTACGGGCTTGTCATAGACTGTCTGTACGGAACGGGTTTTCACGGAACGCTGAACGAACGGGCGGCGCAGATCGTCAAAGAGATCAACGAAAGCGGCGCGTTCGTGCTGGCGGCGGATATTCCGAGCGGGCTTGCCGGCGACAACGGCTTATGTGCGGGCGAGGCGGTGCGCGCCGATATGACGGCGGTCATCGGCGAGTTCAAGGCGGGGCACCTATTCAATGACGGGCCCGATCTCTGCGGCGAATTGCGCGTGTGCGATATCGGCATCGTTCTGCCCGAAAAAGATTATATGCGGATGTACGCCCCGAAGGATCTTTGCGCGCTTTTTCCCAAACGGAAGAGCCGTTCGAATAAGGGCGATTACGGCCGCGTTGCGATTTTAGGCGGCAGCGAGCGCTATTCGGGCGCGCCCCTTTTGGGCATGAGCGCGTTCAAAGCGGGGGCGGGCTATGTGCGCCTGTGCGTGCCCGACTGTATCTTTTCCCCGCTCATCGGAAAATATCCCGAAGCCATTCTGCAAAAAATGCCTTCCGCAAACGGCGTGCTCGCCTATGATGAGGCGGCGCTTTCGGAAATCGCCGCGCAGTCGGACAGCATCGCCGTCGGTATGGGCTGCTGCAAGGATCGGGAAATTTATCGCATCGTCCGCTATCTTCTCGAACATTTTACGGGTACGCTCGTACTCGACGCGGACGCGCTCAATTCGCTGGCGGAGTTCGGCGTGAACGCGCTCGAAAACAAGCGCTGCACGGTCATTCTGACGCCGCACGTCAAGGAATTTTCCAGGCTGTGCCAAACGACGGTGCAGGAGGTTTGCGAAAACGGCGCGGCGCTCGCCCGCGCGTTCGCAAAAAGATACGGCGTGACGCTCATGCTCAAAAGCAACGCGACGCTGATAAGCGATCAAAGCCGCGCGGCGGTCAGCAGCGCGGGTTCTCCCGCCCTCGCCAAGGGCGGCAGCGGCGACGTGCTCGCGGGCCTGACGGCGGCGATCGCGGCGCGCACGGACGATACTCTCCTTGCGTGCGCCTGCGCGTCGTTCATTTTGGGCGAAAGCGCAATTTCTCTTTCCCAGACACTGGGCGAATACGGCGTGTGCGCTTCCGACCTCTTGCAGGAGATCCCTAAGACCGTCAAAAAATTAGAATCGCTCGCGCGTATAAAATAAGCGTTTCCTGTCAAAAATCGAGTACGGGCAACTTTCCTCGAAATCATTCCGCGTGATTTCTACATATAATGGAAAAGAGGGGGAAGTACCCGAAAAAAATTTTGAGAGGTACGAAATGGATATCAAAAGGGGAGAACTGTATTATGCCGATCTAAGTCCCGTAGTCGGCAGCGAGCAGGGCGGCGTAAGGCCGGTGCTCGTCGTGCAAAACGATATTGGCAACAAGTACTCCCCGACGATCATAGCGGCGGCCGTTACGAGCAAGATCAACAAAGCCAAACTTCCCACTCACATCGAACTTCCTTGCGCCAATTACGGATTGGCGAAGGACTCCGTCATTCTGCTCGAACAGATCCGCACCTTGGATAAGCGCCGCTTGAAAGAGCGCATCGGCGAACTCCCCGCCAAAACCATGCGCGACGTGGACAGCGCGCTTTTAATCAGTCTGGGATGCAAAGTCAATTAAACGGGAAAAAACTACGGGACGCAAAATTTTGCGTCCCGTTTCCTCATTGTTTCTTGGTTTCGTCTTTTTTGTGTTCTTTGATCAGTTTCGGAAAAGCCTTCCCGAGACGGCTCTTTTCGATCTTTTGTTTCAAAGCGGCGACGCGCGCCTCGCTCTTGGCTGTGATGCCGTACAGTTTTTCGCCGATGAAATCCGATCCCGCGCGCAGTTTTTTGTTGATGTTTTCCAGTTCGCGCATCTTCTTGCCGAGGCTCGTGACCTGCAATACGGTAAAGAAGAGATCGACGATAAACAGGGCGATCGCCGCCATCAGGAGCCAGAATCCCGCCTTGTACGGGATATGCGAAAAGACCGCCGCGATCGCGGGATGCAGTACGTACATGAGCAGAAGACACGCAAAGCCCCATAAAAGCGTCATTTCCAGACACACGTAACTCATCAGGTTGAAGCGCCTGTCGCCGTAATCCCACCATTTGCGGTGAAAGAATTTTTCCATGATAAATCCCGTAAAAAATTCCAGCGCGGAACATAAAAGCGCCGAGCACGCGAACACGGCGAGAAAATCCCACGACCGACCCTTTTGCAGCGGGGTGAGCGCGAGGAGAATACATACCGCGCCCGCGCCGTAGATGGGGCATAAAGGCCCGTTTAAAAAGCCGCGGTTGACGAATTTTCCGTGTTTGACCGCCGCGAACACGACTTCGCTGCACCAGCCGATAAAGGAATATACGAAAAAATAGACGAACAGTTCGTACAGATCGAACGAGCCGAGAATGACATTATTCATGATAAAAATATTATAGCACGGCAAAAAGATATTTGCAATAATTCCTGCTTATACTTTCTATTGAAAATTACAAGGTTTCGGCTTTTGCCTGCGCGCTTGACGGAGTGCGTGCGCGGCGTTTATAATAGGGAAGAAAGGAAAAAACAGCCAAAGGAGTATTTATGTTAACATCGATCGTGGGCATCAACTGGGGCGACGAGGGAAAGGGAAGAATGGTGGACTTGCTGTCCTCCGATTACGACGTGGTGTGCCGTTATCAGGGCGGCAACAATGCGGGGCACACCGTCATCAACGAACGGGGAAAGTTTATTTTAAATCTGCTGCCTTCGGGCATTTTGCGCGAAAACGTGGCGTGCGTGATGGGTCCGGGCATGGTCGTAGACATCCGCCATCTTGCGGGCGAAATGCGCAGACTGCGCGAGGCGGGCGTGAAAATCTCTCCCGAAAATCTGAAAATCAGCGACCGCGCGGTCGTCACGATGCCCTACAACGTGGCGCAGGACTGTCTGGAAGAAGAGCGCCTCGCCGATAAAAAATTCGGCTCGACAAAGCGCGGCATCGCGCCCGTGTACGCGGACAAGTATCTCAAAAAAGCCTTCCGCATTGGCGAACTCAAAGAATGGGATCGGCTGAAAAAGCGCGTTCCCGATATCGTGGACTGGAAAAATCTCACATTGCAGGGCGCGTACGGCGCAGAAGGGACGAGCGTGGAAGAGATCCTGCACTATTTCGAACAGTTCGGGCTTCCGCTTTCCGACTATATCACGGATACGGGGCTGTATCTGAGCGAGGCGCACAGACAGGGAAAGAAGATCCTCTTCGAGGCGCAGTTGGGGGCGCTTAGAGATATCGATTTCGGCATCTATCCCTATACCTCGTCGTCGAATACCATCGCGGCTTATGCGCCCATCGGCGCGGGCGTGCCGAATCTGAAACTCGATCGCACGATCGGCATTATGAAAGCGTATTCCACCTGCGTGGGCGAAGGGCCGTTCACCGCCGAATATTTCGGGGAAAAGGCGCATACGCTGCGCGAGGCGGGCGGCGAATACGGCGCCGCGACGGGTCGGCCGAGAAGGGTAGGCCCGTTCGACGCGGTCGCTTCCCGCTACGGGATCCGCATGCAGGGCGCGGACGAGATCGCGCTCACGAAACTCGACGTTTTGTCGGGGTTCAAGGAATTGGAGATCTGCACCGCCTATCGGTTGGACGGCAAAAAACTGACCGAGTTTCCTTTCCCCGACCTGCTCGATTCCTGCGAGCCGGTTTTCGAAACGGTGCAGGGCTGGAACCGCGATATTTCCGCCTGCCGCAAAAAGGGCGATCTTCCCAAAGAGGCGCTCGCCTATATCGCGCGGCTGGAAGAGGAATGCGCGTGTAAGATCCGCTACGTGTCGGTAGGCGCGGAGCGCGACGCGTTTGTGGAAATGTAGGGGCGTTTTTATGACGAAATATATATTTGTGACGGGCGGCGTCGTTTCCGGGCTGGGGAAGGGCATCACGGCGGCGAGCCTGGGAAGGCTCTTGAAGGCGCGCGGTTACAAAGTGACGGCGCAGAAACTCGACCCGTATATCAATATCGACCCGGGCACCATGAGCCCGTATCAGCACGGAGAAGTGTTCGTGACCGAGGACGGAGCGGAGACCGATCTGGACCTCGGGCATTACGAGCGGTTCATCGACGAAAACCTGAACAGATATTCCAACCTGACGACGGGCAAAGTGTACTGGAACGTTTTGAACAAGGAAAGAAACGGCGAGTATCTGGGACAGACGGTGCAGGTCATTCCGCATATCACCAACGAGATCAAGTCCTTTATCTATAACGTAGGCGCGCACAGCGGCGCGGACGTGGCGATCACAGAGATCGGCGGCACCACGGGCGACATCGAGAGCCAGCCCTTTATCGAGGCGATCCGCCAGATTTCCATGGAGATCGGAAGGGAAAACTGCTGTTTCATCCACGTGACGCTCGTGCCGTATATCGCGGGTTCGTGCGAATTCAAATCCAAGCCCACGCAGCATTCCGTGCGCGAGTTGCAGGGGATGGGGATCCGTCCCGACGTCATCGTCGCGCGCGTGGACGAGCCTCTGCCCGAAGAGATCCGCGAAAAGATCGCCATGTTCTGCAACGTCGGCAGGGACTGCGTGGTGGAAAACCGCACGCTGCCGCTTTTGTACGAAGCGCCCGTCATGCTGGAAAAAGAAAAACTCGCCTCCACGGTCTGCCGTATCCTGGGGCTTGCCGACCGCGAGCCCGACCTTAGCGATTGGCATCGCATGCTCGGGCAGGCGGCTTCGCGCGCGCGTTCGGTCAAGATCGCGCTCTGCGGCAAATACGTGCGGCTGCACGACGCCTATCTTTCCGTTGCGGAGGCGCTCACGCACGCGGGATTCGAAAACGGTGCGCGCGTGGAGATCCTCTGGACGGATACGGAAAAACTGACCGAGGAGAACGCGGAAAAAGTTTTGCGGGAAGCGGACGGCATTTTGGTGCCCGGCGGCTTCGGGAACCGCGGCGTCGAGGGTAAACTCGTCGCGGCGAAGTACGCGCGCGAAAAGGATATTCCCTTTTTGGGTATCTGCCTCGGCATGCAGATCGCCGTCATCGAATTTGCGAGAAACGTCGTCGGCTGGGCGGACGCCGCCTCTTCGGAATTCGCAAAAAACAGTTCCCATCCCGTCATCGATCTGATGCCCGACCAGCACGGCGTGAAGATGGGCGGTACCATGCGTCTGGGCGCTTATCCGTGCGCGGTACAAAACGGTACGCTCCTCGAAAATCTGTACGGCGCTTCTTTGATTTCCGAACGGCACCGTCACCGCTACGAATTCAACAACGAGTACCGCGAAGAATTGCAGGAAAAAGGGCTCTGTATTTCGGGCGTTTCGCCCGACGGAAAACTCGTGGAGGCGGTAGAACTTCCCGAAAAGCGCTTTTACGTGGGCGTACAGTTCCATCCCGAATTCAAATCCCGCCCCAACGCGCCGCACCCGCTCTTTGCGGGCTTTATCCGCGCGGCTCTGAAAAATTCGTGAATTTTTCTTGCAGGGCGCGCAAGAGTGTTTGACAAAGCGCGTTCCGCGCGGTAAAATGGTGCAATCATGGAAAGAGGATTATTGACACCCTTAAAGAAACTGAGAAGACAGGTGTTTGTCGAAGTGGCGCGCGTCGCTTTCGAGTCGGAAAACGACGTGAAGGACGCGATCGAGGCCATTCCCTATAAGATCACCCCGGGCGACAGACCGATCTACCGCGAAAGCATCTGGCGCGAGCGCGCCATCTGTTCGGAACGCGTGCGCCTTTCGATGGGGCTGTCGCTGCGCCCCGAGGACGTACCCGTGCATATCACGAGCGGACTGCGGGAAAGCGACATCGCGGACAAGTATTACGAACCGCCTCTGATGCAGGTCATTCCCTCCGCGTGCGCGGCGTGCGCGCCCAACCTTTACAAGGTCACGGATAACTGCCGCGGTTGCGTGGCGCATCCCTGTACGGAAGTGTGCCCCAAGGGCGCGGTTTCCATCGTGGACGGAAGATCGTTCATCGATCAGTCCAAGTGTATCAAGTGCGGGCGGTGCAAGGCCGTCTGCCCGTACGACGCCATCGCCCACCACACGCGCCCGTGCGCGGAAGCGTGCGGCGTGAAAGCCATCGAGAGCGACGATCTGGGCCGCGCCAAGATCAATAACGACAAGTGCGTATCCTGCGGCATGTGCATGGTCAGTTGTCCCTTTGGCGCGATCGCGGATAAATCGCAGATCTTTCAGTTGATACGCGCTTTGAAACGTGGCGACGAGATCATGGTGGAGATCGCGCCTGCATACGTGGGACAGTTCGGAGAAAAGGCGACGCCCGGGCGGATCAAAGCCGCGCTTTTGAAACTCGGGTTCCGGGACGTATTCGAAGTGGCACTCGGCGCGGATATGGGCGCGGTCACCGAGGCGCACCATTACGTGGAGGAAGTGGCGAGCGGAAAGCAGCCCTTTATGCTCACCTCGTGCTGTCCGTCCTGGGCGATGCTGGCAAAGCGTTATTTCCCCGAAACGGTGGACAAAATTTCCAATGCCCTGACGCCCATGGTGGCGACGGCGCGCACCATCAAGAAAAAACACCCCGCGGCGCGCGTGGTATTCGTGGGACCTTGCGCGGCGAAAAAGTTGGAGGCTTCCCGCCGCACGGTGCGCAGCGACGTGGATTTCGTCATCACGTTCGAGGAACTTTCCGCCATTTTCGAGGCGAAAGGCATCGATTTCGAGCATTTCGACGAGGATGAAAAACTCAACGACGCGACGGGCGCGGGGCGCGGCTACGCGGTGGCGGGCGGCGTTGCCAACGCCATCGACAAGTGTATCCGCGAATATTATCCCGAAACCGAAGTCAAAATAGAGCACTGCGAGGGGCTGGAAGAATGCAGGAAGATGCTGCTCCTTGCCAAAATGGGCAAAAAGAACGGCTGCCTGATCGAGGGAATGGGCTGTCCCGGCGGCTGCGTCGCGGGCGCGGGCACCAATATTCCCATAGGCAAGGCGACCGCGCTCGTGCGTAAAATGGTGGAAGGTTCCGCAGAGGCCGTGCCGCCGAAAGAACTTGCCGACGTGAAACTGGATTAAAAAAAGACCGTTCCGAAAGAACGGTCTTTTTTTGATTTACTTTTTCACGATGCCGATCAGGTTTTCGTAGGTGCCGGGGAAGAACAGGAAAATGACGATGAGCGCAAGGAGCGCGAGAAAGATGATCTGGAAAATGAAATTGCGCTTGGACATGGCTTCCAGCCCGACCACGCCCACCAAAAGGAGCGAGCCGTATGTACGCATGATCTCTAAAACGTTCATAAACGTTCCCTCGGGTATGAACTCGAAATTCGCGTTGAGGATGAGCAGCGCGTAGACGAGAACCATCACGACGGCGAGGATCTCGCCGATGATATCGAAGAATTTTTCGGTTTTCTTAAACAATTTTTTTACCTCCTGAATTGCCGCGCTTTTAAGCGGCTTTTCTTTATTTTAAATCACCGCGCCCGATTTGTCAACAATTCCGGACAAAAAGGCGCAAAGTTCGGCGACGTGCGGCATACATTATTGTATGGGAAAAAGATCGTCGTATATTTTCGGCTGGCTGCAAGCCGCCTTTATCATCATCGGCTCGGTGGTAGGCGCGGGGTTTATTTCGGGCGGCGAACTTGTCCGATTTTTTCCTACGTCCAACTATCTGCCCTATGTTTACGCCGCAGGCGTGCTTTTTTTCGCTTACTTCGCCCTCTTGCTCGCCTGCGGGAAAAAGTACGGCGGATTCGACGGCGTGCTATCCGCGCTCTTTCAAAAATTCGCGCCCGCCGTGCACGCGGTGTTCGGTTTGTGTTGTTTCGTCATATGCGCGACCATGCTCGCGGGGATAGACAGCGTGTTTTTCGAAGCGTTCGGCATCCCGAAGAGCGTGCCCGTCCTCTCCGCCGCCGTGCTTGCCGCCGTGTTTTTCATCTGCCGCAAGGGCATCGGCGGCATCGGCAAGGTGAATTTCGTGCTCGTGCCCGTGATCCTCGTCTTTGTCGTCGCCTTCGCCTTTACCGAGAAGGGGGGAGAATACGACTTTACCATGGCGGACAATTCGCGCGGCTTGCTGTACACGCTGCTGTATGTGGGCATGAACGCCTTTCTCGCCGCGCCCGTCGTGTGCGATCTGGGAAAGAGCGCGCCGCCGCTCCCCGTATCTTTGACGGCGTCCTTTTGCATCGCCTTTTGCGCCGCGCTTATTCTCGGCGTCATCTGTCGCGAGGGCGCCAACGCGCTGGGCGCGGATATGCCTCTTTTATACGTCGTGGGTAAGCGCGGAGCGGTGCTCGGAAAGGTGTTTTCCCTCGTGAGCCTGTGCGGCATCGTCACGACGCTGTTTTCTTCCTATTATCCGCTGCACGCCGCCACGGAGCATCAGAAGAAAAGAGAGTTGCTGCGCGTATTTCTGTGCCTGGGCGCGATCCTGCTCGCGCGCGTAGGGCTCAAAGGCATTATAGAAACCATTTATCCCGCGCTGGGCGCGTTCGGGCTGGTATTCGGCGTCTTTCTGGCAGTGCGGCTTTTCAAAGACCGCGAGCGCCTCGCATCACCGCGCAGGGCGAAAAGGAACGGGCACGCAAGGTAAGACCTTGCGTGCCCGCATCTATATCTTCGCGTTTCAAAAAACGCGTTGTAAACGAGATCAATACGTGCGCTTGATGACGATCTTTTCCAGCAGTACGACCATAAAGTACATGGCCGCGGCGAGTATGCACAGAATGAACGTCGCCGCCATCACGAGGTCTAGTTTGAAGACCTGGCCGCCGTACACGATGAGGTATCCGAGCCCCGCTTTGGAAACGATATATTCGCCCATGATCGAGCCGATCCACGCCATGCCGACGCTGATTTTCAGCATGCTGATGAACGCGGGCAGCGCGGAGGGAATGACGAGTTTCCGCAATATCTGAAATTTGGTAGCGCCCATCGAGCGCAAAAGAAGCATCTTGTTTTTGTCGGTCGCCAGAAATCCCGCCAGCATATTCAGAATGACGACGATGATGCCGACGAGAATGGTCATGAATACGATGGCTTTCGCACCCGTGCCGAACCACACGATGATGACGGGCCCGAGCGCGATCTTCGGCAGAGAGTTCAGAACCACGATGTACGGCTCTAAAACCTTGCGCACGGTGTCGCTCCACCATAGAAGCAGGGCGATGATCGTGCCCGCCACAACCGCCACGGCAAAGCCCAGAAGCGTTTCCCAGAGCGTCGTGCCGATGTGATAGAAAAGCGTGCCGTTCCGGTACAGATCGACGATGGCTTTCCAGATGCGCGACGGCGAACTGATGATGAAGGGATCGACGAGTTGAAAAGCCGCGATGAGTTCCCATACCGAGAGAAAGATGACCAAAAGCCCGACGCGCGCGCACCAGACGGCGATGCGGGAGCGGCGGCGGCCTCTGAGATAGAGCAGATGTTCGCGGGAATAAGTTTCGTTTTTCATACGTTCAACTCCTTCCAAAGTTTTTCGAACCAGACGGAAAACTGCGGGGATTCGCGCCGCTTTAAGGGCGCGATCCCCTTAAAATCGATGTCGTGCACGAAGAGCACCGTGGCGGGCCGCTTGCTTAAAACGATGATGCGGTCGGCGAGCGAGATCGCCTCGCTGATGTCGTGCGTGACGAGGATAGCCGTCTTTTTTTCGCCTTTGATGATGGAATACACGTCGTTGCAGACGGACAGGCGGGTCTGGTAGTCGAGCGCCGAAAACGGCTCGTCGAGAAGGAGCAGTTCGGGCGCCGAGGCGAGCGTGCGGATGAGCGCCGCGCGCTGGCGCATGCCGCCCGATAACTGATCGGGATAGTGTTTCAAAAAATCGCCCAGCCCGTACTTGACGGCGAGCGAGAGGGCGCGTTCGCGGTTTTCCGCCGTGTCGGCCTTTCGGATCTCCAAAGGGAGCGTGATGTTCTTTTCGATGGTGCGCCAGGGGAACAACTCGTCTTTTTGCAGCATATAGCCGAAATTGTTATAGCGGCCGTCCGCCTTTTTGCCGTGAATGTAGATCTCGCCTCCCGAAGGCTTCAATAAATTGGCCGCCAGCGACAAAACGGTGGTCTTGCCGCAGCCCGAGGGACCGATGACGGCGATAAACTCGCCCGGATAAATGGAAAACGAGAGATCTTGCGCGGCCAGCGTTTCTCCCTGCGGAGTATGGTAGTTCATGGTGACACCCTGAAACTCCAAAATTGCTTTTGTATTTTCGTTCATAATAACCTCTGTAAAATGGGCGCGGGCGGCATGGTGCCGCCCGCGCGAAATATGCAAAGTCTCTTTTTTTGCGGGCGTATAAGATAGTCGTCAGAGTCCGTAAACTTCTTTGTATATTGCCGTGGAATATTCGGTGTTCACGAGTTCGGAAAATTCCGCGCGTTTTGAAAGTTCTCCCGCGTTTTCGATGATATCCTGCAAACGGTCAAAACTGTCTGTCGTCATCGTCATGTCTTTCTGCCAGGAATCGATCTTTTTGTAACTGTCCAGGGAGGTCGCGATAGCCGCCTCGTCCGTGCCGTCGAAATAGGCGGTCAGATATTTCGCAGCCTCGTTGCTTGCGGTCTCGTTGATATATTTGATGCCTTTCATGATCGCGCGGAGGAATCCTTTCACCGTGTCGGTGTTCTTTTCGATATAACTCTCTTTCGCGATATAGCAGGTGTAGGGGACTTCGCCCGAGGCTTCTCCCACGGAGGCGACCACGTAGCCCTTGCCCGCCTTTTCGTATTCGCTGGCGACGGGTTCGAACATGGTGCAGTAATCCGCCGTGCCCGCCTCGAAAGCGCTCGTCATCAGGTTGAAGGCGACGTCGTAATTCATTTTCACGTTCTGACCGTCGTAAAGTTCGTTGGCGTTGAGCACGTATTCGAACGTCATGGCGGGAACGCCGCCCTTTCTGCCTGCCAGAATTTCTTTGCCTTCGAGATCAGACCATTTGAAGGTCGCCTTCTCGTCTTTGCGGGAAACGAGGAACGAACCGTCGCGCTTGGTGAGTTGGCCGAAAACGGTGGGCACGTTGTTGCTGCCGCCGATGAGCACGTAAAGCGCCGCCTCGGGACCGCAGAATCCGATGTCCGCGCTGCCCGAAAGGACCGCGGACATGACCGCGTCCGCGCCGCCGCCGTTGGTGAGTTCGATTTTGATGCCTTCCTCTTTAAAATAACCGAGCGAGTCCGCCGCGTACATGGGCGCATAAAAAATCGAATGCGTCACTTCGTTCACGCGCACCTTTTTCAGTCCGTCGTCGTTATTCGCACACGCCGAGAGGGGAAGAATGACCATCATAAAACATAAAATTGCCGTAAGTAGTTTTTTCAATCGTAGTTCTCCTTAAAATTGGTTTCAAGTCAAAAACTTTCAATATTACATGGTATGCGCGCGTGTGCAATTTTGACAGCCGACGCAAAAAATTTAAAAGGGGAAAAAGTAAACGTTTGACTTTATGCGAGCGATTTACTATAATAGAACAAACTGGGCGATTACGCCGTTCGTTGGTCAAAGAACGGAGCAAATAAAGTAAAGGGACGGTTCGATATGGAAATGCAAAAGACTTACAACCCCAAAGATTTCGAGGCGCGGTTGTACGAAGAGTGGGAGAAAAACAACTATTTCAGGGCGGAGGCGGACCCTTCGAAGATCCCTTTTACCATCGTGATCCCGCCTCCCAACATTACGGGGCAACTGCATCTGGGGCACGCGCTCGACAACACGATCATCGACATTCTGATCCGCTTCAAGCGCATGCAGGGCTATTCGGCGCTGTATCTTCCCGGCTGCGACCACGCGTCCATCGCCACGGAAGTGAAGATCGTGGAGCAGATGAAAAAAGAGGGGCTGACGAAAAACGACGTGGGCCGCGAGGGATTTTTAGAGCGCGCCTGGGGCTGGAAAGAACAGTACGGCGGCCGCATTGTCGAACAACTCAAAAAAATGGGCGTTTCCTGCGACTGGTCGCGTCTCGCTTTTACCATGGACGACAACTGCTCGCGCGCCGTGCGCGAAGTGTTCGTGAACCTCTATGAAAAGGGGCTCATCTACCGCGGCGACCGCATCATCAACTGGTGCCCGGGCTGCAAGACGGCGCTTTCCGACGCGGAAGTCGAATACACCGAGGACGAGTCCTTTTTCTGGCATCTCAAATATCCCGTGAAGGGCGAAAACAGGTCCATCACTGTGGCGACCACGCGTCCCGAAACCATGCTGGGCGATACGGCGGTGGCCGTCAATCCCGCGGACAAGCGGTATGAAGATTTAGTGGGCAAGACGCTCGTTCTTCCCCTCGTGGGAAGAGAGATCCCCGTCGTTGCGGACGATTACGTGGATATGGAATTCGGCAGCGGCGCGGTGAAGATCACGCCCGCGCACGATCCGAACGACTTCGAAGTGGGGCTGCGCCACGATCTGGAAGTGATCCGCGTGATGAACGACGACGGCACTATGAACGCCGCCGCGGGCAAATACGAGGGACTCGACCGCTTTATCGCGCGTGAAAAGATCGTGGAAGATCTCAAAGCGTGCGGCGCTCTGGTAAAGATCGAGCCGCACGCGCATAACGTCGGGCACTGCTACCGCTGCAAGAGCACGGTGGAACCCATCGTTTCCAAACAGTGGTTCGTGAAAATGGAGCCGCTCGCAAAGCCCGCTCTCGACGCCGTGGCGCGCAACAAGATCAAATTCACGCCCGAACGGTTCACGAAAGTTTATAATAACTGGATGGAGGGCATCAAGGACTGGTGCATTTCCCGTCAATTGTGGTGGGGCCACCGCATTCCCGTATGGTACTGCCAAGACTGCGGCGAGACCGTCGTTTCCAAGACCGATCCCGACTGCTGCCCGCACTGTAAAGGGCATGATTTAAAACAGGACGAGGACGTTCTTGACACCTGGTTCTCCTCGGCGCTGTGGCCTTTTTCCACGCTGGGCTATCCCGACAAGAGTGAAGACCTCAAATATTTTTATCCGACGGACGTGCTGTCCTGCGGCTACGACATCATCTTTTTCTGGGTGGCGAGAATGATTTTCTCGGGTCTGGAACACATGAAAAAAGTGCCGTTCCGCGACGTTCTGATGCACGGCATCGTGCGCGACGAACAGGGGCGCAAGATGTCCAAATCGCTCGGCAACGGCATCGACCCGCTGCTGGTCATCGACGAATACGGCGCCGACTCGCTGCGCTTTTCGCTCATCAACGGCGTGTCGCCCGGCAACGATACCCGTTACAGCCGTTCCAAAGTCGAGGCGAGCCGCAATTTCATGAACAAGATATGGAACGCTTCGCGTTTCGTCATCATGAACGCGGAGGGCAGAACTATTCCCGATATTCAAGACGTGAAACTTTCCGCCGCCGACAAATGGATCGTTTCGCGGTTGGAATCGTGCGTCAAAGAAGTGACGCTCAACTTGCAGAAATTCGAACTGGGCATTGCCGCCGGCATCTTATACGACTTTATGTGGAGCGATTTCTGCGACTGGTATATCGAACTTTGCAAGAGCGCCCTCTACGGCGACGACGAGGCGAAAAAGAGCGCAACGCTCGGCGTATTGTGTTTCGTTCTGGAAAACGCGCTCAAACTGTTGCATCCCTATATCCCGTATATCACCGAGGAAATTTACCAAAACCTGCCCAACGTTTCGGGCAGTATCATGGTTTCGGAATTTCCCCGTTACAATTCCAAACTCGCTTATAAAAAGGAGGCGAAGGCTTTCGAGCGGGTGATGGAAGTCATCCGCGTCGTGCGGAACATGAAGGCGTCCGTGGGCTGTCCCGCGGCGAAAAAGGTAAAATTGTTCGTTTCGACTTCCAACAAAGCCTACGTTAACGCCAACACGACGAGTATATTGAAACTTGCGGGCGCGAGCGAGATCGTGTTCTGCGACAACGGCGCGTGCATCGGCGAAAAGACGGTTTCGCAGGTGACGGAACTGTGCACCGTGTATATCGCGCTCGGAGATATGGTGGACCTCGAAAAGGAACGCGCCAGATTGCAGGGCGAACTCGAACGCGTCGTCGGCGAGATCGGCCGCGCGGACGGCAAACTGCATAACCGCGGATTTATGGACAAGGCGCCGAAAAATCTCGTGGAGGCGGAGCGCGCGAAACTGGAAAAATTCATCGAGATGAAAGCCAAGATCGAAGCGCAGTTGCGGGAACTGTAAGATGAACGAAAAATTGCGGGCGTTTGCCGAAAAAAACGCCCTTACCCTGCGCAAAAACGGCTGTTACGGACAACTTTTCGGATACCAGACGGGGCTGTATATCAACCGATTCGCCAATCCGCAGTACGTGCTTTGTATTTCCGCGCACACCGCCGCGGCGGCGGAGCAGATCAGATCCTTTCTCAAAAAGAAAAAGGACGATTTGAAACTGACGGGTTTCGACGTTCTGGGCGTCGGCGTCATTTTGTTTCCCGCGCTGTATTTTTCGGTTTACGAACAGATCGAAAAGATATTCAAGACGGTGGCGGATTTCCTGAAATCCAAAAACGTGGCGGGCGGAGATACGTGCCCGTACTGCGGCGCAAAGATGACGGAAAAAACGCTCGTTTCCGACGGCGGTCATTGTTTTTACGTGCACGAAGCGTGTTTTAACGCGAATTTGCAACTCGTAAAGGAAGCGGAAAAAGAAGAAAAAAGTTCTCCCGACCGTTACGGAAGAGGATTTCTCGGCGCGGTTTTGGGCGCGCTGATCGGCGCTCTTGCTTTCGTCGGGCTGTTCGCGTGGGGATATTTCGAGGTGATCGCGCCCGTTATCGGCGTCGTCGCCGCGCATTATCTGTACGGCGCGTTGGGCGGGAAACCTTCGGTAAAGAAAATCGTCACGGTGGGAGTCGTCTGCCTCGTATTTACGCTTGCATCTTTTTTTGCCTGTTATTTCGTGCAGATCGCGCTTTCCAAGCCCGATGCGGGGCTTTTCGCGGAGTTGAAACGGCTGTTTGCCGAAAAGGAAGGCTATGCGTCGCGCTTTATCGTCACGTTGGTATTTTCCTGCGTCGCGGTGGGGGTGGGGCTGGTATACAGCGTTTACGCCACGCTCAAAAGCCTGCGGCGGCCCGCGCAAGATCTCAAAAAAATATCTTAAAGGCAAGGCGCCGTTTCGGAAATTCAGAAACGGCGCTTTACTTAAAATTTTGTACTAACAAAACGCAGCCCCCGACGGGTATCCGTCGGGGGCTGCGTTTTGTTTTATTCCAAGGTGGGTTTTCTTCGTAACAGTAAGTAGCATACGCTGAGCAGCACCGCAGCGGTGACCACCATCACGATGACCAACGTCACGATGACGAGGGGGGACGCTTCGCTCAAGGAGGAGGTTTCTATTTCTCCGAAATACACGACGCCGTCCTGTTCATAGGAAACCAAGCAGTATCCTTCTTTGTCCGTCGCGCCGTCGTAGACTTTCAGACGCTCTTTATTTTCCAGCGTGATACGCGCGCCCTGTTCGCTTTCGAGCGTGACGCTCTTTCCTTTTTTCAGTTGCTGATAGTGGAAATTCTCGTTTTCGAGCGCCGCGATATTCGCGTCGGTCACAAAGGTCGCGGGAATAAATCCGTACGCGTCGCCGACCTGTACGAAATAATACTCGTTGTCGAGCGAGCCGTCCGCAAGGGAAACTTTTCCCAATACCGCCACCGCGCTGCTGCGTTTGAGTCGATCTTTTATCGTAAATTCCTGCATGGCGGGGCGGCTGTACAGATTGACGTCGCTGGACAGATAGCCGGTCTTCTTGATTTCGCTGAAATAATCCGCAACGACTGCGGGCGTTTCCGCGCTTCCCTTTGCGATCAGACAGACGTCATACGTATGAATGGGCGATGTGATCCCCTCTCCTACGGGGATATATTCATAAAACAGAACGACATATCCCGCGTCGGTTTCTCCCAAAACGACGCCCTTGCAATCTTCCTCCAAACGGCGGTAGGAGCGGTAGGGAAGATAAGCCGAATCGCTTTCGAGCGATTTGATATCGAGTGACACCGCAACGGAGCCCGCCTTCACTTCGACGATCAGATCATCTTTTGAGGGCTGCGTTTCGTACAGGGAGTTATACAGCCCGTCCGCCGAAATATTGTTGAGCGTGGAAATTCCGAGATCTGTGCGCACGATAAATCCGTCGGAGAGAATGTATGCGCTGCCGTCGGTCAGACCGAATGCGAAGGAGATCGCTTTTTTATTGCCGCCGCCGTATACGTATTCGGAAAAATTTATCTCGCGCGTATTGGTTTTTCCTTGAGAAAAGATGGTTATTTTGTTTTCGCTGAGACCGTATAAATTGCCCGCGAAGTCGACGAGCAGTTTTTTGCATGAAGAATCCATTTGAGTGATTTTTACGGAAGAACTGGTCCCGCTCGCCAGAAACTGCGCTTCTACATATTTATCGATCTGGCCCGATTTGGAAAGCACAAACAGATTGCCGTAAATATCCGCCGCGACGCTGACGGGATTCTCGATATTCGGTGTGCCTGCTTCGCGAATCGTCGCCGTGCTTTCGTCGACGGCGTAACTGTTGGCCCCGTCGTTTGAAAGAATATAGAAGGTGCCCATCGCATAGGTAACGGAAATAATTGAATTTTCGATCGTTTCGATGTTGCCCAAGGAATTATTTTCGTAATCGTATAAATAGGCTTTGGAGCCGCTCACAACGAGATATGCGTCTTTTCCTGCACATACGAATTCGGGGGCGGTCGCGGGCGCGGCGTTCTTGTATGATACGCCGTCGTACACGGTGACGCGCTTATTCCCGTTATCCGCGATCACGAGTTTGCCGTCATAGACGGAAAGGTCTGTGGCGGCGTTGAGTCGGTTGTCGGACAAGGAATACTTGCCGATTTCATAATCGGTAAAATCTTTTTTCGTCAGATCGTACTGTATGATCCCGTTTGGCGTCAGCGCGTAGATCAAATCTTTGTAATATTTAACGACGGTAATGTTTTTTGTTTTACAAACGCTTTCACTTTCATTTTTAAGATAGAGAAAACCGCCGGTATTGGAATATACGATATCGTACTTGTTTTCTCCAATGATTGTAAAGTTGCTGATCGTATCTGCCGTGTCGTATGTATGATCTACGGAGTCAGGCGAGCATTTGTAAACGTTTTTATTGGAAGAAAAGTAAATAATTCCGTTGTATAAAGAAAAAGAAGGCTTAATATCGGTATTAAAGGGAATTTCATTTATCTGTTTGTCTTGCCACTGAATGTTCAGTTCTTCTATCGTCGCATAATATACGTTGCTGTTTGAGCCTGTTTGAATGGCGTAGTATATTTCGTTGCCATTGATGAGCATGGCGGACGCTCTGAAAGATTCGATCCTTTCGTGGGACGAGAATGTGCTGCACGAGATATAATTAACGTAATTTCCCGTTTCTAAAAAGAAAAGATAATCGCCCGACGAACAACTGTAAAAATTGAGAGAAGACAGCGTGTTTTGCGTTGCGTACGAATAGGAACGGTACTCTTGCGAGGATTTATCGTACAAATAGATGACCGCGCTGTCAACGCTTTGATTATCCGCGATCGCGATGTATCGCTCGGAGATGGCAAAGTCCGAGGGTTTAGTCAGTTCCAGATACTGCTCGTAGGAGGAGGGCAGAAAGAGCGCGCCGGGATGATCGTCCGATGCCGAAGGCTCCGCAAACGCGAATGCCGCGGAAAGGGAACAGAGCGTCAATATCGTTGTCAGGTATGCAATGAGTTTTTTCATGAGTTTCCCGTAATTTCTTTATTTGTAAATACGGTTTGATTATAGCATACTTTTTTTTCTTTGTCGACAATATTCTCTCTTTTTCGTTTTGCACTCCCGCAAAATTTCCCAAAAACTTTATAAAACAGGCGAACGGGTGCTTGATTTATATGGTAAAATATGGATAAAATACGAACATATGTTTGTTTTTTGTGTCAGTTATCATTTCAAAACAGCGTTTCGTATGCCATAATAGAGGTCGAAGGGAACATTATGCGGGGTAAATCGATGAAAGATTATCAAAAAGCGATGTTGTACGTATATCCGCGCATCGGGAAGATCATTCGGGATATCGACGGAATGGTCGAGGCGCAGGCTTTTTGCTGTTTCGGCACGGAAAGTTGCGAAAAAACCGCCGAACGTATCGCGGGGTATATGTGTGCGAAGAGCAGTTTCGTTATTTTAAAGGGCGCGCTGGAAAATATTTTGTCGCGGCTGACGAAAGACGAGCGGTATATGCTCGAATATAAATATTTCCGGCGCCGCAGCAAACTGGAAGGGGAATTCTGCGGCTATGCGCTCGACTGCAACGAGCGCACCTATTTCCGCCGTCAGGCGCGGCTTTCGGAAAAACTGAACGCCTCGTTTCTGCACGAAGGCATGGACGAGGCGTGGTTTACGGGAAATTTTTCCCACGTGGGATTCATGATGAGCGCGAAAGAGAACTTGCGCGGCCGCGGTTCGATGACGGACAAGCGCAGCGTAAAAGGGCTTGCCTGCACGAACGCCCGCGCAAGAGCGCGGGCGGAATGATCAGTAATTTTCGTTTTCGTCGTAAAAGGGATCGCGCGGCTTTTTCGCCGTCTTTTGCGGGCGGAAGAGAAAATAGACCGCGCCGACGGCGAACACGGCGAGCGTGCAGATGAGCACGATGCGCACGGCATTGCCCTGCGCGGAAATCGTTCCTTGGCCCGTATCGGGTTTATTGACTTCGGTATGTTCGGTATTGACGGGATATTCGGGCTTGGAACAACTCTTGGCAGGCACGTAGCCGAAGGCGCCGTCGCGGTTCACGTAATAATAGACGCTCGTGCCGAAATTGAATTCGCCGTAGTACACGACTTCCGCGGTAAACGTGGAGAGCGGATCGTCGGGAAGAAAGGAGCCGTCCACCGAATATGTAACGGTGATCTTGTATTCCAAAAAGGGCGTGACGGGCGTGTAGTCCACGGGAACGATTTCCGTCTTTTTGCAATAGCCCTTGACCGCCTTGTAGTCGGAACGGTCGGTGAGATAGGAAACGTAATAAAACTGCGCCGTCTCGCCGAGGATCTGCACGAAATAAGTGCGGGGCAGGGTGAACAGTCCGTCCGATTCGTCGGGCGAGCCGTACAGATAGACTCCCTCCGACTCGATGCGCGCGTAACTTTGGGTATCGTCCGCATATGCAGTCCGTGCGGCGGCGAAAGGTATGAGCAGCATCGCCAATAGCAACGGAAAGATGAGTTTTTTCATATCAGATCTCCTTATGTCTTATCGTCCCGTAAAAAGGGGGAACAGTGACTATTGTACCGCGGGCGGCGGGGCAGATATCGGAGAAATATGTAAAAACACGATAGGTTTTGTCATATGCTTGAACGGGAAATTATCGAACGGATACGCGAGATCGAGGCGGAGGAAGCGCGCCGCCGCGCGGGCGACTTTCTTTCAAAATACAATGCAGGGCGCAAAAAACACAAAAAGCAGATGGCTTTTCATAAATGCAGAAAGCGCAACCGCTGGGTGTTCGGCGGCAACCGAAGCGGCAAGACCGAGTGCGGCGCGGTGGAATGCGTCTATATGGCGCGGGGCGTCCATCCCTACCGCAAGAACAAAAAGGACACCTTCGGCTGGGTGGTGTCCCTTTCGCAGCAGGTGCAGAGGGACGTGGCGCAAAAGAAAGTTTTACACTATCTGCGTCCCGACTGGATCGAGTCCGTCACCATGCTTTCGGGGCGCAAAGACAGCGCCGAGTCGGGCGTGATCGACCAGATCCGCGTCAGAAACGTGTTCGGCGGCATTTCGGTGATCGGGTTCAAGAGCTGCGACCAGGGGCGGGAAAAGTTTCAGGGCAGTTCTCTGGATTACGTGTGGTTCGACGAGGAGCCGCCCAAAGATATCTACGACGAATGCCGAATGCGCGTGCTGGATCAATGCGGCGACATTTTCGGCACCATGACGCCGCTCAAAGGCATCACCTTTTTATACGACGAGATTTACCTAAACCGATACGAAAATCCCGAGATCTGGTACGAGTTTATGGAGTGGGGCGACAATCCCTTTTTAAAAAAGAGCGAGATCGCGCTTTTGACGGAGGCGATGGGGGAAAACGAACTTCTGAGCCGCCGTTACGGGAAATTCGCCGTGAACGAGGGGCTCGTCTATCCCGAGTTCGATGAGAATATACACGTGATCGAGCCGTTTTCCGTTCCCTTCGAGTGGCAGGACACGATCTCCATCGATCCCGGGCTCAACAATCCTCTCTCCGCGCACTGGTACTGCGTGGATTTCGACGACAATATATACGTGGTCGCGGAACACTACGAGGCGAAACGGGACATCGATTACCACGCGGCGGCGATCAAGCGGATCAGCGCGGCGCTCGGCTGGCACACGGACGGTAAGGGGCGCGTCGGCGCGCTCATCGATTCGGCGGCGAACCAGCGCACGCTGGCAGGCTCGAAAAGCGTGAGCGAACTGTTCTGGGAACGCGGTATTCAGGTGAACGCCAACGTCAACAAAGACCTGTTTGCGGGCATCGCGCGGGTGAAAAACGCATTGAAAGGGGAAGGGGGAAAGCCGCGGCTGTATATTTTCAGCAACTGCGTCCATCTCATCCGCGAACTGAAAGGATATTTCTGGGGTACGGGCGACGTGCCGAAAAAGAGGGACGACCACGCCCTCGACGAACTGCGCTATTATATCATGAGCAAGCCGCACAACGCGCCGCCCGAAAAGCCCTTGACGGCGGTGCAGCGGGATAAACTGCGGCTTTCGCGGGGGCGCAAAAGGAGCGTGTGAAATTTTGGACGGAGAAAAGATCAAGGGAGCGCTTTTGGAGCGGGCGCTCGGCTACGACGCCGACGAGGTGGTGGAAGAATACGGTTTTTCCGAGGGCGAGGCGGTGCTCGTCAAGCGGAAAGTGACCAAAAAGCGGGTGCCGCCCGATATTCAGGCGGCGAAAATGCTGCTGGACGGCGCGCCGCCGCTCACTTCCCTTTCCGACGAGCAGTTGCAGAAGGAGAAAGAGAGGCTTCTATTATTATTGAAGGAGGAACAGACATGACTGATTTCGACGAGCGGTTCGCCGAAAGGACGGTGCGGGAGGTCAAAGAGGATTTTCTGCGGCGGCAGAGCGAGCGGCGCTTTTTGGAAAAGAGTTGGGAACTGAACATGAACTTTCTGGCGGGAAACCAGTACTGCGCTCTGAACGCCGCGGGGGAGATCGAGGAGGAAGAGCCGCGCTTTTACTGGCAGTACCGCAGGGTGTTCAACCACATCGCGCCCGCCATCGACACGCGCTGCGCAAAACTTTCGCGCGTGCGGCCGTCGCTCACTGTGCGCGCCGCGAGCGACGAGGAGGGGGATCTGCGCACCGCAAAACTATCGACGGCGATCATCCGCTCGGTGAGCCGCGAAAGCGCTCTGGACGACGTGATGATGCGCGCGACCATGTGGAGCGAAACGTGCGGGAGCAGTTTTTACAAGGTGCTCTGGGATGTACGCGGCGGCAACTTTTTGGGATATTCAGAGGGAGAGCCGATTTTCGAAGGTTGCGTGCGCATCGTGGCGGTGCCGCCCTTCGAAATTTATCCCGATTCGCTTTGCGCGGAAAGCGTGGAGGAGTGCGGCAGCATTCTGCACGCCAAGGCGGTGAGCGCGGAGGAGATCGAGGCGCGTTACGGCGTGAAACTCAAAGGGCGGGACATCTCCGAATTTTCACTCGCGCCCTATTCGCAGTACGCGCACTTTGCGGGCGGGCAGACGGCGCGGACGGAGAGCGTCAAACGCGGGGCGGAACTCGTCATCGAGCGTTACGAAAAGCCGAGCGAAGAATTGCCCGACGGACGTCTCACCATCGTGGCGGGCGATCGGCTCGTGTATATGGGCGCGCTGCCCTATCTCAACGGCGCGGGCGGCGCGCGTTCCTATCCGTTCATCAGGCAGTGCGCGATCGAACTTTCGGGCTGCTTTTTCGGCGGGAGCATCGTGGACCGCATGATCCCCGTACAGCGCGCGTTCAACGCGGTCAAAAACCGCAAACACGAATTTTTGAACCGACTGACCATGGGCGTTCTGGCGGTGGAGGACGGCTCGCTCGACACCGACGAACTTCTGGAAGAGGGGCTTTCGCCCGGCAAAGTGCTCGTGTACAGGCAGGGGGCGGAGCCGCCCAAAATGCTGGGCGCGGATACGCTGCCCGCCGAATTCGAAAAAGAAGAGGCGAGCCTTTTGAACGAATTTATTCTCGTGAGCGGCGTCAGCGAGATCAGTTCCACGTCTTTAAACCGCACGAACGTGACGAGCGCGACGGGCTTGCAGCTCTTGATCGATCAGGACGACACCCGCCTCGCGGTGACGACGGAAAGCATACGCCGCGCGGTCAAGGAGATCGGCAAACATATCCTGCGCCTGACGCGGCAGTTTGCGACGAGCGAGCGCGTCCTGCGCATGACGGGCGAGGGGAAACGGGTGGAACTTTACTATTTCAGCGGCAGCGATATTTCCTCGGACGACGTAATATTCGAGGTGGAAAACGAATCGGCGGTATCACCCGCACAGCGGCGCTCGCTCATTTACGAATTGTACAACATGGGGCTTTTAGCGGACGAAAACGGAAAAGTTTCCGACGAGATGCGCCAGAAGATCCTGGACGCTCTGGGGTTCGGCGGGCTGGAAAACGCGCGCGGACTCACCTCGCTGCATACGAATAAGGCGGCGGAAGAAAACAGGCGGCTTTTAAAAGAGGAAGTCGCCGCGGACAGTTACGACGACGACGGCGCGCACATCGCCGAGCATACGCGCTTTTTGCTTTCCGACGAGTTCAAGTCGAAAGATCAGAAAGCCAAGGAGCGCTTCGAACGGCATCTGCGCGCGCATCGGGATCGATCGAAATAATCGGGAAAGGAGTAATTTATGAAGGAAAACATGCAGGAAAGCGTTTCGGTACAGGGCGCGGAGGCGCAGGAAACAAAAGGTACGGCGGAAACGCCGCTCTTGGGGAAATTCAAGAGCGTCGATGCCCTTCTGGATGCGTACAATTCTCTCGAAGCGGAGTTTACCCGCCGCAGCCAGCGGCTGAGAGAATTGGAGGGGAGATCGGCAAACGGCGAGAGCGGCGCGGGACAGAAACCTGCCGCCGCGGTCTTGCCGACCGACGCGGGAGAGTCCGTCCATTCGGCGGACGGAGGCCCGAAAGACGTTGCGGCGGCGGTTCCCGACGAGCTCAGGGAGAAAATCATCGCGCAATATCTTTCCAAGGTCAGAAACGAGGCGCCCAACGTTCTGGCGGGGGGCGGTTCGTACGTGGGCGCTCCCAAAGCGCGCGCGAAAACGCTGGAAGAAGCCGCCAGACAGGCGGCAGAACTCTTTAAAAAATCTGTTCAGGGAGAATAAAATTTATGGTAACAATGACAAGCGCGGACAACGCGTTAAAGAGCGTTTACCTCGGCGCGGTGTCCGAACAACTCGACACCGCCATCAACCCGCTGCTCGCAAAAATACAGAGATCGACGGCGGACGTGTGGGGCAAAGAGGTGCGCCGCCTCGCGCAGTACGGCGTGAACGGCGGCGTGGGCGCGGGCACCGAAGAGGGGGATCTGCCCTCCGCCGCGGGCAACAATTACGAGCAGTTCGTGACCACCCTCAAAAATTTATACGGCACCATCGAGATCAGCGACAAGGCGGTGCGCGCTTCGGAAAACAACGTGGGCGCTTTCGTCAATTTACTCAACGCCGAAATGGACGGACTGATCCGCTCTTCCGCGTTCAATTTCGGTCGCATGCTGTTCGGCGACGGCAGCGGCGTTTTGTGCAAGGTGGTGTCCGTTTCGGGCAATACCGTCACCGCGGACGGCGTGAAAAATCTCATCGAAGGCATGGTCGTGGACGTTCTGGCCGCGGGCGGCGCGCCGATTTCGGGCGCGAAAGGGCGGCGCGTAGTCGCGGTAGACCGCGCGGCGAAGACCTTTACCCTTTCGGGCGACGCGCTGACGGGCGTTGCGAAGGATAATCTCGTGTGCGTGCAGGGTTCGTACAATCTCGAACTGACGGGGCTCGGCGCTATTTTCAAGGACACAGGCTCTCTCTACGGGCTGGACAGGGCGACGCACAAGTGGATGATCCCCTATATGCAGTCCTCGGTGGGCACGCTGAGCGAGACCGTCATGCAAAAGGCGATCGATTGGCTGGAAGAACGCGCGGGCAGCCGCGTCGATTTCATCGTATGCAGTTGGGGCGTCAAGCGCGCGCTGCAAAACCTCTTGTCCGAAAACAGACGCTCGACCGACGTGGAAGTGCTCGCGGGCGGGTACAAGGCGATGACTTACAACGGCATTCCCGTGGTCGCCGACCGTTTCTGTCCCGACGGCACCATGTACCTTCTCAATACCTCCGATTTCTGCCTGCATCAGTTATGCGACTGGAAGTGGCTGGAAGGGGACGACGGCAAAGTGCTCAAACAGATCGCGGGCAAACCGCTCTATACGGCGACTTTGGTCAAGTACGCCGACCTCGTCTGCGCGCGCCCCTGCGGACAGGCGATGCTCACGGGCATCACGGAGGCGTGATCTTTACGGGCGCAGGGAGAAACGATATGAAAGTGAGAGAGATACTTTGCGCCGCCGCAGGCATGCTGGGGCGCGTGGACGCGGCTGCGTTTTTGACGGACGGCGTGGGAGCGGACGTGCGGGCGCTGGAAGGGGAGGTTTCCGCCCTTCTCCGCGCCTACAACCTGACGGAATCGGAAACTGCGCTCGTTTACCGCCCTCTGCGCCTTTCGGAAAAGGTTTCCTCGGCGGACGGAACGATCGCCTATTCCGCGCTTTCCGAGCGCCCCGTGAACGTGGAAAAAGTCCGGAAAGGGGGCGAAGAAGTAGACTTTACTCTCCTTGCGGACGCACTGAAAACGGCTGCGGGCGAAGTGGAAGTCCTGTACCGCTACGCGCCCGCCGCAAAGACTGCGGAGGACGACAGCGAATACGGGCAAGGGGAAGCGCGCGCCCTCGCCCTCGGCACTTGCTGCGAATATGCGCTCTCGTCGGGACTGTACGACGAGGCCGTATTGTGGGATAAGCGGTACAAGGACGCGCTCGCCGCCCTCTGCCGCGCCCGCGGCGGCACGCTGAAAGCGCGGAGGTGGGTATGATATTTTCAAATAACAGCCTTTTTTCGGAAAAGCGAGAGGCAAAAGTTTACCGTTTTTTTCCCGCCGAGGCGGGGCGCGCCGTCAATTTTCGCAAGGAAAACAAAACCTTGCGAAAGTGCGCGGGCATTTCTGCAATCGCGGCTCTTCCCGAAGGCGTGCGCGCCGAAAAACTGTATGCGTCGGGGAAAACGCTCTTTGCGTGGTGCGACGACAAAAAAATCTATTCTTCGGAGGGCGGCGCGTTCCTTGCCCTTGAAAGCGTTTTTGCCGCCGCGCCCGCGTTTTGCGGGGCGTTCGACGGCAGCGCGGCAGCGCCGCTCTTTTCCGACGGCGAAAAGACGTACGTCTTTCTGTCGGGCGCTTTGTATGCCGCAAACGTGCCCCCGTTTACGGCGGCGTGTTATGCCTACGAACGGCTGTGGATCTTCGGCGGCGGCAAACTGAAATTCAGCGCGCCCCTTGCCTACGACGATTTTTCGGTGCGCAAAGACGGCGGCGGCGAGATCGAAGCGCCCGACGGGGCGGGCGGCGTGCTCGCGCTCGTTCCTTTCGAAAACAGAATTTTGCTTTTCCGCGAAAGGGGCGTACAGATATTGGACGTGCGCGGCGAGCCGACGGATTTTTGCCTGCGGGACGCGGCGCTCTTTTCGGAACATATCTTAAAAGATACGATCGCCTGCGGCGGGGGAAACGTATGGTTCTGTACGGACGCGGGCGCGTACCGAGGCAAAGGCGAAAGTTTTTCGCGCCTGCAAGCGCCCGAAGGGATTTCCGCGCGCGGGATCTGCGGCGCGTATGCCGAGGGCTGTTATCAACTGTCGGCAAGATCCGCCGAGGGCGAAACGTATCTGTTGCGATTTAAAGAAAACACGGAAGTTTTCCGCGCGGAAATTTCCGACGTGTGCGGGTACGGAAACGCGTGCGTATTTTTGCGGGACGGGCGGGCGTGCGAATGGTCGGCGGGCGGCGAACCGCTCGTATCCGCATGGGAGAGCGGCGCGTGCGATCTGGGCGAGGCGCGAAACAAGGTGCTCGAACGCGTAATCGTGCGCGGCAGAGGAAACTTTCTTCTTCGCGTGCAGGGCGGGCGGCGCAGCCGCACTGCGCCCGTGCGGTTCAAAGACGGTCGGGCGGAAATATACGCTGGACTGTACGGCGACGTGTTCCGCCTGACTTTAGAAACGGACGCCGCGGACGCGGCGCTCGGGGAAATAGATTGTCTGTTCGCGCTCTCGCGGGGAGGAAAACTATGACGCAGGAAGAACTGGACGCGGCGGTGAAAAAACTTATCGCGGAGGCAAACGATCTGAGCGCCGAGCAAAACCGCAAGTACGCGGCGGCGTATGCAAAAGCGGAGGGCGCCGCGCTCAAAAACCGCACCGCCCGCTCGACGATCTTCGGGTTTGTCAAGACGGATCTCAAAGAGGCGTGCGACCGCGCGCTCAAAAAAATACAGGACGATCTGGACGAGAGCCTCGCCGCGCTGTATCTGGAAAACGAGCAGGGCGGCGGGGGCAGCGGCAGTACCGACGCGCCCTACGAAGTGGATTATTCCCTGCCCATGCGGGAGCGCTACGTCACCGTCAAAAATTACTATCTCGCCTATGACGACAAGGCGCAGGCGGTGGAAGACTGTATGAAAGACGAGGTCGCGAAGGAATATCTCGGCGTCTATTACGATTATCTTTTACAACTTTTGAAAATGTCACTTTAAAAAAAGATTTATTTTCCATAAAAAAACGTTTGACAAACGGGCGCGGCGGTGATAGGATAGTATTATAAAAAAACCGATGAGGCAGAAGAGTAGGTTTCGTCGTCAGCGCAAAGAGAGTTTTTGGTTGGTGGAAAAAAACGGCTGCACGAAAGTTGAATGGACTGCCGAGGGCGTCTTCGAGCGCGCGGAATCTCGCGCGGGTAGCGGGCGACGTGGCTTTCACGTTACAGAAAGAGGATATTCAGGGCGTCGCGCCCGCGTATTCATAACGAGGCGGTCCTTTTACGGACTGCGAAATTGGGTGGCAACACGGTGTATTCGTCCCAAACGGATATACCGTGTTTTTTTATTTGCAAAATTTTTTTATCAGAGGTATTCCTATGAAAAAACTGTTGACTTTTCTGCTGGCCGCGCTTACGGCCGTTTCCTGCGCATTTGCGCTTACCGCGTGCGACAGCCGTGGCAGTTTCGGCAAAAAAATTAAAATCGCCGTCTTGCAGTACGCGGAACACGGCTCTTTGGACAATTGTTATCAAGGGCTCAAAGAGGGGCTTGCGGAAAAAGGGTACGGCGCGGACAAAGTGTCTTTCAATTTCAAAAACGCGAAGGGCATCGACGCGGATAATACCACTTACGCAAATTCTCTGATCAACGGCAATCCCGCCGTGGCGGTGGGCATCGCCACGCCCTCGGCGTACGCGCTCGCGAACGCTTCCAAAGGCGACGTGCCCGTGGTCTTTACCGCCGTTTCCGACCCGTATGCGGAGAGCATGGATTTCCGCAAATTCGAAAACCTGACCGGCTCTTCCGACAAACTGCCCGTGGAAAATCAGATAGACCTGATACGCTCTTTTTATCCCGCCGACAAGATTGTAAAGATCGGCATCGTCTATTCTCTGTCCGAGGCGAATTCCGTTTCGCAGATCGCGGAATTCGAGGCGTTCGAAGCGGAGAAGAACATCGAGATCGTAACGCAGGGCATCAACGCCGCCACGGATATCCCGGGCGCGGTGGATACGCTCATCGGCAAAAAAGTAGACTGTCTCAACAATCTCACGGACAATAAAGTGGTGCAGAACCTCAACACCGTGCTCGACAGGGCGAACGGCGCGAAGATCCCCGTGTTCGGCAGCGAGATCGAGCAGGTGGAAAAAGGGTGCCTTGCCAGTTGTTCCCTCGATTACGTGGAACTGGGCCGCCGCACGGGCTACATGATCGCGGACATTTTAAACGGCAAAAAGGCGGACGAGATCGAATATCTGTTCATCGAGGACGGCTACACCGTCGATTACAATTCCGAAGTGCTGAAAACGCTCGGCATGACGCTCGCCGACGCGTACAAGGACGCGAACGACGTAAAGGCATAAAACCATGGATTTTCTCAATCAGGCGAGCACGGTACTGCAAATGGGGTTTATATACGCCATCGTGGCGCTGGGCGTATATATCACCTATAAAATACTCGATTTTCCCGATCTGTCGGTGGACGGCACCTTCCCGCTCGGCGGGGTGGTGTTTGCCGTCCTCGTCACGAACGGCTGTCCCTGGTTTCTGGCAATGCCCGTTTCCTTCTTTTCGGGCTGTGCGGCGGGATTTGTGACGGGCATTCTGCACGTCAAACTGAAAATCAACAATCTTCTTTCCGGTATCATTACCATGACCGCGCTGCTGTCCGTCAACTATCTCATCGCGGGCGGGCCGTCGGTGTCCTTTTCGCAGACGGAAACGCTGCTCAGCGGCGGGTTTTTAAGTTCGATTCCGCGCACGGCGAGAAATTACGTACAGGCGGGATTTATTCTGCTGTTCGTCGTGCTGTGCAAAGTTTTGCTCGATCTGTTTTTAAAGACAAAATCGGGCTTCCTGCTGCGCGCCACGGGGGATAATCCGCAGTTGGTCACGCAGATGGGAAAAAATACCGACAACTATAAAATGCTGGGGCTGATGCTCGCCAACGGTCTGGTGGCGCTGGCGGGCAGCATCTATTGTCAATACGGTTCGGTATATAATTCCGACATGGGCACGGGCACGGTGGTCATCGCCCTGGCGTGCGTCATCATCGGCTGCGTGGTCGCAAAGCATATCCGCTTTTTGTCGGATACGGCGGGCGTCGCCGTCGGCTCGGTGCTCTATTACGCGGTGCTCACCGCGGCGCTGTTCCTGTGCGGCAGCGAATATACCAAACTCATCGTGGCGATCCTCTTCGTGCTCGTGCTGCTCTTCGACAGCGGGCTGGCGGGGCGCACTTTGAAAAAAATCTTTCGCAAAAGGAGGAAGGGCGATGCTGGAACTGCAATCGATCCGTAAAACATTCAACCGCGGCACGCCCGACGAATCGGTGCTCTTCGACGATTTTTCTTTTACCGTGAAACAAGGCGAATTCGTTTCGATCGTCGGCTCGAACGGCTCGGGAAAGACCACGCTTCTCAATCTCATCAGCGGCTCGGTTTCTGCGGACGGCGGCAAGATTCTGCTGGGCGGGGAGGATATCACCGCCCAGAAAGAATTCGTGCGCGCGCGGCGCATCGGGCGGGTGTTTCAGGACCCCTCGCGCGGCACCGCCAATTCGATGACGGTCGCGGAGAATATGGCGCTCGCCGAAAATAAAGGAAAGCCCTATAATCTGACGGCGGGGCTCAATAAGAAACGGGTGGAAGGGTACCGCGACATGCTCGCGCCCCTGCGCCTCGGCCTGGAAGAGCGCATGAACGTGCCCGTCGGCGCGCTTTCGGGCGGGCAAAGACAGGTGCTGACGCTCGTCATCGCCACGATGACGCCCATCGATCTGTTGCTGTTGGACGAGCACACGGCGGCGCTCGATCCGAAAACGAGCGAGATCACCATGCTTCTCACAGACAAGATCATATCCGAAAAGAAACTGACCGCGCTGATGGTCACGCACAATCTGCGCTTTGCCGAGCAGTACGGCACAAGGCTGTGTATGTTCGACAAAGGGCGCGTGGTGCTCGATAAAGCGGGCGAAGACAAGAAAAACACGAGCGTGGACGATCTTTTAAAGGTGTTCAACGAGATTTCCATCGAATGCGGAAACTGATACGGGAGGGGATTTTCGCCCCTCCTTTTCGCTTTCAGTCAAAAAAAGGCAAAATAAGGGCTTTACAGAACGCCGTTTTTATTATATAATAGAGCGGTAGCAGTATTTGAGTTTTACAAAAGGAGGATGAGATATGCGTTATCTGGGAATGACTTTCAAATATATCTTTAAAAATTTCATCTTCATTTTCTTCTTCGCGCTCATCCCTTCGTTCTTTTTCGCCATGTCCACGGATATCCATAATATCGGCGCGGTGGCGGATAATATCGTTACGGGAGAATTCGATCTCAGTTTCGTACAACTTTTCAACTTTTTTTCGCTGTTCTCGTTGAAGCGCTGGCCTTTCGCGCTCGCGGCGTTCGTGCTCACCCTCCTGTTCATGGCGATGTTGCTGTCCATGATGGAAAAGCATATGCGCGTCGGTTCGCGTTCCTTCCGCGACCTGTTCAAAAGAATAGATTACAACCTCGGCAGCACGTTCTTCATTCTCTTGCTGGCGCTGATCGCCTACGAATTCTGGGCGCTCGTCACGGCGGGGCTGTGCTCGCTCGTCGTTCTGATCGTGACCAACGGGCTTGCGCGCTGCATTCTCGGCATCGCGCTCGCGTGCGGCATGATGGTGCTTCTATGCTACCTCGTTTCTCTGTTCCTGCTTTGGCTGCCCTGCCGCCAGATCACGGGATACAGTTTCATGGATTCGCTCTCCTATTCTTCGCAGATCTCGACGGGTAAGAGAGGAAACATATTCCTTGCGGTATTGATTCCTTATCTTTCCTGCTCTCTCTTGCAGGGGATCGTGGTCACCGTTTCCGCTTTCGCGGATATGCGGCCCGTCGTGTTCCTGTGCATAGAGATCATCTACATATTCGTATTCTTATATTATAATGTATTGATGTACGTCCTGTTCTTCGATGCCAACGGCGAGGAACGCTTGGATCTCAAAAAGAAATATTAAACGTTGCGGGAGGCGCCGTCGTGATTTTCAGAAACGCGTTCAATCTGTTTATCGATAATTTCAAACTCAATTATAAATATTTGTTGTATAAGATCATCGTCGTGCTCTTGACGGTCGGTTTGTCCGCGGCGCTCATCGTTCCGAATATCTCTTTCATCTTTTCGAGCGCGGAACTATCCACGCTCGTCGGGCTTTTCAAAGATTTTTTCGACGCGATCGCCAAAGGCGACACGGAGTTTTTGGCGGGATTTTCCGAACGACTCACTGCGGCTGTCGCCGACATGGGCACGCTCTTGCAGTCGAAAACTTCGAATATCGTCTTTACCGCCGTATCCGCCGTGGTGATCCTGCTCGTTTCCAAATTTTTGGGCGGCATGGGTAATTTTACGTTGGGAAGCCTTTTGGACGACCGGCTTTCCAGTTACGCGAACACTTCGTTCAGCGGCGCATTTATCAAGAATCTGGGGAAAAGCAGCCTCTGGCAACTCTTTTACGTGCCCGTCACCTTTGTTTACGACGTGCTCGTCATTCTTCTTTGCTACGCGTTTTTCCTCCTCATGCTCGCCGTCTTTCAGGTGGGCGTCATCGCCACGCTCGCGGCGCTGATGCTCTCCGTCACGCTCTTTGTCGGTTCGCAGGCGATCAAACTCACGTTCGCAAACAGCATGGTTCCCGCCATCGTCACCGATCGGCAAAAGATGGGCAAAGCCATCAAAAAGGGATTCCGCGCTTCGCTCGACGGATTCGGAAAAATGTTTTCCACTTATCTCGTGACGTGCTATCTCATCATGGGGCTCAACATCCTTGCGGCGCTCGTCACGTTCGGCAGCGCGCTCCTTATAACGATTCCCTCGTCCTATCTTTTGTTGGTGTGTATTCAATTCGTCAGTTATTACACGTCCGAAAAGAAAAAATATTTCGTGGCGGCGGATAAGATCGTCGTACCCGAGGAAACGCGCAAAGACGAGAATTTTTACGACAATATCAGCATAAACTGAATCAAATATATCGGAGGTTAAAGAAGGGTTTTATGGATTATAAGGAAAAGTACGAGAGTTGGTTGAAGGATCCGGCTCTCTGCGAAGAGGGGAAAGCGGAACTTTCGTCGATCGCGGGCGACGAAAAGGCGATAGAATACCGGTTCGGAGCACAACTCGAGTTCGGCACGGCGGGCATGCGCGGCATCATCGGCTACGGCACGAACATGATGAACGTATACACCGTGCGCCGCGCAACGCAGGGACTTGCGGAATACGTCAGATCGCTGGGCGAGGCGGCTTGCCGCCGCGGCGTGGCGATTTCTTTCGATACCCGCAGAAAGTCGGACGAGTTCGCCAAAGCCGCGGCGGGCGTTCTCGCAGCCAACGGCGTACGCGTCTGGCTGTATAACGACGTGCATCCCGTTCCCATGCTCTCCTATGCCGTCCGTAAACTGGGCGCGGTCGCGGGCATCATGATCACCGCCAGCCACAATCCGAAAGAATATAACGGTTATAAAGTGTACGGCGAGGACGGCGCGCAAATGTCGCCCGATGCGACGGCCGACGTCGTGAAGTTTATTTCCGCGATCGGCGATTGTTTCGCGGTGAAAGAGGAGAGAAACGCCCTTATCCGCCGCGTGCCCGCCTCCGTCGATAAGAGTTATTATAAAAATCTGACCAAACTGTCGCTTTCCCGCCGCGCGGTGCGCAAAGTCGGCAAAGATCTCAAACTCGTTTATACCCCCGTGCACGGCAGCGGCTACGTTCCCGTCACCACCATTTTGAAAAAGTTGAAAATCAACGTTTCCGTCGTGGAGGAGCAGGTCGCCAAAGATCCCGATTTTTCCACCGTCGAAGTGCCCAATCCCGAGTTCAAGGAAACGCTGTCCAAGGGCATCGCGCTTGCGGATAAGATACATGCGGACGCCGTGTTCGGCACCGATCCCGATTCCGATCGGTTGGGCGTCGCCGTCAAAAACGAAAAGGGCGAATTCGTCGCGCTTTCGGGAAATCAGGTGGGCATTTTGTTGCTCGATTATATCCTGACGCGGCTCAAAGAGGAGGGCAAACTTCCCGAAAACGGCGCGGTCGTCAAAAGTTTCGTCACGACCGGCATGGCAAAGGCCATCTGCGACGATTTCGGCGTGGAACTTTTGGACGTTCCCGTCGGGTTCAAGTTTATCGGCGAAAAAATCAAGGAATTCGAAGCGGACGGTTCGCATACCTTTTTATTCGGGTTCGAAGAAAGTTGCGGATATCTGCGCGGCACCGACGGCAGCCGCGATAAGGACGCGGTGGTCGCCTCCATGCTGTTTGCCGAACTTTGCTGCTATTACACCTATAAACAGCAGACCGTGTACCAGCATCTGATGGATATTTACGCAAAATACCAGTATGTGCTCGACCGCAACGTGAGTATCAAATTCGACGGGCTCAACGCCATGAAAGAAATGAACGCGGTCGTCGATTCGCTCAAAAGCAAGAGCGTTGAAAAGTTCGATATCTACAACGTCGTTGCGGTGCGCGATTATTCCTCCGCCGTGCGTAGGCTTGCGGACGGCACGGAAGAAAAAATGGATATCCCGACCTCCAACGCGGTCTATTACGAGTTGGAAAACGGCAGTTTTATCTGCGTGCGGCCCAGCGGCACCGAACCCAAACTGAAAATTTATTATTCGGTCAAAGCGAAAGACGAGGAGTCGGCGGAAAAGGCTTTAGAAAGGATGCGCGGCGCCTTCGAAAAAATGCTCAAATAAATACAAAAATATTTAAAAAAATCTAAAAAAATTACTTGACTTATTTTTTGAATAATGGTATTATATCTAAGCTGTCGATTGAGGCAGCTTAAGTTTTCTCTCTGTCGAGAGTTTTAAGTAGATTGACAACTGCATAGCAATAGAAAAGAAATAGTACAGAAGGCAAAGAAAAATAAAAAAAGAGCTAATTGGTTAATACGAAAGTATGCGAAATTAAGCACCGGAAGGAGCCTAAGAAAGCGAGAATCAAATAGCCGAGTAAAAATTAGAATTTTTTGTATAGCTAAAGGAAAGTAGACGAAAAAGATCAAGCTACAAAGAGCATACGGAGGATGCCTTGGTACATGGCGCCGAAGAAGGACGTGACAAGCTGCGAAAAGCTGCGGGGAGCTGCAAATGAGCCGAGATCCGCAGATGTCCGAATGAGGAAACTCAGCGCGGGTAATGCCGCGTTATCATACACTGAATCCATAGGTGTATGAGGGGAACCCGGGGAACTGAAACATCTTAGTACCCGGAGGAAAAGAAAGTAAAAACGATTCCGAAAGTAGTGGCGAGCGAAATCGGAGAAGCCCAAACCGCATATAGCAATATGTGCGGGGTATGGACCCCGAAAAGCACGGAGAACGATAGCCGAATAGTGTTGGAAAGCACATCGAAACAGGGTAACAGGCCCGTAGGCGAAATTGTTCAAAGGCCGGGGGTATCCGGAGTACGTCGGGACACGAGAAATCTTGACGGAAGACAGGAGGACCATCTCCTAAGGCTAAATACGACCATGTGACCGATAGCGAATAGTACCGTGAGGGAAAGGTGAAAAGCACCCCGGGAGGGGAGTGAAAGAGAACCTGAAACCGTATGCTTACAAGCAGACAGAGCACCACACGCGTGTGATGTCGTACTTTTTGTAGAACGGGCCGGCGAGTTACGTTGTGTTGCGAGGTTAAGCGATAAAGTCGCGGAGCCGAAGCGAAAGCGAGTCTGAAAAGGGCGGTAAGTAGCATGACGTAGACCCGAAACCTGATGACCTATCCATGAACAGGTTGAAGCAGCGGTAAAACGCTGTGGAGGACCGAACCCACGCCTGTTGAAATAGTCGGGGATGATTTGTGGATAGCGGAGAAATTCCAAACGAATCAGGATATAGCTGGTTCTCCTCGAAATAGCTTTAGGGCTAGCCTCATGAAAGATTACCGAAGGTAGAGCACTAAATGGCCTAGGGGGCTTCACAGCTTACCGAAGCTTATTAAACTCCGAATGACGGAAAATTGATTCATGGGAGTCAGACAGTGACAGATAAGTGCCATTGTCAAAAGGGAAACAGCCCAGATCCACAGCTAAGGTCCCAAAGTACAGGTTAAGTGGTAAAGGATGTGTCATTGCAGAAACAACCAGGATGTTGGCTTAGAAGCAGCCACACATTAAAAGAGTGCGTAATAGCTCACTGGTCGAGTGATGATGCGCCGAAGATTACCGGGGCTCAAACCTGACACCGAAGCTTGGGGATAGAAGTAATTCTATCGGTAGAGGAGCAATGCATACTGGCAGAAGCTGTAGCGGAAGCGGCAGTGGACGGTATGGAAGAGAGAATGCCGGCATAAGTAGCGAGAGCGGAGCGAGAAACTCCGCCGTCGAAAGTCTGAGGTTTCCTGGGGAAGGTTCGTCCGCCCAGGGTAAGTCGGGACCTAAGTCGAGGCCGAAAGGCGTAGATGATGGACAACGGGTTGAGATTCCCGTACCACCGACAGACATCTAAATGAAGCAGTGACACAGAAGGATAGTTCGAGCGCACGGATGGAAAAGTGCGTCCAAGGCGAAGCGTTGGCAGTTAGTGAAGTACGGCTGTCGCAAAACGTAGCGCTGACGGGGAGCGGATTAGAGAAGCGAAGCGAATGAATCCACGCTGGCGAGAAAAGCTGCTAAATACGTCTGAAGGTGCCCGTACCGCAAACCGACACAGGTAGACGAGAAGAAAATTCTAAGACGAACGGGAGAACCATTGTTAAGGAACTCGGCAAAATGACCCCGTAACTTCGGGAGAAGGGGAGCCACGGCAACGTGGCCGCAGTGAAGAGGCCCAAGCGACTGTTTATCAAAAACACAGGTTTCTGCGAAAGCGTAAGCTGACGTATAGGAGCTGACGCCTGCCCAGTGCCGGAAGGTCAAGGGGAAGTGTTAGGAGCAATCCGAAGCACCGAACTTAAGCCCCGGTGAACGGCGGCCGTAACTATAACGGTCCTAAGGTAGCGAAATTCCTTGTCGGGTAAGTTCCGACCCGCACGAATGGCGTAACGACTTGGGCACTGTCTCAACAGTGGGCCCGGCGAAATTGTAGTATACGTGAAGATGCGTATTAACCCGCGACTGGACGGAAAGACCCCGTAGAGCTTTACTGTAACTTGATATTGAATCACGACCATTGATGTACAGGATAGGTGGGAGGCTAAGAAACATTCTCGTCAGGGAATGCGGAGCCGACGTTGGGATACCACCCTTTAATTGTTGGGATTCTAACCTGCAACCGTGAAACCGGTGTGGGGACATTGTCAGGTGGGCAGTTTGACTGGGGCGGTCGCCTCCTAAAGAGTAACGGAGGCGCCCAAAGGTTCCCTCAGCATGGTTGGAAATCATGCGAAGAGTGTAAAGGCAGAAGGGAGCTTAACTGTGAGACAGACATGTCGAACAGATGCGAAAGCAGGGCTTAGTGATCAGGCGGTAGAGAATGGAATTGCCGTCGCTTAACGGATAAAAGTTACCTCGGGGATAACAGGCTTATCTCCCCCAAGAGTTCACATCGACGGGGAGGTTTGGCACCTCGATGTCGGCTCGTCACATCCTGGGGCTGAAGCAGGTCCCAAGGGTTCGGCTGTTCGCCGATTAAAGTGGCACGCGAGCTGGGTTCAGAACGTCGTGAGACAGTTCGGTCCCTATCCATCGTGGGCGCAGGATATTTGAGAGGCTTTGTCCTTAGTACGAGAGGACCGGGATGAACGCACCTATTGTGCACCTGTTGTCGCGCCAGCGGCATAGCAGGGTAGCGAAGTGCGGATGAGATAAACGCTGAAAGCATCTAAGCGTGAAACTCACCTCAAGATAAGATATCCCATATCGTAAGGTAGTAAGACCCCTTGAAGACAACAAGGTTGATAGGTCGGAGGTGGAAGTGCAGCAATGCATGCAGCTGACCGATACTAATAGGTCGAGGGCTTGATCTCAATAAAATGAGAAAAGGCGTAATACAATCCTTAAATATACAAAGAAAGAACAATTTTTACGAGCCTTGCCGAAAGTGCTATGGAAAGAATATTGCTGTGTAGTTGTCAGTTTGCTTGGGAAAACAGGCAGATTGAGAAAAAGAATGTCCGCAACGGGGGATAAACGGAGCGGACAGAGCCGTGTATGTATACCGCGATAAGCGGTTTATATAGCCATTGCGGTGACGATAGCGGAGAGGATCCACCTGTTCTCATACCGAACACAGAAGTTAAGCTCTCCTACGCCGAAAGTACTTGGGTTTCATTACCCCGGAAGGATAGGTAGTTGCCGCATCTAATATTGCCCCTTAGCTCAGTCGGTAGAGCATTCGGCTGTTAACCGAAGTGTCGTCAGTTCGAGTCTGTCAGGGGCAGCCAAAAAAGAGCACCAATTTGGTGCTCTTTTTTATTATGACTGTAATAATTTATACTGGATGATATCTAATAAAAGAAAAAGTTTCCGTGAGGATTAAAATTTTTTTAATATCCGTTAGAGGGAAAATGGACGGACGAGACGATTGATTGTTTTTATGTTAAGAAAATTTTTTCGGATATCGAGCAACAGTGCCCGATGTTCCGCAGAAATTCCGTTTGTGTTGATACCGTGCTTGATAATGGGGGTAAAATTTTTAGATGTTAAATCATTCATAAGTAAAAATTCCAATACTTTTAAAAGCAGTTCTGGATTGAGTGATATGAGTTTGAAGCAATCAGCAAAAAACGGAATATGCTATTTTAAAACTATTTGCAATTTTGTTGCCAGTGTGGAATCTACTATCGTATTAAATCCATCTTTTTTAGAGAACCCGGAGTTGGGCGTGTTCGATGCCGCATTTGTGAGATCGACAAGATCATTCATATTTTTATTTCTTTTAAGAGGGGGAAATTTGGCTATATTTTTATTAGAATTTGCCAAAACATTCAGTGCATTCCAAGTGACAGCATACTTTTGAGAAAGAGTAAGATATAATACAACAAAAGATTTTACTTCAAGCGGTGCTAGGGGCGATTTTTGGTACAATCGGTTTGTTATAATATAAATGAGGGGGAAATAAAAGATGAATAATCGTCAAGGAAATAAAAAGATTTCGTTGATTTTGGTTTTAAAAGCGTTGGAACAGATGAGTGATATGGCGCATCCTGTTTCTCAAATTCATCTTGTAAAGATGGTAAATGATATAGGAGGTGTATTGGATTGTGATGTATGGTGTGACAGAAAGACCGTCGGCAGGCATATTAAGTTGTTGATTGCCGCGGGGTATGACATTGTTTCTGTAAAAAGAAAAGGGTATTATTTAAATAAAAACGAATTTACCAAAGCAGAAAGTGAAACACTGATAAATTTAGTTAAAAATTCAAAATTAGATGAATTAGAAAAAATGAGATTACAAAAAAAATTGATTGCGCAACAAAGTAACGTGAATATGAAAAAATTAAAACAATATTTGAAAAAATAATGGAGGGTAAAGTTTATGAAAGAAAATTTAACGGAACTCGTTTTCATTTTGGACAGGAGCGGTTCCATGCATAATTTAGAAGAAGAAACGATCGTTGGTTTTAATTCGTTGGTAGATAAGCAAAGAAAAAATTCAACGGAAACATTGCTGACTGTAATTTTATTTGATAATGAATACAAGGTATTATATAAACGTGAAAACGTTAATCAAATCAGACCTCTTACAAATAAAGAATATTTTGCTCGTGGCTCAACGGCATTGTTGGATGCTATCGGAAAGACAATTGACGGGGTTGGAAAAACATTGTTATATACTTCGGAGGAAGATCGTCCATCTAAAATTTTATTCGTTATTATGACGGATGGTAAGGAAAATGCAAGCTGTTTATATACATCAGAACAAATACGTGAAAAAATTACGCATCAGAAAGAAAAGTATTCATGGGAATTTTTGTTTTTAGGCGCAAATATAGACACTGTCACAACAGCGGGGCAAATCGGTATATCTGCGGATCGGGCTGCACAGTATTCTTGTGATGTCCGCGGAATACGAAATTGTTTCAACGAAGCGTTAGTTTTAGCGGTGGATGAATTTCGCGACGATAAAGAAATTTCGACAAGTTGGAAAAAAATCTTAGAGTCAGATATTGAGAGAAAGAACGCCATGGATAGGATAGAAAATCGGAGAAAAAAACGGCTGTGGATGAAAGATTAAAACAAATAACAGAAGAATATGTTTCTGATTTTAGTCAGAAAAGAGATTTAGATTTTGTTGTCAAACCATCTATTCCTATTATTTGGTTCGGGGATATAGAAGGTTATCTGAATTCTTCAAAGAAGGTGATTACAGTAGGTTTAAATCCGTCGTTAAAAGAGTTTTCTGAAAGTAGATTTCATATAGGTAGTGAAGATTTTTCTGTGGAAAAATTGTATTGTGTTTTAAACGATTATTTTAAAGTTAACCCGTATCGAAATTATTTTAATTGTTTTAGTAAAATTTTGGAAACTCAGATTGCAACGTATAACTTTACATACGGAAAAAAGAATACGGCGATTCATATAGACATGTACTCATCGATCGCGACAAATCCGACTTGGGGTAAGTTAAATAAATTTAAAAAAAATTCAATAAATCAGTTCGGGCTGTTTATAAAATTATTGGAATTATTATCGCCCGACGTTGTACTCATTTCCTTAGAATGGCAACAAGTGCTGGAATCTTTTCAATTAAAACAGAATTGCTTGATTTTAAAAAAACATTCACCCCACGGGCCTGAATTAGAAATCTATCAACAAGATAAAAAACTTATTGTTTACGTTCGTAATAGGACGGGGAAACCATTTTCAGTAAAGAATGAAATAATGGATGATGTAAAAGACTTTTTTAAAATAAATAAAGTGGAGCAGTAGGAAATGATAGGTGCGGTAATCGGAGATATCGTGGGCAGCCGATTTGAATACGACAATTGTAAAAACAAAAATTTTGAGCTTTTTGCCAAAGAATGTTTTCCTACCGATGATACGATCATGACTGTGGCTGTCGGGAAAGCTATTTTGGAGATTGAAGGAGAGTATCAAAATCTCGGGGCTCGTGCGATACGCTGTATGCAAGAGTTGGGAAGACCATATCCGCGTTGCGGATATGGTTCTAGATTCTATGACTGGATATATTCCGAAAAGCCGGAACCGTACGAAAGTTATGGTAATGGGGCAGCAATGAGAATCTGTGCAGTTGGATTTGCGGCGCGGAATGCGCAAGAAGTTAGACAAATGTCGAAAACAGTGACGGAGATTAGTCATAATCATCCGGAAGGTTTAAGAGGTGCGGAAGCCGTCGCTATGGCAATATTGCTTGCGAGACAATGTAAAAGTAAAGAAGAAATTCGCTCCGAAATTTTAAAAAATTATTATTCGATCGATTTTAGGTTGGCGCAAATCCGCGATTCGTATGAGTACCATGTTGATTGTCAGGGGAGCGTTCCGCAAGCCTTGGAGGCTTTTTTTGAATCGGTCGGTTTCGAGGATGCCATACGGAATGCAATCAGTATCGGAGGAGATAGTGATACGATTGCCGCAATTACGGGTTCGGTTGCAGAAGCATATTATGGTATTCCCGTACCGCTGAGGGAAAAAGCAGAAAAATATTTGAATAACAGCAAGTATGCTCCTATATTTTTTTGGTTAAAAAAATTTGAAAAAATGTTTCCTTGACATAAATAGAAGTACCTAAAAAGGGAGCCTGACAAAAGTCAGGCTCCCTTTTTAGGGCTTGAGGGTGAAAAGTTGTTTGCGGAAATCTTTCGGGGTGAGATTGGTCTGCTTTTTGAAAAAGTTGGTAAAAGAGGCGGCGTCGTAAAAATCCAGCGCGTTGGCGATGTCCGCGATTGTCATGTCGGTGGAAAGCAGATACCGCGCCTTATCGGTTTTCTTTTCGAGAATATATTTTTGCAGTGAGACGCCGAATGTTTTTTTGAACAGGTTTGAAAAATAGGCGTCGTCCATATAGACGAGCGCGGAAAGGTCTTTGATATGGATCTTTTCGTTGATATGGCTGTCGATGTATTCGAAAACTTTGGTGAAGCGTTCCATGCCCGACGGAACGGATAATTCCTGCATGTTCTCGAAAAAATAGGAAAGTATCAATTTTAAGACGCTGTCCATGGCGAATTGAGAATAAAAGGAACGCTGATTAAAAGTTTTCGATAAAAGACAGAACAGGTAGTCCGCGGTATCTCTGTCCATTTTGATCCGGTGCTGCAAGGGGAGAAGTTTCAAAAAGTGCTCGGTGACGAGGTCGGGAATGATATGAATGAAATAATGCCCCAAATGATGGTCGCAGGTGCCGTTCAGTATGGAAAAAGCGGGAATAAAGTACATATATCCTTCTTCCAATGGCAAAATCCCGTCGGTCAGGGTAAGCCGTGCGGAACCCGAGCGGATATAATAGATACGCACGTATTGGAAGGCGCTGACCATGTGTTTCCATTCCGTGCCGATATCCAGATACGCCGCCATATCGACGTCCAGTTTCGCAGATTGAAAAAAATTGTAAAAATCGTTCATGCAAGCGCGCTCCGTTTTTCTTTCATTGTACTCCGCGGCGTTTCGCTTGTCAATATTTTACAGGGGGAAATGTAGGACTTTTACAATTTATTATAGGATTTATCTATGTTCATTTACGCATTGTTATGATAAAATAAATACAGAAAGATCATTTAAAAGGGCATGCCCTTTTTCGGGTTTTTATAAAAACCCGAAAAACGAGATTCAAAGAAAGGAGAAAGGCAATGAAATTGAAAAAGTTTGCTTCGTTTCTCGGTTTCGTGCTGACGTTATGCTTTGCGGCCGGCTGCGCGCAGTCCGCGCCGCCCGAACCCGGATTCGACGCGGCGGATTTACCTTTTTATGTGGAGGATACGGACAGTTTGAATTACAGTTATACCGCCTGCGAACGCATTCAGCCGTTCTGGCAGGGCAACGTCATTTACAATGAACAGATCATGGTCGTGAAAAAGGACGGCAAGACGGAGGGACGTCTGTTATATGACGCAAAACGCGTGATCTCCGTGCGCGACTGGACGCTGGAAAAAGAATACGAGGCGGGCAAAGATTACATGATAGAGGGCGATACGATCACGCTTCCCGCGGGAAGTTCCATTCCCGTGTTCGACGACGAATGGTCGCGCGGCGTGAACGTGCCCGAAGTTTACCCCGAGGGCAACGCGGGGACGGGCTATGTGATGATCGGAGACGGCAACAGCGTTATGTATACGGAAACGGGATTGATTTATAAGAATTACATTCACGTGACCTATGTATATGACCCCGCGGCTGCGGACCGCTCGAATTTCAAAAAGTTTTCGGACGATTTGTACGGGCTGTCGCAAAAAATCGGAAAGAAAGAGGATATCGAAATGGTCGTATTCGGGGACAGTATCTCCGAGGGGCACTCTTCCAGCGAATTGTGGGGGCACGCGCCGTATTCGCCCCCGTATGCGAAACTCGTCAAAGAGGGGCTTGAATTGTTCGGCGGCATCAAAGTGGGCTATGAAAACATTTCCAAGGGAGGCATGGATTCTTCTTGGGCGGCGGACGAGGAGCAACTTGCGAAACTGACCTCTCTCGCGCCCGATCTTCTGCTCGTCGCGTTCGGCACGAACGATTCGTTGAACAATCTGGAAGGGAAAACTTACCGCGCCAATATCGAAAAGATCATCGAAACGGCAAAAGCGGCCAACAGCGAATGTCAGATCCTTCTCATTGCGCCCTTTCCGTCCAACGAAAAGGTGAAATCCGCGCACAGCCACGAACTCATTTGCCGTACGTTGCAAAGCATTTCGGAGAGTTGTGCGGCGAAAAACATACTCGACGTGGCGTACGTGAGCCTGTACGAGGGCGTGCGCGATATGCTCGAAACGAAAAATTATTACGAAGTGGCGGGAAACAACGCCAACCATCCCAACGATTTTATTCACCGCTTTTATGCGATGAATATACTGAGCGCGATATTCGATTTTGACGCCCTCGCGGCGAAATAAAGAGGAAAACAGGAGGAATTCAGATGAAAAAAATACTTTGTGCGTTTTTGACGCTGGCACTTTTTTGCGCGGTCGGCGCGGGCTGTCGCCCGAACATTATCGACAAACCCGACGACGAATACGAGGTCAACCTCAACGTCGATAAAAACATTTCCGAAACGCTCACCATACTCGTGCCCAGCAACGACGGCGGGTTGGAAGAATCCTATATCGAGGCGTTAAAGCCCGGATTTAAGGAAATGTTCCCCAACGTGGAGATCAAACTCGACCGCCGCACCATTTCGGATGCGAAATATGCGGAGTCCATCAGCAGCGCGATCGCTTCGAGCAACGTTCCCGACCTGTTTTACACCAACACGGTCTTTTATTACTATCTCGTGAGCAAAAACTGCGTCGTCAGCCTGGAACCTTACTACGAGGCGACGAAAAAGGCGGGCACGCTCGATCTGGAAGCGGATTATTACAATTCGTTTTTCAACATGAGCACGTATGAAAACAAGCGCTACGTCGTGCCCCGCTCGATGGATTCCGTCGTCACCTATTACAATACGGAAATTTTGCAGGCGGCGGGCATCGATCCCGAAACGGACGAGCGCTTTTCCAACGATTGGACTTGGGAAGACCTCGTTTCCGTCTGCTACGATCTGAACGCTTACTTTTCGAGCGAGGAAGGCAAAGCGGCGGGCTACGGCAATGCTTTCGCTCTGCACGCGGATTTCGATTGGGAAGCGGTGTTCAACGCGATGATGCTTTCCTACGGCGCGGAAGTGTTCGACGGGGAAGGTAAAGTCGCCGTCGAATCGGAAAACATGAAAACCATGGCGAAAATGATCCGCGAACTGGCGGAGGCGGGGAGGATCCTGCGCACGAGTACTTCGGGCTCCACGTTCGGCAACGGAAATTGCGCATTTCATTTTTCCTCCCTCGGACCCGCGAGAATGGATCTGAACGCGGCGATCAAAGGTAAATTCGACGCGCTGCCGTTCCCTTTGATCGGAAAAGATCCGAAAATCGGCTGCGGTTTCGCGGGCTGGGGCATCAGTTCCACGACGCCTGTCGGCGCCAAGCGCGACCTTGCCTGGCAGTTTCTCCAATACATGATCTCCAAGGAAGGGCAGAGCGCGCTCATCAACGCGGGGCTTGCCACGCCCTCCGTGCGTATCGATCTTGCGGAAGAAAAGGCTTGGTCGAAGGGCTATCAGGACCTCAATCTCGACGCCTGGCTCGTCGGGGAAGAATACAAAGTTTCCTCCAAATTTTTCGTTTCGCAGGCGCCTTCCTGCACATTCGATATCCTCACCGCCATGCAGGAATTTATGATGAAACTGGTCGATACCGATAAGTCGGTGGATTCGCTTGTGATCGCCTGCAAGGAGCAGTTGGAGGAGGCGGTATCGTTCGCATGATTTCCGTAACGCTTAAAAAAAGGATACGGGGGAGCGTGAGCGGCTGGCTGTTCGTGCTCCCGATGACGGTCGGCATCTGCGTCTTTACGCTCGTGCCCATCGTGCAGTCCTTTTATTATTCCTTTTTTAATTACGACGTGGTTTCCGTCTTCGACTTTGTCGGATTCGGAAACTATATCAAGGTGTTTACCGAATCGGAAATGAGCAAGGTCGTGACGAACACGCTGTTTTTCGCCGCCGTGAATATACCCGTCGTCATGTGCGGCTCCTATCTTTTAGCGCTGTTTCTGAACGTAAACGTAAAGGGGATCAAGGTGTTCCGCGTGCTTTATTATCTTCCGTGCGTGATGCCCGCCATCGTCGGGGGTATCGTATGGAGTTATCTCATGCGGGATAATCCCGAAACGCCGGGGATATTCAACCAGTTTTTGATCTCGCTGGGGCTTTCCTCCTCTGCATTTTTCAATGCGGAAAACCTGACGGCGATCCTTTCCATCGTGCTGATGAATTTATGGAGTTTGGGCGGCGGCACCATCATCTGGTTGGCGCAGTTCAAAAATATACCCAAACAACTGTACGAGGCGGCGGAAATGGACGGCGCGGGCGCGGGAAGGAAATTTTTTTCCATCACCTTGCCCATGTCCACGCCCATGATCTTTTACAATCTGATCACCACCTTTATCGTAACGCTGCAATTCAACGGCACGCTCACTTTTGCGCCCAACGGCGGGCGGGGCAACGACAAGGCTACCTATATGTTCGGGCTGAAAATTTATCACGAGGCGTTCCGCCGCTACAACATGGGTTACGCCTGCGCCTTGGCGTGGGTGCTCGTGGTTGCGGTCGGGCTGCTGACGGGGCTGGTTTTCAAAACCAATAAGTGGGTGCAGTATGACAGTTGAAAAGAAAAAAACAGTAAAAAGAGTTGTCGGAAAGGCGATCGTTTACTTCTTTCTCGTACTGATCGCAGTCATATTGCTGTTTCCTTACGGATTTATGCTCAACCGCGGGCTGATGTCCAACGAGCGGGTGCTGGATGCGCATATGTACTATTGGACGGACGGGCTGCATTTTATCAATTACGTGCGCGCGTTCAGCGACGGCGGCTACGGTATGCCGCTCGTGAACAGTCTGATCGTCTGCCTCATCGTGTGCGTGAGCACGCCGTTGGCGACGCTGCTCGCCTCCTACGCGTTCGCGCGGCTGGAATGGATCGGCAAAAATACCGTGTTTGCCGTTATGATGGTGACGGCGCTCCTTCCCTCCATCGTCACGCAGGTGCCGCTCTACGTTTTATACAACGATATGGGGCTGACGAACACCTTGTTTCCTCTCTTTCTCCCGGGGCTCTTTTTCGCGGGGGCGATGAACGTATTCCTCGCCAGGCAGTTCTTGCTCGGCGTGCCCAAGGAGTTGGAAGAGAGCGCGAAACTCGACGGGGCGAACGCGTTCGTGCGGTGTTTCGTCATCTGCGCGCCGCTGTGCGCGCCCATCCTCATCTATCTGGCGGTCAACGCGTTCATCGCTGCATGGGGCGATTATCTCACGCCTTCCATGTATAACAACAGCACCGACGCGCCGTTTACGCTCGCCTACGCGCTCTACGATATGACGAGCAAGGAAACGAATTCCGTGCACCCCGAATGGATCTTTGCGGCTGCGACGATCATGTCGGTCGTCCCCACCGTTTTATTCGCCGTGTTCCAGAAATATCTGATCGAAGGCGTACAGACGGCGGGACTGAAAGGATAATGGAGGTAAATGATTTGAAGAAAAAATTAGTATCGCTGCTGACGGCGCTGCTCTTATGCGTGAGCGCCGCCTGTATGAGCGCTTGCGGAGGGGATACGATGACTGATATACGGCGCGGAATGGACGAATATTCGTTCACGAAAGCGAGTTTTTCCGCGACAGACCGCGTGGGACGGAAGATCACGCCCATGCATAAGGAAAAGACCGACCATGAACGGTATGTGGGGGTATTCTACTTCCTTTGGCTGGGCACGCACCTGTCGTCGGCGGGCGTGTACGACGTGACAAAATTGCAAAAGACGGCGGAAGGGGCGGCGGCCGTGTTCGACGCATCCTATCGTCTGGGGCAGAAAGTCCCGAATACCGTAAACGCGGAGGAGGGTTATCCCGACGGCATGGAAAGCCCCACCAATTACGTGCATTGGACCAATGAGCCGCTCTACGGTTATTACAACACCGCGGACGACTGGGTCGTCGCGCGCCATATGGAACTTCTCACGATGGCTGGCGTCGATTTTATCTTTTTCGACACCACCAACGAGTATGATTATGCCGAGAACGAGCATACGGGCTTTGTTTCCGACCCGTCCGATCCCAAAAACGTGCAGTTGAGCCGCCCGACGTACGCGGTTCTGGATACCATTCTGGAACTTTCCGACCAGGGGTGGGACGTGCCGCAGGTCGTCTTTTATACCAACAATAAATCGGGCGAACGCGTGAAAGAGATCTACGAAGATTTTTATGCGAGCGGCAAATACGATTCTATCTGGTTCGCCCCGTTCGGCAAGCCCATGATCGTCGGTACGACCGACAAAAACAAGGGCACCGATCAGACGGGCGACAATCGCGTGGATATTTCCGCGGATATGCAGGAATACTTCGACGTGCGCGAATCGCAGTGGCCCAATCAGGCCTCGCAAAGCAACGGCTTTCCCTGGATGGACTGGTCGGAGGGCAACCAGAACTTCTATTTCGAAGACAATAAAGTGATGAACGTCAACGTCGCCCAGCACGGTTCGAGCGAAACTTCCTATTCGGCTTACACGCACTACGGGCGGCCCGCGGACGGCAGGAGTTCCCGCGGCTGGAACGAAGCGGAGTTTTCCATCGACGAGGACTGGGAATCGGGTAAAAATATCGAAGACCAGTGGGACAGCGTGTTCCGCTACGAAGAAAACGGGAAAGAGGTGGAAATGGTCACCGTTTCCGCCTGGAACGAGTGGCTCGCCTGGAAATACAACCCCGCGGGCGACAGCATCCTGTACGTCGATAACTTCAACAATCAGTTTTCCCGCGATCTGGAAATGGACCGGGATTACTATCAGGATAATTTCTATCTGCAATTGGTGCGCAACGTGCGTAAATACAAGTACGGCGCGGCAAAAGATGATTACGAATGGGAGGAAAAGACCGTCTCTTCTCTTTCCGACTTCGACAAAGTGCAGGCGAAATACAAGGATTTCGTTGGCGATGCGCGCGTGCGGGATTTCTACGGCTTCGATATCCGCACGGGCTCGAAGGAAGCGAATCTTTTAGGGAGTTGGTACACCGACACTTCCAACCGCAACGATATCGTGGAGACGGCGATCGTGCACGACGGGAAAAACGTGTATCTGCGTATCCAGACGAAAGACGATATCACGCCTTACGCGGGCGGAGAAAACTGGATGAACGTGCTCGTCAAAACCAAAGCGAGTACGGCGGAAAACAGTTGGGAAGGCTATAACTTCATCATCAACCGTGCTCCCGTAGACGGCAAGGCGAGCGTGGATATGAGCGTCGGCGGCTGGAACTGGAAGAACGTAGGCGCGGCGGACATGAAGATCGAAAAAAATCAGATGATGATCACCATACCGCTTGCCATGCTCGGGCTTTCCGCGGAAAATTTCGTATTCGAATTCAAAGTGGCCGACAACGTGACGCAATATACCGACATTATGGACTACTATATTTCGGGCGACAGCGCGCCCATCGGCAGACTGAATTACGCGTACGGTTATTAAACTGATCCGAAAGCCGCATGATCGCGGCGCAAAATAAAAAATTTATGGAGGAAACTATGAGCAAAAAAAGATTCGGCGTCCTGTTATCACTGGCCGCGGCGCTCATACTGTCGCTTTCCCTTTTGACGGGAATGCTGCTGTTTGCGCGCGCCGAAGGGATCGACGCGGCCCGCACAAATTTCGGTTTCGTCGCGGTCACGTCCGCAGATCCGCAGGGCGAGACCGACAAACAGTCGGTAGCGTTTGTCATCAATACCAATTTGGGCGAAAACTCGTTCAACGTGGGTTCTCCTTCGACGGATAAAGTAACGTATACAAAGGCTTCCGGCGGCACGAGAACATTGAAAAATATCTCATACGTCTTCGACGACGCGGTGAGCAAACTCGTCTTTGCGTTCAATGAAGACACTGTTACGGACGGAGCGGTCGTTTACGAGGTCGGGGACACTTTGAAGATCGCAAGCGGCTTTACCTTTAAAAACTGGGACGGCGGCGACTTGGGCATCGCGACGGCGAAAGACGTGACGATCACCTACACCGCCGACGGTTGGAGCGGCGATCTCGTCAGCGACAAGGTGACGGGTGCGGCGGTTTCCAACGGAGATTTTAAAACGCATACCATCAATTCCGGAAACTGCATCATCGTGGATTTCAATCTGACGAACGTAGCGGGGAAGGGGGCTTTATGCGATAAGGAGAGCGGGTGGTACGCGACTTTCGGCAATAAGCCGCAAGTCATATTCAATAAGATCGCGAAATATATCCAACTTACCAACGGAAACGAGGTAAACGCTTTTACGCGCATTGCGATCAATAACGGAAAGATCGCCGTCACCGATACGATCGTACAGGAGGGCGCCGTACTGATTTTGCGCAAAGGGTTGCCCGTATATGAAGTGGGGCATATCGACGAGGCTTTGAACAGCGATTACTGTCTGGGCATAAATAATTATCACCCCGTCATGATCTTGCAAAAAGATCTCGTCTTTCAGTTCGAAGGAAACAAATGGAACGCCGTCGAAAATTTTGCGACGAGCGCCGAATTCACCAATACCCAGGCAGAACTGAACAGCGTCTGCGTGGGCAACTACGTGCCTTTGAAATGGAAGATCAACGAGGGCGCCGTGGAGCCTATGCCTGCGTTCACCTCTTCCGATCCCGCGATCGCCACCGTAGACGAAACGGGCGTGGTGCACGGCGTCAAGGAAGGGACGGTCACGATCACCGCACATTTTCTGAACGTGAGCGCGCAAATCGAGATCACGGTCAACGCGGAATCCGCGATCAAGGGATTTACTTTCGAGATCAAGGGCGCTGCGGTAAAGGACGGCAAGCAGTATCTCGTCGAGTATACCGACAGGGCGTTCGACGCGGCGTTTGCGGCGTCCCGCCTGAACGCGACCATCGAATATGAAAACGGAACTTTCGGCGACACGTTCGACGTGACCGCCGCAATGATCTCCGATTCCAAACTCGATCTTACGAAAGAAGGCGTTTCGGCGATCACCGTCACCAAGGACGATGTCAGTTGCGACGTGCCCGTGTACGTGTACGAAGTGACGAAAGTCGACGCCCTGGCGCCCGATAAGGTGGTGTCCTGGGGAGATTTTCTGGATCTCTGGTTTACGGACGTGATCGACGGGAACGAGTCGGCTCTCGTCGAAACGATTGATTTCCGCCAGAAACCCGAATACGGCATCGACAATACGATCGCGACGTTGCGCGATCCCGCGACGGGAGCGGGTGCGTCGTACGAACTGTACACCATCGGACAGGTTTCCGAAAAACAGTGCATTCTGGCGTTCAACAATTATAAAGCCACCGAACCCGAAAAGTTCCCCGTCGGGGGCGTGCTGACGCTGAACGAAAATTTCCGTTTCTATCGGTACGTCGATGAAACCTGGATCGCCTCTTACAAATTCGACGGCCCCGTTTCCTACGTGTGGGACGGCGCCGCATGGCAGAACTATGTGGCGGACGCCGACGATTTCGAACTTGCGAAAACCGAACTCGTCGTGCCCAAGGGCGCGTCGTTCTCGCCCGACGTAAAACTGCTGCCGGAGGGCTCCTTTGCAACATTGTCGATGACTTCTTCCGCTGCCGATATCGTGGCGGTCGAGGGCGGCAAACTGGTCGCGAAAAACGTGGGCAATGCGGAGATCACTTTGAAACTCGGCGATAAGACGAAAGTTTTGAAAGTCAACGTCAAGGCGCCCGATTCCGTTTCGCTCGTCGTCGCAAACGACCGCACCTTCTACGTTGCGCAAAACGGAACTTTCGACGTTTCCAAAGTCAAAGTGCAGATCGATTACGGCGACGGCTTTTTAAGCGACGAGATCGCGCTTACCGACGCGACCGCCGTGTTTACGCTGGATACCGCCTCGGCGGGCAGGAAGAACGTCGAGATCGAATGCACGCTCAAAGTCAACGGCGTGGATATCGAGGCCAAAGTGACCGTTTCCGTCGACGTACAGCCTGTCGTGGAAACCTATCCCGATAACCTCACCTGCAACGACGACAACGCGTGGTCGGGCACGACGATCCTCATCTACTTCCAGAAAACTTTCCCCAACCAGGCGAACGTATACCCCAAAGATCTGACCGAAGAGGAAGGCAAGACGATCACCGATTTCGTGACCTATACCCGCGAAGGCGCCACGGTCACGGTGGATAACCCCGGATATCTCACGAATATGCTCGCGTTCACGCCGAAAATCGACGGCGTAGCGATCACCGAATACAAAACGGGCGACACGATCACCCTCAAAAAGGGGCTGTGTTTCTATAAATGGTTCGGGGAAACGGACGGCACCAACACGCCCAAGGGCGACGGCGATTTCGTAAAAGTGGGCGAGATCAAATACGACGTCGTCATCCGATACAACGCGCAGGGTAAATTTGCCTGGAACATCGCGCCCGCCGACGGCAGGGTATTGGAAGAGATCGTCGAAGTGGGCCTGGGCGAAACGCACGCCTCCAACGTGGAAACGATCCCTTCTTACGCCACCAACGGCGAATGGTTCTTTACCGAAGAAAACGACAAGATCGCGAAAGTCAACGCCAACGGGCTGATCAGCGGCAAGGGCATCGGAGAAACCACCGTGACCGCCACTTTGAAGACTTCCGACGGCACGATCGTCAAAACGGTCACCTACAAAGTAAAAGTCACCGACGCGGTCGCGGGGCTGAAACTCACTTCCGACAAGGCGATCCGCTTAGACTTGGGAGCCGAACTCGACGTCGCTTCGCTCATCGAAAAATTCGGACTGAAAGGCACGGTAGTGCTCGCGTCGGGCGCCGAAGGCGACAGCGTGGATCTTACCAAAGCGCGCGTGACGGGCTACGACGCCGATACCTCGGGCGAACAGACGCTTACGTTCCGCTTAACGGTGGACGGCAAGTCTGTTACGGGCACGATTGCGATCCAGGTCGGCAAGGCGGGCGGCTGCGGCTCCAGCGTGGCTGCGGTTTCGTCGGCAGCGGCGGCGCTCCTTTTGGGCGCGGCGGCGATCGTCCTTTTGAAAAAGAAAAAAGCATAAATAACGTTTTGTCCGAGGCGCGGTTTTTTCCGCGCTTCGGATGAAAATTCGGGTACGGCAATGGAAATTTACGATTTAAGAACGGAAGGGCGGCAGGAGCCCCTCGGCATCGACGCGGCGCATCCCGCGTTTTCCTGGAAGATACGCGGCGAGAACGTCTTTCAGCAGACGTACAGGATCCGCGTCGACTATTCCGAAGAAGCGGCTTTGTCGAAAACAGGAGAAGCCTGGGACAGCGGTACGATCGTATCCGACGCAACGTCCGGGGTATGCTACGAGGGAACGCCGCTGAAAGAGCACGGGCAGTATGTTTGGACGGTGGAGGTCAACGGCGCGCTTTCTTCTCCCGCGCGGTTCGAAGTTTCCTATCTCGGAGAACCGATGCCCTGCGCGCGCTGGATCGGCATGCCGCTCTCGTACGCGGGCGGCACGGACGTCGTCCGGCTGGACTTTTCGGCGCGCAAACCCGTGCGCCGCGCCCGTTTTTATGTGGCTGCGCTCGGCACGGGGCGCTGCTATTGCAACGGTAAACTCGCGGAGGACAGTTACTTTAACGGTTCCGTATCCGTCTATCGGAAAAAAGTATATTACAGCGTGTACGCGCCCGAGATACGGGAGGGGCGCAACGCCCTTTGCATGGAGATAGGCTACGGCTTTTACGGCGCAAAAAAAATGAAGGGCGAACTGTTCGTCGAGTACGCGGACGGCTCTTGCGAAACCGTTCCTACCGTGGCGGGCAGACTGTGGAACGTGACGGGCGGCGCGGTGACGGAAAACAGCATTTACGGCGGAGAAGTGTACGACGCGCGGCGCGAACGCGATTGGTTTTCGCCCGATTACGCGGTGAGCACTTCGGAATTCGTCGCGGCGTATTGTACGGATGCGCCCGAAGGAAAACTTTGTTCCAATCCTTTGCCGCCCGTCGCGGTGAGCGAAAGTTTCGCGCCGCTCTATGTGCGCGGCATGGGCGGAGGCAGGTATCTCGCGGACGCGGGCAAAAATATCTCGGGACGGCTGAAAATCACCGTTCGGGCGGAGCGCGGTGCGAAGATCACGCTGCGGTATGCGGAAATTATAAGCGGTGAAAGTCGGGTGAACCGCGCGAACCTGCGCACGGCGAAAAGCCGCGACGTATATATCGCCGCGGGGAAGGAAGAGGAAACGTACGCGCCCTGTTTCACCTATCACGGATTCCGTTACGCCGAGATCGTGACGGAAGGAAACGTGGAGATCCTCGGCGTGACGGCGCAGCAGATGCGCACCGCAGTGACGCCGGCGGGCGAATTCGCCTGTTCCGACGAGTGCCTGTCCCGCCTGCATGAAATGGCTTTTTTGACGGAGGCGAACAATTTGCACGGCGTATTCACCGACTGTCCCCAGCGCGACGAGCGGCTCGGCTGGCTCAACGATTTGTCGTCGCGCGTGTTCGAATCGGTATGTAATTTCGATCTGTCCGTCTTTCTTCCCAATTTCGTGGATATGATCTCCGACTCGCAGGACGATACGGGCGCATTCGGCGATACCGTGCCCTTTACCGTCGGTTCGGACACGGCGGACGCGGTGGACGCGTTTCAGTTGCTCGCGCTCGTCGCCTATGGCTTTTACGGCGATCGGCGGGTGCTGGAAAAGAATTACGAAAGTTTTTGCCGCTGGAACGAAAAACTCGCAGGATTCGTGAAGGGCGGCGTGTGCGAATGGGGCATATACGGCGACTGGTGCCCCGCGTTCGCCTATTCCAACGGCGGCGACGGCACCCATTCCGCGATGGTCACGCCCAAATTCATGGGCGCGGCATATTATCTGTGGAACCTCTCCCTTACGCAGAAGATCGCAGAAATTTTAGGAAAAAACGAGGACGCGGAGCGCTGGGGCGCGCTTTTCGCGGAGGGCAAGCGCGCGTTTTTCGAAAAGTACGTCAAAGACGGCGTAATCGGCGGCGGCTCGCAGACGGAATGCGCCGTGGCGATGACGATTTTTCCCGAAGAGTCGGAACTTTGCAAAGAATGGGCAAAGCGCGCCGCGGAAGATCTGCGCGCGCGCGGGTATCATACCACGTGCGGAAATCAGGGATACAGGCATCTCTTTTACCGCCTCGCCGAGGCGGGGTACGCGGAGGAACTTTGCCGCCTGCTTCTGAACAAGGAATACCCCGGCTGGGGCTATATGCTCGAACAGGGCGCAACGACGGTATGGGAACGATGGGAATCGGACGTGGGCACGGATATGCACTCTTTCGATCATCCCATGTTCGCCGCCTACGACGGGTTTCTCTTCAACTATCTGGCGGGGATCCGCACGAAAGAATGCGAAAATGCCTTTCAGAAGATCGTCGTCGAGCCTTGTTTCGTAAAGTGCCTGCAAAGCGTTTCGGCATCGCTCGAAACGGTCCGCGGCAAAATTTCCGTCCGTTGGGAAAGAACGGGTAAAACGATCGTGCTGTCCGTAGACACGCCCGCGAACACGCGGCTCGTCGTGCGCGCGGCGGGCAAAGAACTTTGCATGAACGGGCGTTCGGTCCGGGACGGGATCGAACTTACCAACGGTAAATTTATCATAGAAATAGGAGAATGCGATGAAACGAATCAAAAAGTGGTCGGCGCTTGCGATCGGACTGCTGACGGCGGTGTGTATGATGGTCGGCTGTACCGATAAAGGCGCGGGAACGCCCGAGGATACGTTCCCGTACTATCCGCAGAGGACGCAGATGAAAGAGGACGGGCAGTACTACGCGCCCGAAGGCGTAGAATTTCCCGCGTCGCTGTGGCAGACGCCCGCTTCCGAACGATATGAAGCGCTCGACAGAGGCGAGATCAAGGCGTATTTCATTCAGTCCGTCGACGATACGAAAGTATTCTGCTACGTGGGACTGCCCGAAGGCGCGAGCGCGGAAGATCCCGTTCCCGCCGTCGTTCTGGTTCACGGCGCGCTCGGCACGGCGTTTTACGACTGGGTGCGCGCCTGGAACGACCGCGGCTATGCCGCCGTTGCCATGGATACGGAGGGGCGTATGCCGAAAACCGATACGTCTACCTACAACGCCGTATATGAAACGAGCGTCATGCCGCACGGTCCCGCCAACGCGTCGTTTACCGACTGCACGAAACCGATCGGCGAACAGTGGGTTTATCACGCGCTCGCGTCCGTGATCGCCTCAGCCAGTTTTTTAAAGAGTTTTGCGGGCGTTGACAGTTCCCGCATGGGCATTACGGGCGTTTCCTACGGCGGTTTTCTCACCTGTCTTGCGGTGGGGTATGACGACCGTTACGCCTTTGCGGCGCCCGTTTACGGGTGCCTTTCCAACGCGGAAGGGGCGGGCGAATTCGGGAGTTATATCCGCAATAACGAAGGCGCGGACCTGTGGGACGATACGGGCGCGCTCGCGGCAGGCAATGCGCCGATTCTGTTCGTGAACAGCGATACGGACACGCACTTTACACTCGATTCGATGGCGCGGTGCATCCGCGCGGCAAAGTACGGCGCGGCAACCGTCATACCGGGGCTGACGCACGGTCACGCGCAGGGCGCCGAGGTCAGGGAAGTGTTCGCCTTTGCCGACGAAATCTGTTTGAAAAAGACGCCGCTCGTCCGCGTTCTGACCTTCCCCGAAAACGGCGAGATCGGGATCGCCGTGCCCGAAAGCGTAAAGGTTTCCGAGGCTGTACAGCGCTATACTCTTTCGGAAACCGTCGATTCGTCGACCGAGTGGGCGGAAGAAAAAGCCACGCTAAGCGGCGGATACGTATTCGTTTCCGCAGAAAAATACAAACGGCATTATTATATCCTTCTTCGCGACAGCCGCGGTTTATATGCGGCGAGCGTTCTCGTTTGAAAAAACAGGATCGCGGGGCGGCACATTTGCCGCCCCGCTTTTCATATTATTATAGTAAGACTTTGATTACATAACGGTATCTCTCTTTGCGTGCGGAGGGCGGTATTGTTATGTAATTTTTTTGAGGTTCATAAATAATGCCAATCCTACAACGATATTCCAACATTAAAAACGGCGGGATCGTGTTGATCGGAAATACGCTCGGGCTGAGCAAGGCTGCCAATGCGAACGCACCCGGCACGCTCGGTTCCATCGGTGCGTTCGTCAGTTTAGATACGTCGCTGCAAGTGGGCGCGTTTCCCCCGGGGACCACGCTCGATTACACCAAAAACAGTTCGGCGGCTTCCCTGAATCTTCCCGCAGGCAGCAGCGTGCTGTATGCGGAACTGATCTGGGGCGGCCTGTTCCGTTCGAGTGTCAACAATATTTCCAACCTGTTGGATAACGCCGTCACGTTTACGACGCCGCAGGGCGTCAATTCGATCGTCCCCGACACGCAGACGCGGCAGAATTTCAACATCACCAACGACGGGCAGACCGTCGGTTTTTACGTGCGCAGCGCGAATGTGACTTCCCTCGTGAAAACGGCGATGAACGGCACGTATTCGGCGGGCTCGATCCCGTCGCTCATCGAGGCGATCGATTCGCGCACCTCGGAAACCAACCACGCGGGCTGGACTTTGGCAATCGTCTACGAAAATGCGTCGCTGCCCCTGCGCGATCTCACTTTATGGGGCGGCGGCACGGTGGTTTCGCCCTCTTCGGGCAGCACCGACGTGACGCTTACCGATTTTATCACGCCCGACGCCCTTCCCATTGCGGGAAAACTGTTTATATCCGCGCAGGAAGGGGACGCGGTGCTCACGGGTGACAGAATGCTGTTCGGGCCGGATTCGGCTTCGCTCACGCCCGTATCGGGGCCGAACAACCCCGTAGGAAACTTTTTCGCCTCTCAGATCAACGATTCGAACGGCGTACTGGATACGAGCGGGACGTTCGGAACGCGCAACGCGAACGCCGCTGCGGGCACGAATTCGACGGCCTGCCGACAGGGCTGGGACATCACGGCGGTAGACGTTTCGTCCCTTCTTTCCGCGGGAATGACGACTGCCGCCATCCGCTTTACGACCGACGGAGATCTGTACGTCGCCAACGCGCTCGCCTTGCAGATCGACAGCAAAGGCGCGCAGCTCATCGTGCAAAAGAGCGTCGATAAGACCGTTGCGGAAGTCGGGGAAGCCATCGGTTACACCTTGCAGATCACGAATACGGGCAGCATCCGCGCGGAAACGGTGACCGTACAGGATCTTCTTCCCAACGAGGCCGAACTGATCGCGGGCTCGATCACCATAGACGGGGTTCCGTACGGCGGCGCGCTGCCCGTGACTTTCGGGCCTTTGAATGCGGGCGCCACGGCCGTCGTCAAATTTTCCGTCCGTGTGAATTCTTTGCCCGTTTCCAATCCGATCTTCAATATAGCGCAGGCGGATTACACCTTTATCCCGTTCCCGGGCAACGTGGTGACGAGTTCTTCCGATTCCAATTACGTCGCCGTGTATATCGTCCGCATTGCCCTCGACGTCGTCAAGAGCGTGGATAAAGCGTATGCCGTCGCAGGCGAAACGCTGACGTATACTTCCGTCGTGACGAATCACGGAAATCTGCCTCTCACCAATGTGCGATTTACCGATCCGATTCCCGCGGGAACGAGTTTTATCGCGGGTTCCGTCACGGTAAACGGCGTTTCCTTTCCCGCTTACAATCCGTCCGTCGGGTTTCCGCTGCCGAGCCTGGTTCCCGCGCAGAGCGCGATTGTAACGTTTCAAGTCCAAATCAATCCGTAGGAGAAAAAATACAAATGATCATACTCAACCAATCCAACGTAACGTTCGATTACGTTTTGCCCGACCAATCCACGCAGAGCGGCGAACAAAACAGCAACGTCGTGCAAACGGAAGTGCTCTCTTCGTCTGTATCCAAAGTCAAGAGTTCGGATAAAGCCTTTTTGAACGAAGGCGAAACGGCGCGGCAGAAAGTCGTCGTCACGAACAACAGTTCGGCGTATCTTGCCGCACTGATCTTCAAAGACATCATGACTTCGGGCGCAACTTACGTCGCGGGCAGCGTGGCAATCAACGGCGTGGCGCAGCCTTCGTACGACTTGTCCGCGGGCTTCCCGCTTCCCGATCTGCCTGCGGGCGGAAGCGTGACCGTCGAATACACCATTCTTGCCAATAATCCCAAAACGGACAATTCCGTTACCAACAACGGCGCCGTCACGTACACGGTCAACGATCCCGTGCGCGGCCCCGTGACGTATACCGAAAACACCAACCCCGTCACCATCGCTCTGATCTCTACCCGTATGAGCGTGGTCAAGAGCGTGGATAAGGCGTACGCGGTCAGCGGAGAAATTCTGCATTACACTTCTTTGATCACCAATACGGGCACTCTGAACAAAACCAATCTCGTGTTCTATGATCCGATCCCCGCGGGCACGACTTTCGTAGCGGGCAGCGTGAAGATCAACGGCGTGTCCTATCCCGCGTATAACCCCGCGGTCGGGTTCCCTCTGAGCGATCTCGCGGTAGGGCAGAGCGTTACGGTAGAATTCGACGTAAAGGTGGTGTAGCGCTATGAATACGATCGTCAACGTATCGAATGTGACGGATAACGAGGGCGTCTATTACAGCAACCCCGTCACGACGCTCGTTCGCCGCCGTCCGAGATTTACGCCGTATTACTATCCCTGCAGCCGGAGTTGTCAGGATTGCTGCGACTGCTGTTGTTACTGTATGTTTTGCGATTTTTGGTTCTGAGAAAAAGGGAAGCGGTTGAATTTCAACCGCTTCTTTTTTTGCATCGTGACAAGGATAAATTTTGGTAATACATTCCATAAGTGATTATTCGTGAAATAATTGTGAAAAAACATGGAAACTATTTGACAAAATTGTAAAAATAAATGTATAATTAAACACAAACTAGTAGTGTATTCATTTTAAAAACAACCGGTTGTTTTTTCGTTTTCTTGCGTTGCAAGAAAACGAATGATATTGACAGCCGAAATATTTGTTCGACAGCACCGTCAACATCCCCGGGGCGTTCCCGGCTTTTTTGTTAGACGTAAATATTGCAAGAGGTGTTTATGAAAGGAGTCATCCATAAGATTCTCATCACTCTTTTGGCTGTTTCGGCGCTCGTCTGCGTTGCGCTCGGAATCGTAGCCTGCCAGCGGCAGATCAAGGATTCCGTGACCGTCACTTTGATCAGCGAGACGCTCGAAAAAAAAGAGGTCGAGGCCAAGCCCGGCGACCCTCTGCCCGTGCTTTCGGTAGAGGACAGGGATTTCGAGGGGTACTGGACGGACAGCGGCTATCAGGTGCGCTATGAAAACGACGTCGTTCCCGACAAGAACGTAACGCTGTATTATAAGTTGAATCTGCAGTATTACAATCTCGTGCTCGACTACGGAACGAGCGGACAGTTGCATTTTCAACTCCGCCGCGGCGTCAACGAAAAACTGCCCGATATCGCGCCCATGGGCTCGCTTGCGGTCGGATTTTCCAAGACGGAAGACGGCGAGGCGGATTTCCTTCTCGGCGACACTGTCAAAAATCTTGCGGAAAAAGGCGGCACGGCTACTCTCTATGCGCGTTATGAAGTAAAGGACGCGGGCGATTATACCATCGAGAACGGCACCGTCGTCGCATATAACGGCAAGAGCACCTCTCTCACTCTCCCTCTGGGGGCGACAAAGATCGCTGCCGGAGTTTTTACGAACAATAAAAACAGCGAAAAGGTGACTTCCCTCATCGTGCCGGCAACGTATAAAGAGATCGCCTGCGGCGCTTTCGAAGGCTTGACCGCGTTAGAATCGCTTACCGTGCCGTTTATAGGCGGCAGCCGCACGGCGAACCGCTTTTTGGCGTACACGTTCGGCGCAAAGAAATACGACGAGAACACCTATTCTTTCGCAGGCTATACCGACGGCTCTTCGCTCTATATGGGGGACCAGCATTTCGAAAATCAGGTCCTGCCCCTCTCTTTAAAGACGGTGCGCGTCACCGAAAAGACGAAGGAATTTGCCGAGGGCGCCTTTTACAGTGCTTACGCTCTCGAAAACGTTGTGCTTGATTACCCCGAGGCGTTGGACAAGGTCGGCAAATCCGCCTTTGAAAACTGCATTTCTTTCGGCTACAATGCCGCGCTCAGTATTGCGGTCAGTCCCGCCTGGTTGCGTTACGTTAGCACGATCGGCGAAGCGGCGTTCAAATCCTACACGGGCAACACCGAATCTTCCGTCAAGGTGATCTATCCTTACGGCGAACAGTTGCCGAGTTACACCGCAACCCTGATTACATACGCTTATCCTTTCAACAGTTTGAAAACCATTCCGAAACTCGACAATATCGTGAGTGTCGGAAACGAGGCGTTCTATTTTGCCGCCGCGTTGGATTCCTTGGAATTCGGCAACAAATTGAAGACCATAGGCGAGCGCTCGTTCGCCTATACGCTCTCCGTTTCGGGACTGAAATTTCCCGATTCGCTCGAATCGATCGGAAACTTTGCCTTTGCGCTCAACGGCGCGCTGAACATCGAATTCGGCACGGGCATCACCTACATCGGCGTCATGGCGTTCGAGGAATGCTCCAACTTGTCCGAAGTCGTTTTCAAGGGCACGCAGGTTCCCGAACTCGACGGGAAACAGTGTTTCAGCAATACTCTGACCGATAACGGTTCGGATGGCTATAATATCGGATTTGACAGTTTCCGTATTTACGTGCCTACGGCCGCGGCGGAAGAGTACCTGCTCGATCCCGACTGGGCGGAATACACGTCCTATATTTATACGGCGACAGGCAGCCGCGCGCCTGCCTATTGGTCGAAAGACGGTTCCTCGTGGGACGCGAAATTCGAATTTACCGACGGAAGCATCGTGTTCGTGACCGATCCCGAACAAAAATTCATTTCGGAAATCGATTATCTGAATTTCGGTGAAATGACTTACGGCGCAACGTGCGGTACGTATTATCCGATGATGTACGAATTCATCGATGCGGAAACATATGCGAAAAAGGCGTTAGGCAAGAACGCGGGCACGCATGCCAAAGAATTATACGAAAATCAGACGCTTTTGCATCTGTGGCATCCCGAACTCGTCAGTTACGACGGCACGGTCCTCGACGATCTGTATTTTATGATCAGCGATCTTCCTTACGGATATGAGGGCTCCCGCGTCGCTTTGCCCGTACTGGAAAAAACAGGCTATAAAAATGCCGATTTCGGCAGCGCTACTGCGGAAGGCAGTTATGTGATAGGCACCAATGCCTACGGAGTCCCGCAACTGAACAAAGTCATGAGAGACGGCGCGTTCTATTACCTCGACGCGATTCCCGATCCTGCGGGGACGTTCTATTCCCGCATGACCGACGACGACATTTCCTATACTTTCACCTATTTCGACAAAGATTATAAGGTGATCGACGAAAAGGTTTTCGTCCGTTATAATGATGTGACGGCAAGTTGGTCTTCGCCGATTTATCCGAAAAGCGAAGACTACATGACGTTGCAGACCAACGCATATTATAACAATTCCAACGAATTGTATCTGGATGGCAGAGGCGGCGCCATCGTCAGTATAGAAAACGGGAAAGTCAAATATAATTGTTCGGTCATCGAAGATTCGCAGAAGAAATTCGGCGAGGAAGGATATACCGTACGGCTTGTTCAATTCAAATCCGACGGTACGGCGGTATCGGGGCTGGATGGCAGTGCGGTTTTCCGCGACTATATGAACGGAAACTATTCCTGTATCGATTTAACGGTCGGAGAGTTTTCCTATACCATACTGAACGTCACGTATGATTCCGGCTGGTATCGTTATACGTATGATTACGTATCTTCCGTAAAAATCCATATGCCAGAATACAGTACCGACGTAAACGATGATTTTTGGCGTTATACCCGCCTTTCGACCGTCGAGGTTCTCGGAAATATTTCTATCTATATCGTTTCTTTTGACGAGAAAGAAACGATCGCAGCGGCGTATTATCGCGAATACGATGAAGTCAATAATATGATATCGTTCGGCACGGTCGAATACGGCGCAGGCGCGGAGTTTTCTATCACGGACAGCGACGGAAATACCAGGACGGCGCAAACAAAGGATAATCGCGGTTCGTTTAAGATCGGTGAAAAAAATTATATCCGCTACGACGATTCGGAAGACATGACGTTGGTCCTGACCGAAAATTTCTACGGCACCTTGCTATATTACTATACGGTCAAAACGGACGGCTACGGGAATATGTATATTCTCGACGAGCATGACGACGATATCTGCGATATGTATGTGGGCACGTACGACGACTATAACGGTTTTGTTTCAAACGGGGCTTCTTATTACGAACTGATGTTCAGCGGCGTAAAAGTGGATAAGAAAGGCGAGCCCGTCTCGGATGAAACGGTAAATATGTGGATCCTGTATGATTTCGGAACGCTTTCCGCCTGGTCGGACGAGGACAGCGATGCGCAATGGTACGGACAGATCGCCTCGATCTATACCGACCATGAGGAAACGGTGGTCAGCGCATATGACGATTTCGGCTATAAATTATTTGACCTCACCGTAGATATTTACGGAAACACCGAGTATGTACAGTATTCTTATGTGCTCGATATCAAAGGCAATGTAACTTATAAGGCCTTGGAAAAAGGCGATGTGGAATATTTTATTTCCGTTACCAATGCAACCGGGGACGTACTCTATTTTATCGCTTTCGATTCAAACGGCAACGCGATGTATAGCATTCGACGGGAAGAGGGGAGCGATCAATTTGTGATCGTGCGTGACGGAGGACAGTTTATCGAGTCCGGCGTACGCCGCTACGTAGTCGTCGAAACGGAGGATCTGAAAAAACTCTCCGAAGACGGCGCCTCTTTCGGAAAACTGTAAAAGCAGCGCGATAAGCCGCGCTTGTGTAAATCCTGAATCTTTAAAGGAGAGAATAAACGATGAAGGTCAAAAAAATACTTCTGAGATTGCTATTGTGCGTGTTCGTACTTGCCGTACTGTTTGCTGTGGCGGCGTGCGAACCCGCCAAAAAAGATGACGGCGACAAAATTTCGTCTATAGCGATCGAACCCGCTTCGGCGGCTTTGACGGTAGGCGAAGAACTGAATTATGACGATTTTGAAATTACCGTGACTTACGAAGGGAAGAAAGCACCCGAGAAGGTCAAACTTACGGCCGCAATGATTTCCGAAGACGACAAACTTTCATTGTCGGAGATCGGAACGCATTCGCTTACCGTCAACTGTATGGGCGGCACGACGACTCTGCAAGTAACGGTCAATCCTCTGGCAATGGACGTAACCGTGGAAAACGCCTCCGCGGTTTATACGGGCGAGCCCGTCCTTCCTTCAGTGAAAGGCGCTCCCAAGGATGCGAAGATCGAATACACCGTTTACAGCGGCACGAGCGCCGTTGAAGCGAACAAAGTGGACGAAGCCGTCGACGCGGGCGAATATTTCGTGCAGATCAAAATCAGCGCGAAAAATTACGCTACCGTCGAGAAGACTGCGACGATATCCATTGAAAAAGCGCAGTTCGACGTTTCCGAACTCATCTGGTCAAACACCGGTTATCTTTATACGGGGACGGAAATACAACTTGCGGCAACCTGCGAAGGGATGCCCGAGGGGATTTCTTTAAACAATTTTACCGCGAAGGATAATCAGGCGGTCAAGGCTACGGAAAAAGGCTATTATGAGGCGACCGCAAACTTTACGGGTTCGAACAAAAACTATACGCTGACTTCATGCGTCCTTACCTGGAGGATCCTGGAAGCGAGCGCAGTCGATCTCGAACCCTGGTTCGGTATTTCGGAAGGAACTTTGATTTCCGCGGTTTTCGATAAGGATACGTTTACTTTCGACGGAACGACGAGTAATTACGAAACGTTCGAATACGATGCGGACGGCAACGCCGTCATACCCGTTGACGGCTATATTTCCGTTACCGTAAAGGGCGGCGTTCTCCGCGTACAAAAAGCGGATCGTACATATGCGCTTGTTTCCGAAAGCGCGCTGGCGCGTTTTGCGGGGCAGTATTCCATGTTGGTCGAAGAATTCGAACTCGTTTTCGATAAAGTAAACGGCACGGCAAACCTCGTTTCCAAATTGAAAGGACAAGAGTCCGTCACTCGTCCCGTAACCTTAACGGTAGCGGACGAAGGCGACGTGGAAGACGCCGTGATCGCCGTGGAAGGCGTCGATTGGGAGTTCAGATACGACTTCGCCGCGAAATACCTGCGATTGGACAACTATGCAAATCCCGCCGATTTCAATGTGATCGATACGGACGGCGTTTACCTTGCGGCCAAAGAAGAGGCGGACGCATACGTCGCAAACATGCCTGTCGGAACGTTCGTGAATTACGATAACACCGGTACGATAACGGCAAATGAAAACGGGGAAATTTTCTATAACGGGTATCCCGTCACGATCTATTGCTCGATGTACAACGCTTCCGTTCAATGCTATATTTCCTATAATTCCAACAATCGCGAACAGAATTTTGTGATCGATAAAGATTATTTCCAACTGAGCATTTATAAATATATCTATCTTCCTCAGGATTACAGTCAGTTCTTCGGTATTTATTATCTGAAAGATAACGACGGTCTGCACAGCGGCGATAAGATTTCTTTCATGGAATATTCGGGACAATATTCCGTAATAGTCGGTTCCGTCACTTACGATTATCTGAAAGGGCAGGTCAAATTTGTACTGAACGGAGACGTTCTGACCGCAACGTTGACGAGAGAAGGCGAAACCGCTTTTGACGTTGTGTTTACGGACGGTATAACCGTTGCGAACGGAGATTCCGAATTCCTGAAAGTACAGAGTCTGATAGAATATGCAGGTTATGCGGGCAAATATATTTATGGCAACGCAAAGGGCGAACACCTTTCTTACGACAATCAAGGTGCGTTTACGCTCGGCGGCGAGACTACCGGCGATTATACCATTCAGAAAACGGATAACGGTACGAAATTAACGCTGAATTTCGGCGGCGAAACGCGTACGGTCGAATGGGGCGCAGATAACCGTTACCTGACCGTGAACGGAAACGATCTGTTCGTTTACAGCGAGATGGCGAGAGATACGGACGGCAGAACTTCCGGCATGAATTACGTTTCGGGGGATGACGTCGTAAAATTCGTCGACGATACTTATTTTGTCAACGACGCCCCGTTAACAGACCTTTCGTTCTCTTTGGTCGACGACGGCAATGAAAACGGCAGAAACGTTTTGCAGGTGAAAGGCAAACTCGGCGCGGTCGAGTATACGATCGTGCATTATTCGCAGGCGGTACTCAAAGTAAACGGCGAAGTGTATGTAGCGGAAGTGTTCGGCGGCATTTACGGCAGCGAATTCAAGCCGACGGTTGATTCCGAAAACACATTCAAACTGGGCGCGGACGGAAAAATGATGTTCCGCGGAAAAGAAATATTTGTCTATTCCGCAAACACCTATACGCATTTTGATTTCTATCAGGATTCGAAATTGTATTATTATTCCTTTTCGGTAAATGCGACGAATATTACATTTAACGATTCCATCGTCTATGAAGTTCCCTATTATTTTGCGGCGTTTTTCGATTTTAAAGGCGCATATATCTCCGCAGACGGTACGAAAGCCTTCTATTTCGCGGAAAAAACCGTTTATTATGACGAAACTTCATCCACGTCTTTCAGCGTCATCCCTACGGAGAGCGGCGCAACGATGAAATTGGGCGATCGTACCGCAATATTTACCAAAACCGCCCAAGGCGTTATTTCTTTGGTTTATAACGGAATCACTTACAATCCTGTATCTTTCGACCTGAACGATATTGTCGGAGATTATATCGTCTATAACGGCAATTCCGGCGGCATTAAAATGAGTTACAATCCGAATGATACCTCATATTATGCGCCCAAACTCAGTAAACTGATCGTTCGGAACGGCGAGATCACGCCTGTGATCAATTTCAACTACGGCGACAATGCATATCTGATCAAAAATACCGATGGCGCCACGGCGGCGAAATTGCCTTACCTTGCCGTACAGGATAAATTTGCGAACTTGATCGGCTCGGAATTGTTTAACGGTAAAAGTCTTTCCATTGCCGTAGGCGTGACCACCAAACCCGACAGCACCGATTTGATGCCTTCGCTCGTCGTGCTGTACGACGGCGAAACCGCTACGCTCGTGAAAGAGGATTACCAGAATTTCAGAGTGACGTTGGGCGGGAAAGAGTACTTCTTGCGCAGCAACAGCGATTCTGCAACGAAAGATATTCTGCCGCTTCTCGTATTCGAAAGTTGGTGGGAAGATTATGACGGCGAATACAAATTCAACGGCAATACGGTCAAACTTGAAATCACCGTGGGCGGCGCGGAGGATCAGCCCGCCACCGTATTGAAAACGACGTTCAACGGCGAAGAGATAGAACCTGCGTTCGAAGATATAACGGGCGGTAAAATGATGACGTTTACTTTGGACGGAGTTACGTATAAGGGCGTCATGAGCAAAACGGGGTCTGTCAACGTTGCCGTATACAAGACGTTTGAATATGATTTCTTCTATACCGAAAACTTTACGAATACGGTAGAGGGCAAAGCGCTTTCCCTGCCTGTTGTGATATCCGGCGATTTTGCAGAGTACGTGAACGGCTATGCGATCAAATTTGATCTGACGAATGCGAAATACGGCGAAGAGAGCGTTATCTATGCGCAGTATCTCTATACCGAAGGCATTTTGATTTTCGAAACCGCAACCCAGAGTTATGCTTACGACATTGCCGCAAAACAATTATATAGCGACGTTTTGCCCGAAGGCAGCGATTTCCGCGGCGCAGTGAACGAAGGCGAGTACGGAAGCGTTCTGGATGACGTACAGATTCTCGTCCGCTTTGTGTCGTTTGATAAGACGAGCGGAAAAGCCGTTCTCGGTTTCTATTTCGACGATAGTTATCGCGGTACGAATCTCAACCTGGCGACTTCTGTCCGTGTAAACGAAAATCTTTATAAACTGACGGGAAAAACGGCTGCGGCAGATTCCGTGACCGCATATCTCGAAAAACAGGCGGACGGTACGTTTGTTCTCTATACAGAGAGCGAATATCTCTTTGACGGCGAGTTTACCGTAGACGGAAAAACTCTTGTGATCGAGCGCAGCATTGCCGCAGGCGTCAGAAGTTATACCGCTTCGTATGACGGCGCCGATGCCGTGGATATCAAACCCGATTTCAACGCAAATTCCTTTACTTTGGTCTTGAACGGAAAATATTATTACGTGACTTGGACGATCGAAAATGAAAAAGTTTCTTTCGCGCTTGAAGAGATTCCCGCAGCGGTCATGCAGTTCGTTAAAGGAAACACGTATGTTTACAATACGTATTATTCGTATCATGAAACGATGATGAATATTACTTTTGCGGGCATGTCGGGCGAAGGCGCTCTGTTCAATATCGAATGTTCCGGAAGCATAAGCGGAACGTATCAGGGAGTGCTCAGTTCGGACGGTTCTTATATTTTAGCGACACTCAGTTATTATGCTTATCGTATCTATTTAAATCCTGTCGATGATTTCTATGTAGACTATGTTCTCGTTTATAATTCGGGTACCACCGCTAAATTCATGGGATCGCATACCACCGAGGACGGCAAAGAATTGACGATTTTGATTTCTTCTGAATCAATAGAGGACGACGACGGTTTTGCCGGATTCAACGCGCCTTCGTTTGTCGTTACATATGACGGAAAATCCTGTACGACGACCGCGAAATACAGCGACTATATGTCTTCTCTTGAATTTAACGTAGACGGCAAGACTTACGAGGCGAAGATCGAAAACAACCAGATGACGGTTACGGAAAAAACGGCGGCGTAAAACCGCAGACAACACTCTTCGATAAGAAGGGGAACGAAATGTAAAGCGTTACGGCATTGCCCCCGCGGTCCGCGGGGGCAAGGATGCCGTTTCGGAGTCGATTTTTATGAACGAAAAACCCGAATCAACCGATCCGTCGGACGACGGGCGCACGATTGCCGATATGTCCTTCGATTGGATGCCGTGGAACCGCGGTATCGTCAGGCGCGGCAAACGCCGCAAGCGCGAACGCGCTGCCCGTGACAAAAAGACGGAAAAACAACAATTTCGCGACGCGGTCAAAGGGCAATATCTTGCGATGCTGCCCGTACTATTTTGTATTATCGCCGCTTTTACGCTCATTTACCTGTTATTGCGGCTTTGGTTGAAATCTTGAGGTACCTATGAACTTTCACCTTTCAAAGCGGAAAACGATTCTATGTCTTTTTCTCCTGTTTCTTTCGTGTCTTGCGCTCGCGGCGTGCAGCAAAACGTTTCTGCCCGAGGAGCACGGCTTCACCGCTCTCGTCGTGTACGATGCGAACGGCGGCAGTTTCGGCACTTCCGACACGACGGGGATCAAGACGTATAAATATAAACCGTCGGTATCCATCATGGAACCGGGCGGAAAACATAATTTGCAGTTTAACGCGCCGAGCATGTCCTCAAAGCATGTCATCGCGTGGTTTCCGGCCCTTCTCGACGAGAACGGCGCACCCTTGAAAAACGAAGACGGCTCTTTTCAACTTGCGGACGAGCCCTGGGATTTTTCGGCGGATCGCCTTCCCGACGAGGCGGGCTATAAATTGTATTTGGTCGCGAAGTGGGGAATGAACTATAAACTCACCATCGACGTAGGCGAAGAAGCCCGCAAAGCGGGCGTGGAAAACATCGTCAATCAGAGTTTTACCGAAGCAGGTCCTATTTCGCAGCCCGGACTCAACCCCGAATGGAACGGATATACTTTCCACTATTATTATACGGAAGACGGAAAACGTTTGAGAACTTCTGAAGATTGGGCGCAACTGGTTTTGAATGACGAAACTCCCGAACTGACTATTTACGTTCGCTGGCTGACGGGCAAGTGGTATATCGTCACTTCCGCCGACGGATTATCCGACATGGGACAGCGCAATTATATCCTTGACGCGGACATCGATATGGGCGGAAGGGAATTCAAGACGCCGACGAATTATCAGGGCACGTTCGACGGAAACGGACACACGATCTCCAATTTCGAAACTTCTGTCAGACAGGGCGGTCAGGTATCGTCGGTCGGATTGTTTTCCTTTGCGGGCAGAGGCTGCGTGAAGAACGTGACGTTTGCAGACGCGACGTTGGCGGTCACGTTAACGTCCAGACTTACGGGCGTGGGGGCGCGTTTCAATGTGGGATTTTTCTGCGGGAACGGCGAGGCGCTCGATCTGGAAAACTTTGTCGGACTTGGATTCAGAAATTGTGTCTTGAACGTCAAGCGCGAAGTCGCGGCAGTGGATATGCCAGTAAAGACGGGTGAGAGCACGCATTTCGGGATTTTCGGAACGCTGAAAAGCGAACAGAATTTTACGCCCGTTGCGGGCAGCACGGCAATATCCGTGACCGTCGAATAAATATTTTTTACAATTTTTCCGAACATTTTCGGAAACGGATAGATTGCAGGGGCGAAAGCCCGAACGAATAATATTGCGAGGAGTTTAGAATGAAAAAGATTTTGGCAGTCATGCTTGCTTTTGTTTTCTGTCTCGGCATCTTTGCCGGTTGCGGGAAAAAGGATAATGGAGACGATAATCCGCCCGATAAGGAAGTGTACGTTCCCACGGAAGACGAGCAGACAAAAGCGTTGGTATTCGGGATCGACGGCGCGGACGGCGTATTCAGCCCCTTCTTTTCCAGCGCCGCGTACGATTCTGAGATTGTAGGCCAGACGCAACTCGGTATGCTCACTACGGATAACGGCGAACTGAAAAGCGGCGATAATTATGCCTGCGTGGCGAAAGATCATCGCAGCGTTTATTTGGATAGTCAGGGAAACGAGATCAAAAATGCGAGCGACGCAAAGTTTACCCGCTATGATTTTATTATTAAAAAAGGCCTTAAATTCTCCGACGGCGTCGATCTGACGATCAAAGACGTTCTTTTCAACCTTTACGTGTATCTCGATCCCGTCTATACGGGCAGCGCCACCATCTATTCGACGGATATCGTGGGGCTGAACGAATACAGAACGCAGTCCAAAGACGAAAGCGCGAACGACGCGCTCGAGGAACAGGCGGCCGTCAACGCGCAGACGCGTTTGAAACGCGCATCCGACTGGCTGAACAACCAGGCGCTCCTCGAAGATACGCCGAACGGAAAATACGAAGAACTCACTGCCGAACAGAAGAAACAGTACGTAATGGGTTTGGAAAAATACGAAGCCGAAATCAACAAGGATATCGAATTTTTCATTCCGTATTACCGTCAGGAAGTAGAGGGGAATTATCAGTCAGCAATTTCCTCGTTTGAAGACGACCGCAAAAATACTTACGCTTATGACGATGGCGAATACTGGCAGTCTTTCCTGTATATGTACGGCATTATCGACATCGCGTACAACGCGAAGGGCGAACCCATAAAAACGACGGTCGGCACGGGCGATGACAAAGTCGAACTATATACGTTCAACTTTGCCGACGATCCTACCATGACCAACGGCTGCAAATGGGTAAAGGATTACATAGAAGAATACGACGCCGAAAACTGGGAGAATATGTCGGGCGCGACCACGCTTGAAAAGCACAACAACGCAAAAATGGAAGCGGCGATCGAACTCGTTTACAGTACGACGGTCGGCGCAAACGACGAGAACGGCAAATTCAAATACGAATATTCCCAGTTTGCCCTGACCATTCTTTCCAGCGGCAGCACGAATACGCTGTTGACCGAAATGCAGGCGGACGAAAAATCCAAGATCATCGACAATACGGCGGGCGACAATCTCGTAAGGTCGATTTCGGGCATCACCACCTCGAAAGTCGATACCTTTGCGGGCGAAAAGTTGGACGGCGAGTACGATATGCTTTCCATTAAAATTAAAAACGTCGACCCCAAGGCGATCTGGAACTTTGCCTTTACGGTGGCTCCCTTGCATTATTATTCGTACGCAGGCGCGGGAGATGAAGGGGAATGGAACGTCAAAAATAATTTCGGCGTCCGCTATAACGATACCGATTTTATGAACAACGTCTTAAAAGACAGCGAAAAACTGGGCGTTCCCGTAGGAGCAGGCCCTTACAAGGCGAGCAAAGAGAGGGGACTGGGCGAAAACGAATTGTATCCCTCCAAGAACGAATTCAAAAAGAACAACCGCGTCTATTACGAGCGCAATACCTATTTTGATTTGGTCGATGGCAAAAAGGGCGGCGAAATTCAGAATGCAAAGGTCAAATATTTGCAATATCAGATCGTCAACTCGAATTTTCTGCTCGATTCGCTTTCCGAGAAAGAAATCGACGTGGGGAACGTTAACGCGACGGCCGCAAACGTCAAGCGTATCAACGGCATCGATTATTTAAAGGGCGACACCACGCGCACCAACGGTTACGGTTACGTGGGAATCAACGCCGCCAAAATTGCAGACGTCTGGATGCGCCGCGCGATCATGAAGGCGATGGATACCACGATTATCAGCAACGGTTATTACAACGGCGGCCTGTGCGACCTGATTTACCGTCCCATATCCATGGAATCCTGGGCGTATCCGAAAAACGACGCGGCTGAGAGGCCTTACGCCTTTACCGACGATCTGGGGTATGAAGTGGATTACGTTTACGACGGTTCGGGCGCCGATATTGCGAAAATGCTTGCCGCTCACGGTTATCAGGTCAGCAACGATAATAAAGTCCTTGCCGATCCCGACGGCAATAAATTGCCCAAGATCACCTTTACCATCGCGGGCGAATCCAACGATCACCCCGCATGGCAGATGTTCAAGAACGCGGAAAATGTTCTGGAAGGCATCGGTTTCACGATCGACGTAAAGACCGATCAGTTTGCGCTGCAAAAACTTTCCAAGGGCGAACTTACCGTTTGGGCGGCTGCCTGGTCGAGCACGATCGATCCGGATATGTACCAGGTTTACCACAAAGATTCCAACGCGGGCAGCACCTTGAACTGGGGCTACCGCGCCATTAAGGCGGACAAACAGAAATACGCCTACGAATGGGGCGTTATCGAGGAACTTTCCGATCTGATCGACCGCGCCCGTACCTTTATCGAAGAACCTCCCCGCAAGGATATTTACGCCAAGGCGCTCGATCTCATTATGGAACTTGCCGTGGAAATGCCCACGTATCAGCGTAACGATCTGACCGTCTATAACATTTCTAAGATCGATACAAAAACGGTCAATCAGAATCCTACGTCTTACGACGGTATCTTTGCGAAAATTTGGGAAGTCGGATACGTCAGATAACGGCGTTCGCCTCGGAGAGTTTTCATGGTTAAATATATCATCAAGAGGATACTGCTCGCCATCGTCATACTGTTCGGCGTATCCGTCATCATTTATTCGCTCGTCCGCATGATGCCGGGAGATTTCATTACCAATAAATTCATGCAGATGGTTATCGACGGCAAGATGAGCGAGAAAGAATTCAACCGCCTGTTAGAGGTGTACGGTCTTGCGGATCGTTCGTTCTGGGGTATCTTAAAAGGGTATTTCACATGGATCGGCAATGTGTTCCAAGGGGATCTCGGCCGCTCGTTCAAGTACGAAGACAGCGTCAGCACGATCATCGTCGAGAACATGGGCATCTCCTTCGGCATTGCCTTTGCGGCGCTCATTCTCGAATTCATCATCGCGATCCCGCTCGGCGTCAAGGCGGCGACCAACCAATACGGCGTCGTAGACTATTCCGCAAGCGTCCTTTCGATGATCGGAACGGCTCTGCCGACCTTCTTCTTCGCGGCGATCTGTATCCAGTTGTTCTCGGTGCAGTTGGGGTGGTTCCCCGTCAACGGACTGACGAGCACGCTCCCGTCCGACGCAACCGAGTGGACAAGGTTCTGGGATAAGATCTGGCATCTGGTCATACCCGTGTTCATCATGGTATTCCTTTCCGTCGGCTCGCTGATGCGATACACGCGCACCAACACGTTGGAAGTGCTCAATGCAGACTATATCCGTACGGCGCGCGCCAAGGGTCTGAGCGAGGGGAAAGTCATCTATAAACACGCTTTCAGAAATACTTTGATCCCGCTCGTCACGCTGCTTGCGGGCACGCTGCCGGGACTTTTCAGCGGCGCGATGATCACGGAGCAGATGTTTGCCATTCCCGGTATCGGGCTGAAAGCGTATGAGGCGCTCAAAGCGGGCGATATTCCTTTTATCATGGGATATAATATGTTCCTCGCCATTCTGACTGTTTTGGGAACGCTGCTCGCCGACCTGATGTACGCGGTCGTCGACCCCCGCGTTAAAATTTTGAAGTAGGAGACCGACATGAGCGAGAAAGATCAAAATAAAAACGCGGACGAGGTCGTGCCCAACGAAGAATTCGAAAACCTGTCGCCCCTGCAGGCGACGGGGCGGCCCGTCAACGACAGCGCAACAGAGTACGCCGAAACGGCGCTTGTTTCCCGCGGCGAAGCCCCCGAAGAAAAACTCGAAGACCGCATCAAGACGTTATCGCCGGGGGCGATGGTCGCAAAGCGGTTCTTCCGTTCCAAACTGTCGGTCGTAGGGCTGGTGACGCTCATACTTTTATTCGCATTTTCCTTTTTCGGACCGCTTTTGCAACTCGTCTGTCCCGCGATCTGGCAACAGGACGAAGTGGACCGTAGCCAGGGCAAGATCATCGAGATCAATCGTCCTTACGAATATCAGGACGCAGACGGCGAAACGCAGGTCGCTTACGAATACAGCGCCACGCCGAACAGTTTCAATTTCGATGCTCCCGTCAGTCCCACGCATTTACTGGGTACGGACAGAAACGGCTACGATATTTTTTCCCGTCTGATGTACGGGGGAAGGATCTCTTTGACGTTGGGTTTTGTCGTCGTCATCCTGGAAACGCTTTTAGGCGTTTTTCTGGGGGGCTTGGCAGGATATTTCGGCAAGTGGGTGGATATGCTCATCATGCGAATCGTGGATATATTCAACTGTATCCCGACGCTGCCGATCATGTTGATTATCAGTTATATGCTTGACGCAAACGGAGTGGCGGACATGCCGAAACTCTATATCATGATGGCGATGCTCACGCTGATCGGCTGGGCGGGCGTCGCGCGCATGGTACGGGGGCAGATCCTCTATCTTCGGGAGCAGGAATATATGATGGCAGCCGAATGTACGGGCATCAGCGTATGGCGAAAGTTATTCAAACACCTTTTGCCTAACGTCCTGCCGCAACTCATCGTTTCCATGACGCTGGGGCTCGGCGGCATAATTCTGACCGAAGCGACGCTCGGATTTTTGGGACTGGGCGTTCCCGCCGACTTTGCGACCTGGGGCAACATGATCAACGTGCTTACGAGCGAAGTTTCCTATTGGGGCGCATATCCGAACCAGTGGGTCCCCGTCGGTATCTGTATCGTGCTCGCGGTGCTCGCCTTCAACTTTGTCGGCGACGGTCTGCGCGACGCGTTCGACCCCAAAATGAAGAGGTAGAACATGTCGGAAGAAAAGAATCATTACCTTTCCAAAAAAGAATCGCGTAAGATCGCAAGCGAAAACAAGCGCTTTATCCGCGTTCTGGAAAAAAACAAGCGCCGCAAGGCGGACGAAACGGAATATACGGCGACGCTCTCGGACGAGCATAATATCGTAGAATTCGAAAATCTGCATACCTACTTTTTTACCGATTCGGGCGTTTCGAAAGCGGTCAACGGCGTTTCGTTGAACGTGCCGGAAGGCTCCGTCGTCGGCATCGTCGGCGAGTCGGGCTGCGGAAAGTCTGTCACGAGCCTGTCGCTCATGCGCCTCGTGCAGGCGCCGCAGGGACAGATCGTGGAAGGCGAGATCCGTTTTAAATCCAGCGAATATAAACTGGGCGCGGACGGAAAGCCTATTCCGATTTATTGCACGGAACCCGACGGACAGGGCGGAGAACGTCCCGTCATGGTCGCAAAGCGCGACAAAACGGGGCTCAAAATATGCGATGCGAAGGGCGAACCCGTGATGGTTCCGCTGCAAAAGCGCGACGAAGCGGGCGTCTTGTGTTTCGAAATGGAAGAAAAGGTGTTCGATCTTGCCAAAATGCCCGTCGCGCAGATGTCGCGTATCCGCGGGCGGCAGATCGCCATGATCTTTCAGGAGCCCATGACTTCGCTCAATCCCGTATTTACCGTGGGCAACCAACTGGACGAAGTGACGCTTCTGCACATTCCGGGCACAAATAAACAGGAGGCGAAACTGCGGAGTCTGGATATGCTCCGACAGGTGGGAATCGCCATGCCGGAGCGCGTCTATAAATCTTATCCCCATGAAATATCGGGCGGCATGCGCCAGCGCGTGATGATCGCCATGGCGCTCGCGTGCAATCCGCGCCTCATCGTCGCGGACGAACCTACGACCGCGCTCGACGTGACCATTCAGGCGCAGATCCTCGATCTTCTGCGCGACGTGCGCAAGAAAATGAAGGGCTCGATCATGCTCATTACCCACGATCTGGGCGTCATCGCGGAGATGGCGGACTACGTGTACGTCATGTATGCGGGCAAAGTGGTGGAGAGCGGCACCGTGCAGGAGATCTTCAAAGATCCGCTGCATCCCTATACGGTGGGGCTGCAAAAGAGCAAACCCGTCGTGGGGAAAGAAGTCAGAGAACTGTACAGTATACCGGGGCAGGTACCCAATCCCATCAATATGCCCGATTACTGTTATTTTAAGGAACGTTGCGACCGCTGCGTCGCCGACTGCGCAGGCGCGTATCCAGAATTCGTATGGGTCTCGCCCACGCACGGCGTGGCGTGCCATCGCTATACGGAGGGCGGCAAAAAAGAATGAACGAAGATATCGAGGTTTATAACGACTTCAAGGCGTCGGAGCCCATTCTGAAAGTGCGGAATCTGAAAAAATATTTTCCCGTCGGCGGCATCGGCAAGAATAAGAAATATCTGCGCGCGGTCGACGACGTGTCTTTCGACGTGTACCCCGGCCGGACGGTCGGCATCGTCGGCGAATCGGGCTGCGGCAAAACGACGATGGGGAGAACGATCCTTCGTCTTTATTCGGTCACGGGCGGCGACGTGAAATTCAACGGCTACGATCTGGGAAAGATGAAAGCGCGCGAACTTCGCAAGATCCGTCCCCAGATCCAGATGATATTTCAGGATCCGTATTCCAGCCTTTCCCCCCGCCTAACGGTCGGGGAGATCATCGGAGAGGCTGTGCGCGAGCACAGGATCGTCCCGCCCTCCGAATATAAAAAATACATACTGGAAGTTATGCAAAAATGCGGCTTGCAGCCGCAATATTTCGAGCGGTACCCGCACGAATTTTCGGGCGGACAGCGCCAGCGCATCTGCATCGCGCGCGCGCTCGCGCTCAAACCCAAACTGGTCATCTGCGACGAGCCCGTTTCCGCGCTCGACGTTTCCATTCAGGCGCAGATCATCAATCTTTTGAAATCTTTGCAGGAAAAGGACGGCATCGCCTATATCTTCATTTCGCACGATCTGTCCGTCGTGGAACATATTTCCGACGAAGTGGGCGTGATGTATTTAGGCAGCATGGCGGAATACGGCAAAACGGAGGATATCTTCGAGCGGCCGCTGCATCCTTATACGGAGGCGCTCTTTTCCGCCGTTCCCGTTCCCGATCCCGATTACAAGATGAACCGCATTATTTTAAAGGGCGACATTCCCTCGCCCGCGGATCCGCCTTTGGGCTGTAAATTCCATACGCGCTGCGAAAAGTGCATGGAGATCTGCCAAAGGGAAGAGCCCGTATTCCGTGAATACGCGCCCGGACATTACGTAGCCTGCCACCTCTACGACGAAGAGTGCCGCAGGGGTTAAAGAGGAGTTTATGGTTTACAAGAAGTTTAAATTTTTGTCGTGGGTACTCGTGCTCGTCATGTGCGCCACGTTTGCAATTTCGGCGCTGCTTCCCGAGGGGAAACGCGTAGACATCAGTGCGGATTCTTCCAAAGAATTCAGCCTGAGCGAAGACGATTCTCTGGGCTTTGCCGACACTTCCGCAGCCTTTGACAAAAGCAACGTAGTCAATGTAAACGCGAACGTGCAGGGAAAACACTGGATGATCGTATCGCTGAAAGGCGAAAGCCTATCCGAAACACACGGCTCTTCGCTGCAGGAGTACGCGAAATCCGCGCGAGGCAAGCGCGAAGCGGATAAACTTTTGTCCAAGCAGGCGAAGTTTCTTTCCGCGCTCCGCGGCGAAGGAATTCCCTTTGAATACAAGTACGGATATACTTTGCTCGCCAACGCCGTCGCCATCAAGGCGGACGTAAAATATGCAAACCGTATTTCGGGCATGGACGGCGTAAAATCGGTGAATATTTCCGAATATTACTATGCCCCCAAGGACAGCGCCGTGACCAACGACGCCAACGTGTGGGGCACGGGTATCTATAAAGTAGACGAGGAGATCGCCGCCGAGTATAACGGCAGGGGCATGGTCGTCGCCGTCCTCGATACGGGGCTGGACGCCAGCCACAAGGCTTTTTTGACCAACCCTTCGGATAAGGAAGCCCTTTTGACCAAGGACGATGTGGGCGCGCGCGTGTTCGACGGCGCCAGATCGGGCGTGCAGGCGAAAAATTCTTCGGTTACCGTGAACGACGTCTATTACAGCGAAAAAGTTCCCTTCGCCTACGACTACGCCGATAACGATGCGGACGTATATCCTTCCTATTCCGCGCACGGCACGCATGTGGCGGGCATCATAGCAGGTTCTCCCATTCTCGACGATAACGGCGAACAGGAAACCATCAAGGATCAGGACGGCAACGAGATCCTCGATAAAAACGGCAATCCCATGACCTTTACGGGCGTCGCGCCGCAGGCGCAACTCGCCATCTGCAAAGTATTTACGGACAGCGAAACCAAAGAAACTTTGGGCGGCGCGGAAACCGCCGACATTCTCGCGGCGCTCGAAGACTGCGTGAAACTGGGCGTGGACGTCGTCAATATGAGTCTGGGCTCGTCCGCGGGCTTTTCGACGGGCGACGACGAATATATGCAGACCGTGTACGACAGCGTGCGCGAAGCGGGGATTTCTCTCGTGGTCGCGGCGAGCAACGATTACAGTTCGAATTACGGCGGCGCATACGGCACCAACCTTTCGGGCAATCCCGATTCCGCCACGGTCGGCTCTCCCTCCACCTACGCGGGCGCTCTGAGCGTTGCGAGCATCAACGGTCAGCAGGCGAAATATATCCGCGTCAACGTGGCGGGTAACGATAAATATCTGTACTATACCGAGGCGAGCGACGGCAACGGAAATCAGAAGGATTTCATTGCCGAGTTGAAAGCCAAACACCCCGAACTCGTGAACAGCCAGACTGGCGACATCAAACTCGATTACGTGGTCGTTCCCGGGTACGGCTTGTCCGTCAACTATACGCGCAATATCGACGTGAAGGGCAAGATCGCAGTCGTCCGCCGCGGCGGAAACGTCACGTTCGAGGAAAAGGTGCGCGTTGCAAAATTGAAGGGCGCGATCGCCTGCGTCATCTACAACAACGTGTCGGGCATTATCCGCATGAGTCTGGGCAACCTGAACGATCCCATTCCAACCTGCTCGATCACCATGGACGCGGCGAACAACTTTGTTTCCTTCCAGAAGGGGACCATGTATGTGAACGAATCGCAGAAAGCGGGTCCGTTCATGTCCGACTTTTCCAGTTGGGGCCCGACGCCCGATCTGAAACTCAAACCCGAAATTTCCGCGCACGGCGGCGAGATCACATCCACCGTTCCCAACGGTTGGGCGGAATACAGCGGCACAAGTATGGCTTCGCCCAATATGGCGGGCGCGATGAGCCTGATCCTTTCTTACGTCAAACAAAACGTATCATACGATCAGAACAACACCGACCGCGACGCGGTGGCAATGTCCAACTTCCTCGTGATGAGCACGGCGACCATCGCCCGCGACGAAGCCGATCAGCCCTATTCGCCGAGAAAACAGGGCGCGGGTCTTGCCGACATCAAAAAGGCGATGTCCACCAAGGCGTATCTGTATGTGGACAAGGGCGACAAAGCGAAAATAGAAGTGGGCGACGATCCCGAAAAAACGGGCGAATATACGCTGAAATTCCGCGTGAAGAATATGTCCGACGCACAGCGTACGTATACACTCGGCACCAAGACGATGACCGAAACGATCGCATCCGACGGCATGACCGTCGCCGAACGCGCGTATATGCTCGACAATATGTCGGATATTTCGTTCAAAGGCAAGGGCGTGACGGGCGATAAACTCGTGCTCGCCGCCGGCGCGGACGTGGAGATCGCCGTACAGATCAACTTGGGCGCAAGCGCGAAAGCGTATATCGATAAGAATTTCGAAAACGGAATGTACGTCGAAGGTTTCGTAACTCTTACGGACACTTCGACCGATACGCCCGTCGATCTGAACATTCCCTGGCTGGGCTTTTACGGCGACTGGTACGCCGCGCCCATGTTCGATATTTCCGAATACGAACTGAGCGAAGCATTGCAGGACGACAGCATTCCCGACGACGAAAAGCCGCAGGCAGCCATCTATCCCACCGTACCGCTCGGCTCCTATAACGAAAACAAATATATTATTCCTCTCGGCACCTATCTCTACGAACAGGAAGCGGGCGTGCGCCAGATCTATTCTTCGTCGGACAAGGCGGCGATCTCCATCTACGATACGAAAGGACACCGCACAGTCAGCCAGTTGTACGCGATATATGCGGGACTTTTGCGCGGCGCAGAATATATGAATATCTCCATCACCGACGCCGTCACGGGCGAAGTCGTGTTCCAAAAGACTGACAAGAACGTGCGCAAGGCGTACACGGGCGGTTCGAGCACCGCGCGTGCCGCCGTCGTCGAACTGGAATGGAGCGCCAAGGAATTGGGCTTGGATAACAACAAGCAGTACGTATTCCATATGGACGGAAAACTCGCCAGCATGGAAAACCGCCCGTACGACGCGAGTCAGTATGCCTACGGCAAATCTTTCGACTTCAATTTCTACGTCGATACCGAAGCGCCCGAGATCGTCGATTACCGCGTGCGCTACGAGCCGTATAAGGACGAGAGCGAAAAGATCCGTTATTCGGTATATCTCGACGTGGACGTATACGACAATCATTACGCGCAGTCCATTGCGCTGTGTTTCGCCGATTATTCTACCATGACGCTCGAACTTCTCGATGCGAACATGACGCCTATTTACAGCGAAAAGAACTCGACGACCACCGTGACGCTGGATATCACCGACTATTACGATCAGAACGTCGATTTATATTTGCAGGTAGATGATTACGCGCTCAACGCGCGGGCTTATCGCATCAATAACTTCAAATCGCTTGCCGACGCGGTCAATTATCCCGAATCCATCGAGATCGTGAGCGGCGAAGACGCGACGGGCGAAGGTTATTCCAAGGCCGTCACCATCGGCGTCAACGAAGCGTATAAACTTGAAACGCTGATCGCGCCTGCCGACGCGACGTCCGTCAACCTGTATTGGAGTTCGGACGACGAGAACGTCGTGCGCGTCAAAGACGGCGAACTGTTCGGCGTCGGTCCCGGCACCGCGCTGGTGCGCGTGTACGGCGGCAAGAACGAATATGCGAGCGCATCGGACGGCATTCTCGTGACCGTTTCGGACGAAGTCAAGAGTGAGCCGGGCGTCAATAAAATGGAGTTGGGACTCATTCAGAATACCGACGATAACCTCGTCAATCCGACAAATGCGGTGGTTAAGGTGCACCCGAACGAAAGTTTCCGCCTGCGTGCGACTCTGGAACCGTGGTATACCTCCGTGCCGCCCGTCATCGAGTGGGAATCTTCCGTGCCCGAAGTCGCTTCCATCGGTAAGGATACGGGCTACGTCAAGACGCTTTCGGAGGGAAGTACCGTCATCAAGGGAACCCTGATGATCAACGGAAAACCCAGCCTGTATTCCGTGTCCACGACGCTCGCGGTCGGCCCCGAATTCGTGGTGCAGAACGGATATCTCAGAGAGTATCACGGCGCGGGCGGCAAGGTGACCATTCCCAAATCGCTCAACGTCTACTATATCTACGAAGAAGCGTTCCGCGACAACGTGAACATCACGGAACTGGAAATTTCCGCGCCCTGCACGGAAATCCAGCCCTTGGCGTTTGCAAACATGAAATCGCTCAAACGCGTCGTTTTCCCCGAAACCATTGAATTCGTCTACCGCAACGCATTTTACGGCTGTTCCAAACTCGAACAGATCGATCTGCATTCGCGGGCGATCTCTTTCGGTGCGCAGTGCTTTGCAAACTGCGTATCGCTCAAACGCATCAACAACGTGCAACTTCTGAACGGACTCAAAAAAGAGGACGTACAGATCCTCGATCTGAAAGAGGGTGTGGATTTCAAGCGTATTCCCGCGCATATGGCGTCCATCGGCGACGAGGCTTTTGCGGGATGCAGCGGCCTTGAAGCACTGGATATCACAGGGCTTCGCGTCGCGGGACAGGGGGCTTTCTACAACTGTATCGGGCTCAAAAAAGTCACGCTGAGCCGCTTTACCGCCATCAGCGACGATATGTTCCTCAACTGTAAAAATCTTACTCAGTTGGTCTACACCGACCTTACCCCCGATCAGATAGACGTCATCACGTATCCCAACAAGGTGTCGCCTTTCGGAAATTGCAATATACGGGAGATCACGTTCCTCGGCGGCGGCGATGCTTTCGTCATGGAAGAAGTGAACGGCGTTTCCGCGATCTACCGCGGCGAGGACAAAAAGACGCTTATACGGGTGGGGCAGAACGCGGTTTCTTTCACGGTTCCCGCCTCAGTCGAAGTCATTGCGGCGAACGCGTTTTCGGGTAACTCGAAACTGTCTTCCGTCAACTTTGCGGAGAGCGGCAACTTAAAAGAGATCGGCGCGTACGCTTTCTCGGGCACGGGACTGACTTCCGTCAAACTGCCCGCGACGCTGGAAAAACTCGGGAAAGGCGCTTTCTCCTGGTGCGAGTTCATGACGAGCGCAGACCTTTCCGTTTTCCGCGGCGCATTGCCCGAACAGGCGTTCTACAACGCGGCGTTGCAACAGGTATCGTTCGGCGCAAACATCACGGAAATCGGCGCGCAGTGTTTCGCCTATACGGAACTCGGTGACGTGGATCTCAGCGCGACGAATGTGAGCGCGCTCGGCGACGGCGCGTTCGAAAATTGCGAAAAACTCGTCGGCGTGAAACTGGGCAGGATCGTTTCCATGGGCGACGGCGTGTTCGCCGTGCACGGCAGCGGAGCGCTCGTCAGCGTTTCCTTTGCCATGGGCAGCAGCGCGCTTGGCACGAATACTTTCTCTCGTCAGGCCGTTTTGCGCCTTTTGGAACTTCCCGAAAGCATGAAAGCGCTCACCGAGATCGGAAACGGCGTGTTCCGCGGCTGTAAAGCGCTCGAAGGCGTGCCGTTCGTCCCCGTCAGCGTGGGCGATTCCGCATTCGAAAATTGTACTTCGCTCAAAAATATAGATCTTTCCGCACTGAAAACCGCAGGCGACGCGGCGTTCAAAAACTGTTCCGTATTTGCGGCGGGCGATCTCAGTCAGTTGCAGATCATCGGCAAAGAAGCGTTCTACGGCTGCGTAAAATCGCTTTCGTTCGACCTTCCTTCCGTCACGGCGGTCGGCGCGCGCGCGTTCGAGGCCTCGGGCGTGAAAAGTCTGGATTTCCCCAATATCAAAACGATGGGGGATTACGCGTTCTTCAATACCGCAATCGCGGGCGCAAACGGCACGTTATCGATTCCTTCCGGCATCGAAAAGATCGGCGAGGGCGCGCTCGGCGGACTGACTTTTATCACCGCTTTCTCTATGGGCGAACACGATAAATACTTTGTTGAAAACGGCGTTTTGTATGAGCGCGTGCCCAACGGGGTGCAGATTCTTGCCTGCCCTGCGGGAAAAACGGGTAAAGTCGTGCTGAACGACCGTACCGTGCGCGTGGCTGCCAGTTCCTTTGAAAATGCCACCCGCATCACTTCCGTCGAATTCCCGTACGTATTCAAAGCGGTCGGGAATAGAGCCTTCTTCAACTGCGGCGCGGGCGAATACGTGTTCGGCTGTCTGAAAGCGCCCGTGCTCGAAGCCAAGCCCTTGACTGCGGACGACTTTGCGGCGGGCTCTGAAATGTACCGTATTCTCGACGATGCGGGCAGCATTGCCAGCGAAAAATTCTACGCAAACTTTAAAGACTACGTTGCGCTCGTACTCTTTGCGGGCAAAAACGGCATCGTAGGCAAGGATGATCTGCAATTAAAACTCGTCTGCCCCGAAAACGCAACTGGCTTTGACGGGCGGATTTATGCGGCGTATTTCTCCGACAGGCGCACGAGCGAAATCATCGCGGACGACAACGCGCGCAGCGCGCTCGCTCTGATCGGGCAACTCCCTTCGGCGGAAACGGTGCTTGCGCTCGATAAGAGCGACGCAGCCGCATGGAAAGAATACCGTTCCGCGGCGGCTGCCGCGCGCGAAGCGTTAAATCTGGTATCCGCAACGCAGAGTCGATTCGTTACCAACGCCGAAACTCTCTATCAAGTGGAAGAGGCCATGCGCGAGCGTGCCGCCGATTTCGGCGAAATCGTTACCCGCAAGAGCATTTCCGTAGGAAAGGAAGCGGCGAAGATGAGTTATCTGCGCGGTGAAAAATTCGATCCCGCGGGCATGGTGCTCGTACTTGTCTGGTCCGACGGTTCCAGGGAGGAGATCACGAAAGGATATAGCATCGTCGGCGGCGATAAGCCGCTCACGCTGAACAACCGTACCGTTACCATTCAGTACGAGGGACTGTCCACCGTGCTCAACGTGACGGTCAATAAACCCGCCATCGAATCCATCGAGGTGGAAACGCTGCCCGCAGAGCAGGATTATCGGCCCGGAGATACGTATGTGTCGGCAGGACTTGTGATCAAGATCAACTATGTGGACGGCATCAGCGAACTTCTGTACACGGGTTATACCGTGGAAGCCGACTTGCTGAAAGCGGGGGACAACGTCATCACCGTTTCCTACGGTGGCAAGACGATCACCTATAAGGTCACGGTAGAAGAGCAAGACGACGGCGTGGATCCCGAACCCGCGCCGAAAGGCTGTGCTTCCGCGGTCGCGTTTGCGTCCGTAGTTCCTGCGGGACTGCTTCTCGCGGCGGCGCTGTTCGTCCTGCGTAAAAAGAAAAATTCTTAAAAACCCGATCGGGCGCCGCGCCACATTCGCGGCGCCCGTAATTTTTTTTGCGGCAGATTGATTTTTTCGGCCGTTTATGATATACTGAAAAAAGAAGCGGCGGATGGCCGCAAATTTGAAGGCGGAAAAAAAGATGGATGAAAAGATCCGTGAGATCGGCGTGGCGCAGTTCAATCCCTACGTCCGTTACGTAAATCGGCTGGAAGGCTCCGTCCACGAAAATCACATCGTGCCCTGGCGCATTCTGTACGATTTCGAAGTGATATTCGTCACTAAGGGCGCGTTGAAAGTTTTGAAGGATGATTCCGAATACACGATCGGAGAGGGGTGCCTTCATATCATGCCGCCGTTCGTGCGGCACACGCGCATCGTGCCCGAACGTGTGGCGACGACCTATTACGGCGTGCATCTCGATTTTATGTTCGACGAGAGCAGCCCCGATTTTTCCGCGTGGGAAGTTTATAAACAGCCGTGCGAGCGCAAACTCAATACCGTTCCGATCCGCCCCGACCTCGCGGCGAGAAAGAGTTATAAACCGGCCATCATGGAACTCGTCGAGAGTTATCCCGTCCGCAACAAACCCAGATTCGTGGAACTTTTCAACAAACTTTACGAAACTTTTCAGGATAAATCGGTGGGCGGCCGCTTTTGCACCAAAGCGTATATGATCCTCATTATCGCCGAATTTCTGGACGATCTGAAAAATCAAGATGCGGAAAATGCAAGTGGCGCCGATTACGTTTCGCAGTTCATCGATTATACCATGAATCATTATTCCGAAGAGATCGACCTCAACAAGGTAGTGCGCGATTACGGTATTTCGCCCAGCCGCTTCCGCGCTATTTTCAAACATCAGATGAACCGCGCGCCGCTGGAATATATCATTGATTATCGCATGGAACAGGCGAAAAAGTTGTTCCTGACGGGAAAATACAATATTTCCGAAGTGGGCTACATGGTCGGGTACGACGATATGCATTATTTTTCCCGCCTATTCAAACAGAAAGTAGGGTGTTCGCCCACTGCTTTTATCAAAAATTTACAGCATACCTCTTGACGGGGGTATGCTTTTTTTAATCGAAAAATCCAAAGATACGAAAATATTGTCTAAATACAAACTCCGATCTCCGTGATACAATAAATTTGTAAACGGAGATTTTTTTATGATGGATGAAGTTTTTGCCGAGTTTTACAAGAAGATAAATTATCCGCTTTCGGTCCGCAAAGAGAAAAACGCGCAGGGCGCCGCGACGCTGTGCGGCGGCAGCGGAGAACTCACGCTATCAGCCGGCAGTTATGTCGTATACGATATGGGCGCGCCGTCAGTGGGCGGGTATCCGACTTTCCGCGTCAGCGCCTTTTCGGGCGAACCTGCGCTGCATATTTCCTATTCCGACCGCTTCGCGCCGTTTGAAAAGGAAGAAACGATGGAAAAGGGAGATTTCACGCGCGGCAGTTGCACCTATTTGGGGGTAGAACTTCCCGTCATGCCCGCCAATCCCTATCGTTTCGAAGACTATTCCGTGCGCCGCACGGGACAGTTCGTCTATCCCCTCATTCAGGGGCAGGAGCGGTTCGTGTGCATTTCCGTGCCCGAAGGCTCGGCGGGGCAGGTGAGCCTTTCCGAGTTTGCCATCGTCGACGATTCCGCCCCCGTTCTTCCCGTCGGGTATTTTCAAAGCGATCGGGAAGATCTGAACAGGCTCTGGCTCGCCAGCGCGCGCACGCTGCGGCTCGCGAGCGTGCAGGCGAATCAGTGGGAGGACGTACGGGGTAAATTATGCCTTCGCAAACTGACCAAATGGCAGAACGCAGCGCTCGCCCGAGAATTCGATCTCGGCGAAATGCGCCTTTGCTGCGATTTTCAGATTTCGCGCAATCCCGAATACCCGACGGGTATCGGTATCCTCTTTTTTGCACAAACTCCGAGAGAAGGCGCCCTTCTCGAAATCACCGAAAAAGGCGAGGTTTCGCTCTGGCAGACGGGGAAAGACGATCGCGTCCTCCTCGCCGCTTCGCGCGTTGCGCCTCTTACCGATAACGTTTCCTATCATTTGGAGATCGACGCCGCCGCGTCTGGCGCGGCTGTGTTTTTAGAAGGAACAGAGATCCTGCGTTTCGATGCCCCCCTGCAAACGGGCGGCAGTTTCGGATTCTGGATGGATACGGAATGGCGCGCCGTCTGCGAGGCTTTGTCCGTCTTTGTAAAAGGCGAACCAGTCTACGAATGGCAGGGCGGAACGGAAGATTTCGATATCCGCCGCAGCGGCTTTTTCATTTCGGACGGCGCCAAGCGCGACCGCCTGCCCTGGTCGGGAGATCTGGACTGGGCGTTCGACTGCGGCTGGTATTCGTTCGGGGAGCGCATGGACGCGCTCAACACCTTGCAGATCTTAGCGGTGCACCAGTCGCCCGAAGGCTACATATTCGGCACCTGCTATCCAGAAAATACCGTTCCCCCGAACAACGGCGAATACGGCGATTATCAGTCGGATATGTTTGCCGCATGGTACGTCGTTTCCGCCCTCACGTACTACGAACTGAGCGCCGATATGCGCGTAAAAGGACTGTTCGGTACGCTGCGCCGCTGCATGGATTATCTGTGGCGCTACGTCGATAAGGAAGACGGTCTTTTCGAACAGCGCTTTGAAACGAGCAAGGGGCTATGGGACCACTATCTGGGGGATACCGGCAAGAACACATATACGAATCTTATGATTCTGGACGCTTTTGAGCGTTTGGCTCCGTTTGCGGAATTCTGCGGCGAAACGGCGTACGCAAAAACGTGCCGCGACCGCGCGAAAATCATGCGGGAGGGGATATTCACCCATCTGTACGACAGTGTGCAGGGCGGCTTCGTCAAGAGAAAGGACTGGCGCGAACTGTGCGATATGTCCAATCCCTACGCGATGGGAAAGCGCATGGTCAGCCGCGCGCAGGCAAAACAGATCGCCGCGCAGGCGGAAAAAATCACGCACGCTTACGGAAAGATCGCGGTCCTGATGATCCGCGGACTGTACGATTACGGCTATCCCGAAAAGGCGGAAGAAATGCTTTGCGGAAAACTTCCTCTTTATCTGGACGGGCACTTTTACAGCAACGTGGACTGGATGTCGGTGGTGAACAATCCCGATCTTCCCGAAACGGTGTACGAGTGTATGCACAATCCCCCCTGCGATTTCGGGGATAATCTCAACTGGGGCGATCTTTCGCACCCCGACAGCGGGATCTGCGGCGTGTTGTCTTCGCGTATCGCGGGCGTGATGCCCCTGAAAGCGGGCTTTACGGAAGTGCTCGTAAAACCGCACCTCGGGAACTGCCGCTTCGTGCGCTGCCGCGTCCCCACTCTGTACGGCAATCTCGATCTGGAAATTTCCATCGACGAGGGGAGGACGCTCGTCACGGTCGACGCACCCGAAGAAATTAAAATCTGGACGGATTTTTCAGAACTCGCGCAGCCCGTTCACACGGAAATTCGCTGCACGGGCACTGTGATCAAAAATAAGGAGGTCATCTGAATGAAAAAACTTTCGGCACTACTGCTCTCCGCTTTGCTGCTTTTGGGCGCCTTTGCGGCGTTTACGGGCTGCGGCGGCGGAAACGATAACCCGCCCGACACTACGACGGACAAGATCGACTATAACGGTACGATCAATATCAATCTGCCCATCAAGGACTATCCCTTTGAGGATATCGCCTTAAAGGCTGTCGCGGAAGCATACATGGATAAGCACCCCGAAACGGACGTAAAAGTCGAGGGGCAGACTTCTTCCACCTATAAGGACTGGCTGGATTCGCAGTTTGCGGGCGGCTCGTCGGTGACGGACGCGGACATCGTGCAGACGCTTTTGATCAGCAACGCTTATCTCACGACGAAGATGGTGGATTACAGTTCCTATCTCGTCAAGCCCAATCCTTATAATCAGAACAAGAGTTGGAAAGACACGATGGAAGAGGAAGCGTATCCGCTTTCCACCGACCGTTCGGGCATCTACACGCTCAACTTTACCACGAACATGAGCTTTTTCTTCTACAACAAGACGCTGTGGAAGCAGGCGGGCCTGACCAACGCGGACGGTACGGACAAAGCCCCGAAAACGTGGGACGAACTGCTCGAATTCTGCGCGCAGATCGAGAGCAACACGCAGGATAAAGTTCCCTTTGCGGTGGGCGGCGCCACGTATACCACGGGCGCGATGAGTTGGCTTTTGAACATTTACGGCGACCAGTATTACCGCGGCATTGCCGACGACATCCACGCGGTTGCGGGCGATTACTGTTACGATCCCGATATCGACGCGGACTGGACGCTGGACATTACAGACAAGAACAACGATTCTCCCTCCAATTACACGGCGAATATGCTCCGTTTTTATGCAGCGCTGATGGACAACCAGATCACGCCCAAGGACGCCAAGTATCAGGCGATGATCACCAATCTCAAAAAACTCATTCCCGTGTACTGTCAGGATAATTTTATTTCCAACAACTATTATCAGGCGGAGGAACTGTTCTGGGGCGGCAACGCCGCGATGGTCTACAACACCACGGACTTTTTCAACACCTATAAACAGATATTCGCCCAGCGCCCCGACGCGGAAAAATTCGAGATCGGTTTCTTCCCCGCGCCTCCCATGACGGGAACGGGGGACGCGAAACCCGATGCGGATACCGTGCGCTCGGTCGGCGGTGCGGTCGGCTGGTACGGCGTCGTCAAAAAGGACAAAAAACAGAACGATCTGGTCATGGACTTCATGATGTTCTGGGGCTCGAAAGAGGGACAGGACATTTACAATCAGAGCCTCAAAGAGCAGGGCGCGTATATCAGCGGCAACTCTCTCGTGAAAGACGTGGATACGCCCGCGGAAATTTATCCCGCAAAGGAATACGAATTCCCCGGACTTTGCCACAACAATCCCGTGGGGCAGTTCTTCGGAAACCTCGCGAGCATGAACGGCTCTTCCTATCAGATGTTCGAAGCGCTGTGCAAAAACGTATTCAACGGCGACATCACCGTGGCGAGATTCGGAGAACAACTCACCAAGGCTTTCCAGAACGATATTCCCACCTACTTCACGCAGATGGGTTGGAAATCGGATGCTTATCTGACGCCCGAAAAGGATCCCAGACTGTAAAAGGAACCTTTCATAAAAACTAATTTAGGAGGAATTATGAGAAACAAGACAAAAACCATTCTGTTGCCTCTTCTCGCGCTCGTGTTTGCGGTCATGTTCTGTCTGTCCCTCGCGCCCCTTGCGGCGCGGGCGGCGGATACCGACAAATTCGTGCTTCTGACCGACACGGCGACGAACGAAGGCGAGCCCGTCGGAAGCAATTCCGTCGCGCTCACGGAAAAAGACGGCGGCTTTACCGTCGCAGGCAAACAAAAGGACAGCCGCACCGTCGCGGTGTACGACCACGGCTATCAGTTGGGCAGCAAAGTCAGTTTTACGGCGCGCGTCGATCAGGACTATTCGGGCCTGAACGGCGGCGACCTGAAATCGCAGGTGTATTTCTCGCTCTTCTTCGCGCAGGCGGAAAAAGGGGAGAACGGCTTCGATGCGGCGGACTTTAAAAATTCCCGCACGGAAGGCAACGGCGCTTCTTTGCACCTGTTTTCATCGGAGGATCTCTCCCCCGATACGGGCGGCAATTACCGCGGTATGGTAAATATTTCGACTTTCGGAAGACGCGACATTGTCAATACCGATTCCATGTACGGAAATACGCACGGCGAGGGCGTTACGGATATCGGCTGGGCAATTTCTCAGAATAAACCTTTCACGATCGAAATGGGCACCGAAAAAGCGGGCGGGATCGATCAATTCTATATTTTGATCACAGTTGACCGCACGCCTGAAAGACCTGCGGTCAGCCAATCCAAGATTTCGTTCCCTCTGACCGATCTCGTCAAAGATACGGAAAATCAATCTCCCTATTATGTTGCTTTCGAATTTGCCAATATGAACGCGACCGAGCGCAGCGTAGACGCGGAAGTTTCCGCGATCACCGCCGAAGAGGCGGGCTTGACGCTCGAACCCGAATCGGTGTTTTTGAAACCCGAGCAGACCAAACAACTTTCCGCAAAGGACGCGATCTCCTCCGAGGCTGTCGCTGACGTCGCGTATGTTTCCGAAAATCCCGAGATCGCGAGCGTTTCCGAAAGCGGGCTCGTCACCGCTTTGAAAGCGGGCACGACCAAGATCGTCGCGACCGCTGCGGACGGCAGAAAGGGCGAGGCGTACGTCACCGTCGCCAACAGGATCACGCTCGACGCCGACGCAAAGGAAATGCAGGTAGGCGAATTTTCCAATCTGATCGCTACCACCAATCCCGCAAACCTCAGCGTTGTGTGGAGTTCTTCCGACGATGAAGTCGTCAGCGTGAACGGCGGTGTTTTGCAGGCGCTCAAAGCGGGTACTTCCACCGTCACCGCGAAGATCCTCAATTTCGAGAGCGGAGAACTGGAACTGAAAGCGACGTGCGAAGTCACCGTCAAGGCTTATGAAAAGCCCGAGGACGTGCACGGCGACGGAACGCATTATCTCTATTCCGAAAACCTGATCGCGCGCGGCACGGGCTATGAAAAGACCGATAAGGGCATTTCCTTCAACGGAAATATTCAGAACGGCTATACGTACGCGGTGATCGGCGAAGGCGTGACTTTCGATAAACCCGTCACGTTCGATATTATCAATAAATTCGACGCGAGCAATACGACGTACGCCAACCAGTTCGGAAGGTTTTTAGGCATCAGCATCAAAAACGGCGACGCAAACTCTATGACGGCGGCGGATTTCGCGCTCGGCGCGGACAGCGGATTGCAAGTCAATCTGACGACCAACGCCGAATGGTGGAATTACGGTCTTAAATTCATGCTCCCGTACCAGACGGGCGTTTCGGGCACGGTAGAGCAGAAACAGACACCCGAAAATAAGGGCGATCTGACAGGCACGGACAGATACGGCAACGCCTTTGCCCGCGCATTCTGCGACGGCACCCGCATACAGGTGAAAATGTGGAAGGACGGAGATTCGTTCTTCGTGGCGTTCACGCCCGTATTCACCGAGGGCGAAGTGCCCGACGGCAGCGAAAACATGACTTATCCCAGCGGTTCGCCTTACGATTATGTCGGCCCTTACACCATGCAGTTCGATTGGGCGCAGGTTTCCAAGGGCATTAACGATGGTACGTGGTGCATCGCGGTAGGCGAGGGCAACACGATCGCCGCAAACTCCGCGAAAGCGGAACTTTCCGTGGAGAACGTGAACGTCGGCGTTCTGTACGGCGTGGAAGTGAGCCGCTCCACCCAACAGATGAAACAGGGTACGACCTTCCAGTTGAACGGCACGACCAACCCCAACAGTTATATTCCTACCTCTGCAGAGTGGAGCAGTTCGGATAACAGCGTTGCGACCGTAGACGAAACGGGCAAAGTGACGGCTGTCAAGAGCGGCACGGCGACTATCACGTATACGGTTGACGGCAAGAGCGCGAGTTGCGAGGTGACCGTCGTCGGCGGACTGACCGTTTCCGAACATGAAAAGAGCCTGAAAGTCGGCGAGACCTACCAGATCGCCGCGACCGTTGATCCCTCTTCGATCAAGGCTACGTTCGCCAGCGGCGACGACCGCATCGCGACGGTGGACGAAAACGGCAAAGTGACGGCTGTCAAGGAAGGCACGGTCAAAATTTACGTGCGCGTCGGCAGCCTGTTCAGCGAAGAGATCACCGTGACGGTGACGGCCGAAGGCGGCGCGTCGAAGGGCGGCTGCGGAAGCGAAATCGGCTTTGCGGCGGGAGCCGCTGCACTGGGGCTTGCAGCAGCAGGCGCGGCAGTCGTACTGGCGGTGAAAAAGCGCAAAAACAGTTAATTGAATCACAAACGGAAAAGACGCTTTCCGCCCGAGGGCGGAAAGCGTGGTTTTCCCTGACAGGAGAAAACAACCATGAGCGGATGGAAAAAACAGACAATTTTATTCGGGGCGGCGATATTCGCTTTTGCGCTCTTTCTGGCGTTCACGATCAGCGGCTTTGTCCTTTCTTCAAAGACGAGCGGGTTTTCCCTTCCCGAAAAGAACATGAAGGTGATCTCCGTGCAGTCGGAGGACGACGTTTCCTATATTTCCACCGACGATTTGCGGCTCGTTTGCGCAAACGGAAGTGAAATACAGTGGGAAGCCGCGCTCGCCGACCGCACTTCGGACGTCGTCGTGACGTCCGAATACGTGGTCGCGGGATACGTTTCCGAGCGGAAAGTGGACGTGTTCGACAAGGAGAACGGCGAAAAACTGAATACGCTGGAAATTCCTTACCCCGTGCTGTCCCTGGACGCGGACGACGCAAACGTGTACGTGGCGGCGAAAAAGGGCGGCTTGAAGGGAAGCGAGATCTATCACTTCACCGATTACGCGCAGGAGAAAGAGGGCGTTTCGCTCTCCCTGTCCAATGTGATCGGCGACGTGAAAATTCATCCGCAGAGCAAAGTACTGTACGGGGTCAGCACCGATTACAATATATTCACGTTTGAAAATGCTTCGGGCGCGCTCGTTTCAGAGCGGTTCGCCTCCGTTCCCTACGAGCCTCTGGCGCTCGGATTTTCGGGCGGCGAACTGATCGTCGCGGATACCACGGGTTATATCAACGTGTTTTCGGGCAATAGCCTCGAACGGTCGGTCAACACGGGCATGACGCTGTGTGCCTTTGCCGCGAACGATACGTCGGAGACCGTCGTCGCCGCCAACGTCAGCGGCAAGGCGGCGATCGTCAACGTCAATACGGGCAAAGTGACGAAAATTTCCGCGCCCACCGAAGTGCAGAGCATCTCCGTATCCGACAGCGGCGTCATCGTCCTTTCCGAATACCGCGGGTTCCGCACGCAGTTCTACGATATTGACCGCATCGGCACCCTGCTGTTTTTCGGCTGGGCGAAATACGTGGGACTGGCGCTGACCGTTCTGTCGATACCTGTCGCCGTTGCGGGCTGGTTCGCCGTGGGCGACAAGCGCCGCGTCACCCTGCAAAAGGGACTGCGCCGTCTGAAAGTCGGATTTCGCAAGAGTTGGAAGAGTTATACATTTATCCTGCCCACGTTCGTGCTTTTGGGTCTGTTCATGTACGTGCCCGCGGTGTGGGGGCTGATCCTCTCGTTTTTCGATTACGTACCCGGTGTGTATACCCGCCCCGTCGGCTTTGCAAATTTCGTCGCCGTGCTCAAAGACCCTTTCTTTACGGGCGGCATCGGCAATATGCTCATCTTTCTGGTCACCGACCTTATCAAGGCGCTTGTGCCCGCGGTGCTCATCGCGGAACTCATTCTGGCGCTCAATTCCAAAAAGGCGCAGTATTGGGTGCGCGTGCTCATCTATATCCCGGGCATTCTGCCGGGCGTTGCGGTACTTCTCATCTGGACAAAGGGTATTTACGGCGATATGGGGCTTTTGAACTCAATCGTGGAATTGTTCGGCGGCAGGGGAACCGACTGGCTGGGCAACGACAAGACCGCGCTCATGTCCCTCGTCATGATCGGGCTGCCGTGGGTCGGGCAGTATATTCTGTTCTACGGCGCGCTCATGTCCGTGCCGGAATCGTACAAAGAATCGGCAAAACTGGACGGCTGTTCGTGGCTGAAAAGTATTCTTTACATCGACTTTCCCATGATCCGCCCGCAACTCAAATACGTGTTCATCATCACCTTTATCACCTCCATTCAGGATTTCGGAAGGGTGTACATGACCACAGGACAGACGAGCGCGACCAATATTCCCGCTTTGCAAATGTATATGACGCTCAATTCAGGTTCGGGCTACGGCAGGGCGGCGGCGATGGGAATGCTGCTCTTTATCATCGTATTCGGCGCGACGCTCGTCAATCTGAAAGCGCAGAAGACGGAAAGCAGTTTTTAAGGGAGGTATTCTATGCTGAAACATAAAAAACACGGCATCGAAGGCGCGGTGGCGCAGACGCTCTTATACCTCTCGCTCGCCGTCATCATCGCGCTGGTGCTCATGCCCATCGTCATCACCTTTTTGTATTCGCTCAAACTTCCCTACGAACACATGATGAGCATCTGGCGCTGGCCGAGCGATCCCCAGTGGGGCTACTACGGCGAAGCCTTTCACGGCATTTGGGGCAATATGTTCAACAGTTTGATCGTCTGCGTCGTCACGACGATCGGCGTGGTCTTTTTCAGTTCGGCGACGGCGTACGTGTTTTCCAGACATCATTTTTTCGGGAAAGAAGTGCTCTTTTCGCTGGTCCTGGCGCTGATGATGGTGCCGAGCGTGCTGACGATGACGCCTTCCTATCTCACCGTACTCAAACTCGGGCTGTTCAATACCCGCTGGGCGCTCATTCTGCCCGGCATCGCGGGCGGACAGGTCGGGGCGATCTTTCTGTTCCGGACTTTCTTTTCCCAACAGCCCGCGTCGCTTTTCGAGAGCGCCACGCTCGACGGGGCGAACGATCTCGTGCTGTACGCGAAGATCACGCTTCCGCTCGCCGTGCCCGTTCTCATCATTCAGGGGCTGGGCACGTTCAGCCTGATGTACAACGACTTTCTCTGGCCCACGCTCGTCGTGCGCAACGACGCTATCCAGACGCTCATGCCGCGCCTCAAATATCTCGCGGAATCGGTCAACATGACCAAACCGGGCGTGGCGTACGCCATGTATCTCTTGGCGGGCGTGCCGCTTGCGATCACTTCGCTGATAGGGCTCAAATACTTTATCAACGGCGATTTCGCATCGGGCATGAAGTTGTAATTTATTCGGAGGAAATGTATGAAAAAACTGATCTGTGCGATCTTGACGCTCGCATTCGCGTCGGTGCTGTTTGCAGGCTGTAAGCCTGCGGATACGCCCGCGCCTGCAGATACCATCGCGCTTTTAAATACCTGCGAACAGACGGTCGAGAGCCTGACGGCGACCGACCGTCTCGGCCGCAACGTGCCCGCGATCAAGGGGACGGACGGCGAAAAATACGTGGGAATGTTCTATTTCCTGTGGAACGGGCAGGAGCGCAGCAAGCAGACCAAAATTTATGACAATACGCGCCTGATGGAACTTTTGGGCGACGAGTTCTGGGACGGAACGGAAATTCTGACTTCGCCGCCCAACCAATATCATTATTGGGGCGAACCGCTGTTCGGTTATTACAACGCGCAGGATCCCTTCGTCATTCGCCGCCATCTGGAAATGATCACCATGGCGGGCGTCGATTTTCTGGTTTTCGACGCGACCAACCAGTTCACGTATAACCAGGTGTGGCAGGTGATGTTCCCCATCATGGAGGAATTCGCGGCGCAGGGCTTTGCCGTGCCGAAGATCGCGTTCTATACGAATACCGAATCCGACCAGCGCGTGACGCAGTTGTATTCGCAGTTGTACTCCAAAGGGCTCTACAAAGATCTGTGGTTCTCTCCCAACGGCAAACCGCTCATCATCTGCGCCAACAAGGCGGGCTGTTCCAAGGAAATTCAGAATTTCTTCGATTTCCGTTCCAGCCAATGGCCCGGAACGCCCGACAAAGAGGACGGCTTCCCCTGGATCGACTTCAACCGCAAACAGAAAGTGTACCCGAATGGCGGCGCCAAGGGCGGTTCGATCATGAGCGTCTCCGTTTCACAGCATCCGGGCTGGCCCTTCTCCGACTCCGTGCAATATAAAGACGTTTCCGACGGAACGGGCGGCACGTACTATAACGCCAACTGGGGACGCGGCTATACGACCGAAGGCAAAAACGACCCGTCTAAGATCGACGAAGGCGCGAATTTTCAGGAGCAGTGGAACAACGCGCTCGAAGAATCGCCTTCCACGGTATTCGTAACGGGCTGGAACGAGTGGATCGCCGTCAAATTTTTCGAGGATATTACCGTCACGACGGGCGTTCCCACGCGCCCCAATATTCCCGACCGCAGAGTGTTCTTCGTGGATACGCTCAACGAAGAATTTTCCCGCGATATCGAACCGATGAAAGGCGGCTACGGCGATAATTACTATTTGCAACTCATACAGAATATCCGCGCCTATAAGGGCGAAACGGGTATTGTTTCTGCGGGGCAGAAACTTACCGTAGACGTCGCGGGCTCGGTCAAACAGTGGAATGAGGTCACCTCTTCCTTCCGCGATTTCGTGGGCGACGCCGTCGAACGCAATTATAAGGACGCGGCGGAGATCGCGACCTATACGGATACTTCCGCGCGCAACGATCTTTCTGAGATCCGTTTGACTTACGATAACGACAACGTGTATATCCTCGTTTCTACGGCGGAAGAGATCACAAAGCACGAGGCGGGCGATTTGACTTGGATGAACGTTCTCATCGGGGTGGAGGGGAGCGACGCGCCCTCGTTCGAGGGATTCCAGTTCGTCGTCAACCGTACGCCCGACGGCGCGGTCACGTCTGTGGAAAAGAGCCTCGGCGGCTATTCGTTCGAAACGATCGGGCAGGCGAAATGCTCGGTACAGGGCAAATATCTGCAACTGTCTGTTCCCAAAGCGCTTTTGGGCGTGGGGGATTCGTTCACGCTGAAGATCAAGGCGACCGATCACGTCACCCATCCCGAAGATATCATGGATTACTATGTTTCGGGAGACAGCGCGCCCATCGGGCGGCTGGGCTATACCTGGAAGGTTTAACATGAGTTTTAAAAAAATAGTCAGTCTTATCATGGGCGCGTGCCTGCTGCTTGCTTGCGGCGCGTGCGCGCCCGCGGATAAAAAAGGAGAGGAAATGGAACAGCCGAAAATCACACCCCTGACGGAGCGTCAGAACGTGAGCCGCGCGCTCGGCGGCACCGACGCTCTGGGGCGGGAGATCTCGCCCGCGGGCGAAACCAACGGAAAACTGGTCGGCATCTTTTACGTGCTGTGGCTGGGCAACGACTATTCGGACGAGGGCACGCCCTATTTCGACGGGATCTACGATATGTCCAAAATGGATTTCAACGAGATCTATTCGGGCAGCGGCTCTCCCTTTCTGAAAATGCACTTTTACGGAGAACCGCTGTTCGGCTACTACAATATGCGCGACGCATGGGTCGTGGAGCGGCACGTACAGATGTTCATCGCCGCCGGCGTGGATTTTTTAGGGATCGACGCGACCAACAACAATATTTATAAAGGACCGCTCGCCGTATTGTTGGAAATTCTGGATTTTTACCGCCAGGCGGGCTATAAAGTGCCCAAGATCATGTTCCTCACCAATACGAATTCGCACGAACGCGTGCAGCAGTTGTATGATTTTATGTACAAGGAAGAGCGCTACAAGGAACTGTGGTTCTGCGATACGGACGAGGGGCGCAACCCCGACGGCAAGCCGTGGCTCACCATGCGCAGCGAGCAGAAAGTATATCTGCCGCGCGCCGTACGCGATACCTTTTATTTCCGCGACAGCCAGTGGCCCAACGAACCTTTCAAGGAAAACGGATTCCCCTGGATCGAATTCACCCGCCCGCAGCCCGTGCACAACGGCGTCATCAGCGTATCGGTGGCGCAGAATTCGGGCATGCACATGAGCGATTCGGTACAGTTCGAAAACAGCCCCAACGGCATCGACTACTACAACAAGAACTGGGGGCGCGGCTACACGGACGAGGGCAAAAACAGCAAAGACCGCGTCGACGAGGGCGCGAACTTCCAGGAACAGTGGGACGTGGCGATGAGATCCGACGCGCGCATCGTGTTTCTTCTCGAATGGAACGAGTGGTCGGCGCTCAAACTCGCCACCACGGTCGAGGGCATCGGCAATACCGTCGTCTTTTTCGACTGCGCCACGCCCGAATTTTCCCGCGATATCGAGCCGATCAAAGGCTATTACGGCGATAATTTCTATATGCAGATGATCCGCAACATGCGCGCGTTCCGCGGCGAGAGCGGCAGCGGCATCAAGGTGCAGGAAAAAACGATCTCACGGGAGCGCGTGGACGAGGGCTGGAACACGGTGACTTCGGGCGTTGCCGATTTCGCGGGACGGAAGACGCGCGACTTTATCAACAGCGACGGCAGCGCGAGTTATCAGAATACTTCCAAGCGCAACGATATCGTAGAGATCCGCGCCGCGCAGGACAGTGAAAATATCTATATCCTTCTGACCGCGGCGGAGGAGATCACGCGCGCGGACGGACAGAATTGGATGAACGTCTGGCTGAACGTCGGCGGCGGACAGGGGTACGATTTCGTCATCAACCGCTCGCGCGGGGAAAACAGGGCGAACGTCGAACGGCTGACGGGCGACAGCGCGCAGACCGTGGGAGAGGCGGCTTACGCAGTCAGCGGCAAGACCATACAGTTTACCCTTCCCAGATCGCTTTTGGGCGATATTACTTCGCTGCAACTCAAGGCGACGGATAACGTCGATCTGCTTGCGGATATCATGGCGCTCTATACGACGGGCGACAGCGCGCCGTACGGACGGCTGAATTATTGTTTCGAACTTTGATCTGCAAGACAAAAAAGCCCCCCGGCTGTATTAGTCGGGGGGCTTTTATATCATTTATTTTTTTGCGGGAAGCACGCCGTGATTCTTTTTGAGCACGCGGTAGAAAGTCGGCATGCTGTTGAATCCGTTGTTGAAAGCGGCGGTCGTGATGCTGCACTTGTTCGCCTCCAGATACTGAAAGGTCTTTTCCAGGCGAATGACGCTTAAATAGTCGTTGATACTGGTGTGGAACATATTGTTGAAAATGCGCGAAAAATAATATTTGCTGTATCCGAAATGATCCGCAAGCGTGGTGAGCGTCAGATCGGTATGGTAATTCTGTTCGATATAAGCGAGAATGGAATCCATGCTTTCGGGCTCGAGCGATTCGGAAGATTCCTGCAACCCCACCGCCGCGCAGATGCCCGAAAGGAGCATGTCTACGTTCGCCTGTACGGAAAAGGCGTCCAGTTTTTCGTACCCGAGAAGGCGTTCGAAGTATGGCAGTAAATTTTCGCGGCAGTACGTTTGGTCGGCGACCACGTTGCCGCGCAGCGTTTTATTGCGCCGATACTGAAAATAGTGCTCGCTGCAGGCGGTCGTCAGCGTCAGAATGGACTGTTTTCCTTCCGTCGGTTCGTAATAGTGCAGGGAATAACTGTCCACGATACACAGATTGTGCGGCTTCAAAACGTAATCCCGATTGTTTACGGTGACTTTTTTTACGCCCTCCATATTATAAAGCAATTCGATCTTGCGGTGAAAATGCGTGGTACAGCATTGGTCGCGTCCCGAAGCAGTATAAATGTGGGGGTATCGATCCTGCGTCAATTCGTAATTCGAATTATTTTTATCCAAAACGTTTCCTTTGATTTACTGCAATATTTGATACGGTCGCATACAAAATCAAGATGAATCGGCCGCATATGTAGTATATAATAAATTTCATAAAAAAGCAATAGCAAAACCGAAAATTTATCGAACGGAGGCATGGAATGAAAAAGTTGCGTATCGGGATCGTAGGCGTCGGCAGTATCGCCCGCGTCGCGCATATTTGTTCGTATAACGGAATGGAAGACGTGGAGATCGTCGCGGTCTCGGATATCGTTCCCGAAAAAATGAATTACGATCAGATCCCCGCGACCGCGAAAAAGTACGCGGATTACCGCGAGATGCTCGAAAAGGAATCGCTCGACGCGGTGGATATCTGCACGCCGAACGATCTGCATTCGGAAATTGCCGTGTACGCGCTCGAACACGGCAAGCACGTTTTCTGCGAAAAGCCCGACGCGATTTCTTTCGAAGAGCGCAAAAGAATGAGCGCGGCACAGCAAAAGAGCGGCAAGGTTCTGATGGTCATGCGCAATAACCGACATACCGCGGGAAGCCTGTATCTGAAAAAATGCGTCGATGCGGGCGAGTTCGGCGAGATTTACGCGGGGCGCTGCGGCTGGATACGCCGCCGCGGGATCCCGGGCAAGGGCGGCTGGTTCACCACCAAGAGCCGTTCGGGCGGCGGGCCGCTCATTGATTTGGGCGTGCATATGCTCGATCTTGCGATCTACCTTATGGGCAACCCGAAAGCGGTCGCGGTTTCGGGCAGCACGTACTGCAAATTCGCCGAGGCGGACGATATATCCGATTCCGAGCATTCCTCGTTCGGCGAAAAGAAAGAGGACGGCATATTCGACGTGGAGGATCTTGCGACGGGCTTTATCAGATTCGAGAACGGCGCGAGTTTACAGGTGGAGTTCAGTTGGGCGAGCAATATCGAAGAGGAATCGCGCTTTGTAGAACTTCGCGGCACCAAGGGCGGCTGCACGTGGAAGGACGAACAGGTCAAAGTGTTCAACGAGAAGAACGGCGCGCTCGTCGACGTCGTTCCCAAACTCGGTCCCGCAAACGGACACCGCGACAATCTCCGCCATTTCGTGAACGTAGTCCTCTATGGCGAGGCGGCGGACTTCGACAACGCGCAGGGCGAAAACATGGTCAAAATTTTAGAAGCGATCTATCGCTCCGCTAAAGAGGGTAAGGAGGTAAAGTTATGATCAAAGTAACGGTTTGGAGCGAATTTTCGTTTTCCTGTCAGTGCGAGGCGGCGCTCGCCGTCTATCCGAAGGGACATCACGAAACGATTAAAGAATTTTTGAACGCCGAAGGGGATATCGCGGCGACGGCGGTCACGATGGGTATGCCCGGGCAAGGGCTGCCCGATTCGCTTTTGAACGAAACGGACGTGCTCGTGTGGTGGGGGCATTGCCGCCACGATGACGTGTCGGACGAACTCGTGGAGAAGATCGCCCGCCGCGTGCACGGCGGTATGGGATTGATCCTGCTGCATTCGTCGCATCTAAGCAAACCGTTCAAGCGCATCATCGGCGCGAGCGGCCAACTTTGCTGGGGCGAGGACGGCGAGCGCGAGCGCCTTTGGGTCTGCGCGCCGGGACATCCCATCGCCAAGGGATTGCCTGCCTATATCGATCTTCCGAAAGAAGAAATGTACGGCGAGCCGTTCGGGATCCCCGAACCCTCGCGGACGATCTTCACCTGCTGGTATCAGGGCGGAAGGGTGTTCCGCGGCGGCGTCACGTTCGAGCGCGGCGCGGGAAAAGTGTTTTATTTTCAGCCCGGGCACGAAACTTTCCCCACTTTTTATCACCCGCTCGTGCAAAAAGTTTTGAAAAACGCAGTGCGTTGGGCGTACAACCCGGATAAACTCGCCACGGTCGACTGTTCGTGCGTCGTTCCGATCGAACCCGTCGAATAACGCAATTTTTGAAACAAGTTTGCATAAAGACGAGAGGAACGCGTTCATTTTAAGTTTTATAATTGAATCAGATACGGAGAAATTCTTTTTTGTATACAAAAAAGCCCAAAATCTTTGATTTTGGGCAAATCCATTCAAAGAAATTGAACTGCCCTTTGGGGCAGTCAATAATAAAATTCTTCACAGGAGGAAAATATGACTAAATTCAGGGTGAAACTTTGTACGCTGCTTGCGACGGTCTTCGTCGCGTGCGTGATGTGCGGAGTTTGCATGTTTACGTTTGCCGACGGCGCATCGGCGGCAGCCGTAGATGAAAACGGCTGGAACACGCAGGTAACGCGCGGGGATGCGAAGGCGGACGTCGGCCACTCTGTCGGCGACGACGGCTATTCCACGTTCACCGATCTGCAAAACGGAGATAAGATCACTTTTTCCGAGGCGGTCAAAATTCCTTTTCAGGACGTTTTCGGGTCGGGCAAGCAACTATCGAACCAGATTCCTTTCCGATTGGACATAAAAGGGAAAGGTACGGGCAATATCAAATGGGTGGTCTCCGCGAAAAAACTCGCCACGGTCGACCCTTCTACCGGCGAGCGGACTTACAGCGATACGATAGTCGATATGTACTGGGGAACCATGGAGATCGGCGGAGCGTCGCTTGTCGCCGCGGGCGGCGTGAACAACGGATTCAACGGAAAGCAGGTCGCGGCGGGTCAGCCCGTCTCTTTCATATTCGATAAATTCAGCGCCATCGGCGGCGAGATCCGCTATCCCGAAACGAACAGCGGGATATCCAAGGCTTTCACGATGGGCGGCGGCGAATATCAGCAGTGCTGCCTGAACGATGAGACGGATACGCTCGGGGTCTGGTACGGACCGGATGAAGCGTACATAACGATCGTTGCCGAAGGCGACGGCATAGAATCTATCGCCGTAAACTTGAGCCATGGCCTCACGTTCAGCGGTATAGACGATAGTTGGAATTGGTCGGGATTCGAAGAGGGATATGCGATCTCTCTGGACGGCAGTTCCAATATTTATAAAGAAAATTTATACAATATATGCGTCTTTAAAAACGTGCTCACGCGCTTTGCGTTGGCGTCGGGTACGGACCGTATGCCGTACGTGACCATAGGCGGAACGCGGGTAGACATCGACACGGATGGATTTTATAGTTTCACGCTGCCTTCGAGCGCGACGAGCGGTCAGGTCAGCGTGTCGAAAGGGGATTTCACCGTTTCCTATATGCACGGCGAGACCAAACTGCTGGATACCGTTTTGAAGAGCGGTGACAAGGCGTATGACAAAGATATCGCCATTGCGGGCAAACGCATAACGGGTTGGTATGCGGACGCGGCTCTGACACAGGCGTTCGATTTCAATACGGCGCTTACGGCGGATACCACACTGTATGCAAAAACGGTAGACGTTCTGGTCGTTAATTTCAAGGACGGAGACGAGGTGCTTTCCTTCCAGAATATCGACGACGGAGCAAAGGCTGTTCAACCCGCCGATCCCGAAAAAGAGGGAATGACCTTTATCGGATGGTTTACCGCCCCCGACGGCAAGACGGCTTTCGATTTTGATAAAGCGATCACGGGCACGACCGACGTTTACGCTGTTTTCGGTTATAACGTAACGGCGAAAGTCCTCGGCTTTAACGGCAAAAACGCAAATACGCAGACGGCTGTCGTTCCCGTCATGAACGGCGGTAAGATCACCGAAGAGATGATGCCTTCCTTCGGGCAGATCACGGGCTTCCCCGAATATACGAATATCGAACTTGTCTGGTACACGGACGCGACGATGGCGGAAAAGGTCAACTTCGGCGCGAACGGCGTCACGGTAGAAGGCCCCCTCACATTTATTGCTGCGATCAAAGACAAGGATATCGAAATTGCCAACGAATACGTTCGCCCCAACGCCGACGGCTGGGACCGCAACCGCTCGGGCGGCAAGGACGCCGACGGAAACGTTCTGACGGCAAATCAGACGCTCGCGCCCAACTCCAAGTACGGCAGCGCGGAAGCGATGAAATCCGTGGACGGTTATTCCGACATCAATATCGATTACGTCGGCTATATCGCGAATACGCGTAAATTCGACGTGACCAAAGATATTTATCTGAGTTACACGCTCGATTCCAAAAACGAGAGCGCGAACGATAAAGACGGTCCCAAACACGAACAGAAACATTTCTTCGTGGGCATGTTCAACAGCCTTACAGGCGCTTTGATCAACCAAGGGCAGATGCATGAAACTAACTTTGGTTCGATCGCCGTATTCGGTCACAGAGTCAATACGGAAGTGCAGGCAAACGATACGATGGGCGCGGGCAAGATCAATGTTTTGACGGGCGGCAGTTCCGAAAAGAATTCCTTTACCTATGAAGAGGGGAAACCCGTCGATCTGAAAATTACGATCGGCACGGACAACACAAAAATTTATCAACTCAAAGAAGGCAATTGGGTGGAAATTGCGACCATGGACGCCACGCAGAAAATGTTCCCCGACGGAATGTATCTGGTATTGGAAACTACCCGCATAACCTGGCTCAGCGCGCGCGCTTCGCAGGTTTCGACCGTCACCAAGGGCGCTGTGAGCAACGGAACGTTCACCATCGATACCGCCGAGGCGGCGACGGGACTTTTGTCGGGCGAACGCGTGTACTTTACCGCGACTCCCGCGGAGGGCTATCAATTTTCGGAAGAAGGCGTGTTTGCAGACGGCGCCAAAGTATCCGTAGGCTACGACGAAACCAAGAAGAGTTATTATTTCAATATGCCTTTCGGGGCGAGCGAAGTGACCGTGAAGTTTTCGGTTCCCGTTACCTTTATGGCGGACGGCAAAGAAGTGAATGAAAAACTGTACGTTCTTGCGGGCGAGATCATCGACGAGTTCGACGTGGACGCCGCACCCGAAAAGACGGGGCATTCGTTTGCGGGCTGGTTCGAAGACGAAGCGTTGACAAAGGCGTTCGACTTTGAAAACACCGTCGTGTCGCAGGCGACGACGCTGTATGCCAAGTACGATGCGAACCAATACACCATCACTTTTATGGACGGCGAGAACAAATACAAGACGGCGACCGCTGCATACGGAGATAAATTCGTCGCGCCCGAAGTTCCCGAAAAGGACGGATTTACGTTCGTCGGCTGGTTTACGGACAAAGAGTGCACCAAGGAATTCGACTTTAACACGGCTGTATCCGATACCGTTACCGTCTATGCGAAATGGGAGGCGAATCAAAGAGGATGCGGTAGCGTCGCGGCTGTTTCCGCTTCCGCGGCGGCGGCTGTCGTATTGCTGACTGTTGCGGCCGTCGCGCTCGCCAAAAAGAAAAAAGCAAGATAATCAGAAAAGAGTTCAAAGTTAAAATCGCACCCCCGTTCATTCCCGCCGCATCTCTCGTTTATCCGATGAGATGCGGGACGGGATGAACGCATATTCACCCGATAAAGGAGAAAAAGTTTGAAAAAAATTATTACGGTTATCTTAACGGTCATTCTTGCGCTGAGCATGTTCACCGCATGCGATTTCCGTCCGGGCGGCGGAGGCGGCGAAGGGAATCAGGAGATGCTCGGCAACATCGTGCTCAATCCCGATTCCGGCTTCGAAGGTACTTTAAAAATTGCCGCGCCCGACGTTGCGAGTCACAGAAACGCACTGAACGCGTTTATCGGATCGTTTCAGAAAAAATATCCCAAAATCAAGGTGGAACCCACCTATCTTGACTTGAACGGTTACAAGGCGTCGATCGGCCGCGTCGCGGCTGCGTCTATGAAGGATCCCGCCAATATGTACGATATTTTTTGGCTGGACCAGAATTATATCAACGAGTGGATCGATCTTGACATCCTTTCGCCCCTCGAATCTCTGATGGATGCGGATGAGTCGATCGATGAGGAGGATCTGAATGCGCAGATGCTGAAAGTTTCTTCTGTAAACGACAAACTGTACATGATGCCCCGCGATTACAATCAGGTCGTCATGTATTATAATAAGGCAATGTTCAAAGCCGCCAAGGTTGACTATCCCACCGATGAGATGACGGGCGAGGAATTCAAGGCGATGTGCGAAAAACTCGCCACCAATATTGCAAAACTCGACGATAAAACCAACGATTACGGCGCCGTGTATGCGGATGTGTGCAATTATATCGTGGACTGCAACGTCGCGTGGAGTTCGCTCGATTACCCTTTGGTGAAATCGTTCGGCGGCAGCGTCGTCAACGAACAGGGCGAAGTCGTATTCGACAGCCCCGAAACTACCGCGGCGATTCAATATTGGGGAGATCTGGTCAACACAAAGGTCGGAGGGATCGCCTTAGCGATCGATCTGACTACGGGCGCCGACAGAAACGGCGTACAGTTCCGTATGCAGCAATCTCCCATTTACCTGCACGCGCGCGCGGTCATGAGCGATATCCTGAATGAAGAAACGATGGGCGGACAGACCTACCTCGGCATCGGGAACAACAATCTCGGCGTGGCGGCGTTGCCCAACTTCGGCGGCGAATACGCGGTAGGCGCGGGGTGCAGCGGCTATGCCATGTACAAAAATTGCGCGCACGGCACGGAAGCATGGCAGTTTTTGAAACACGTCGTCAGTATCGAGGGACAGAACGCCTATTCCGAAACGGGCGACTGCGTACCCGTACGCACCAGTCTTTTGACCGACCCAACCGCGACCTGGCGCACCTGCCTGCCCGAAAAACTGGGTTCCGATTTCAATCACGACGCGTTTATCTACAAAATGGACGAGGCCGCGTGCTCAGTAAACGACTTTTATCCCTACGTGCCCTTTGCCGCGCAGGCGTACGTGACCGCACGTATCGAAGAAGCGTTCAAGTCGTGTATTTCGGGCTCCACGGCCAACTTCCCCTGGAATCTGAAAGCGGCGGCGGACAAAATGGTGTCGGATATCAAGACTGCCAACGGCTGATTGATTAAAGGAAGGCTTTCATGTTAGAAAAGGTGCAAACGGTTGCAAAGCCGCGCGCGGGGCGCGCGGGCGGACCCAATCACGGCAATAAGTTTTTCAAATGGCTCAAAAAAGATTACGGCTGTTATCTGTTTTTACTGCCTGTAATTCTGGGATTCTTCATCTTCACGGTCTATCCCGTGATCTCGTCGCTCTTGTACAGTTTTACCGATTATAACGGGATTTTCTTTTCCAAGATCGGCGCTTTCAACTTCGCGAAACTGTTCGACCCGAGCGAGAACGGTCTGTTCAAGGGCGTGGCGTTTTCTTTCGGGATCACGTTTTTGTGGGCGATCATTTCGATCCCGCTCGGCATGGTCCTCTCGTTCATGGTCGCGCTGCTCGTCAACCGCGAAGTGAAGGGGGTGGGCGTATTCCGCCTTCTCTATTATATGCCCACCATTATCCCCGGCATCGCCATGTCTTTTATCTGGGCGGACGTATTCCGCGAGGCGGGGCTTGCCAATCAACTGCTCCTGACGCTGGGGCTCCCGACGAGTAAATTTCTGGAAGGAGAGAACACCGCTCTCGCCACGTTGATATTAACGGGCGTGTGGGGCATCGGCGGCAATATCATCATGTGGCTGGCGGCTCTTCGCAACATCGGACCCGAACTGTACGAGGCGGCCAGTTTGGACGGCGCGGGGTACTTTACCAAATTGTTCCGCATCACGATTCCCATGTCCACGCCCATGATCTTCTACAATCTCATCAACGCGCTCATCGCGGCGATGCAGGCGTTCGACGTCTACGCGATGGTCGGGCGGGGACCGAACGACTGTCTGTATTTTATCAGTATCCGCATATACGAAACGGCGTTCGGCGGCAGCAACCAATACGGACTCGCCTGCTCGCTCGGCTGGCTGATGTTCATCGTCATCGCGGCGCTCACGCTCGTCATGTTCAAGACCAATAAATGGGTGAATTACGGGGAGGGCGAATAAGATGAAAGAAATTCCGATCTCATCGCACGAGTTTTTGCGAAGAAGCCGTTCCCGCAAAAAATTGCGCGAAACAATCGTTCTCGTCGCGAAATTTTTCGTGATGGTCCTGCTCGCGCTCTTTCTTCTGTTTCCCTATATCTTTATGGTTTCCAAGAGCCTGATGAACCTCGTGGACGCGAACGCGCCGACGCCCATGCTGTTCCCGAAGTCGGGGGTGTATTTTTCCAATTATAAAATATTTCTGGAATACTGGACGTACTTTCAAAATTCCTTGATCGTCGTTCTCATCAACGGAATATTTATCCCGCTTACGGGCTTTATGGCGGCTTATCCTTTCGCGCGCCGAAATTTCAAGGGCAAGAACGCCATGTTCATGATCATGATGAGCACGGTCATGCTGCCGGGCGCGGTGGTCATGGTGCCGACGTACGTCATGTTCAACGCGTTCGGGCTGGTGGACAATCTCGCCTCGCAGTGGGTGACCGCCTTTTTCGGCGGCGGCGCCATGAACATTTTCCTCATGATCCAGTTTTTGCGCGCCATTCCGCGCGATTACGACAACGCCGCCACCATCGACGGCGCGAATATGTTCCAGATTTTCCTGTATATCATGCTGCCGATGTGTAAAAACGTGCTGTTGTTTATCGGCATCAGCACAGTCATCGGGCGTTGGTCGGATTTTCAGGGGCCGCTCATTTATTTAACGACGCTGGAAAAGATGACCATTGCGGTCGCCTTCTATAAACAGTTCAGTTCTTCGGGCGCCGCGGCGATCTTCTCCAACGCGAAAATGGCGATGGCGGTATGTATGACGTTCCTGCCGATGGCGCTCTATCTGATCTTCCAGAAACAGATGATCGGGGGCATCAAGATCGGCGGTCTTAAAGGATAGGAGGTAAGATGAGAATTTTCAAAAAATGCGCCGCGTTTTTCTTTGCGCTGATCATGGCTTTATCTTTGTTCGGATGCGACGGTTCGGGTTCTCCCGAGCCGCCTGCGCCTGCAAAGGATACGCAGAAAGAGGTCAACGACGCGCTTTCGACACTGGACGACGAACAGTTTACGCTCGCGCAGATGAACGGCACGGACGCTTTGGGGCGCAAGGTGAGCGCGACCGCGGGACAGAACGAAAAATACGTCGGTATGTTCTATTTCGTCGCCAACGGCTACCACACGGATAAAATTTACGACATCACCAAACTGTTGGAACAGTTTCCCGACAGGACCGTCTACACCAGTCCCATCACCGCGATCTCGACGGGGCCGACCAGCGAATACTACGACCCTTCGCTCAGTCCCGAAGAATTGGCGCACTATTGGGGCGAACCGCTCTACGGCTATTATTGCAGCGAAGATCCCTGGGTTTTGAGAAAACATCTGGAACTTTTCGCCTATGCGGATATCGATTTTCTGTATTTGGATTACACGAATAACATTATTTATCCCGAGGCGACGAAAGCCCTTCTGGATGCAATTTTAGATATGCAGAAAGAGGGTTACGACGTGCCGCAGGTCACGTTCTTTTTGAGCGGCATGGATCCGGGCGGCGCGGCATATACGATGGCGAGCGTGGTATCCACGTATTTCAGCGGCAGCAATTTGAAAAAATACGAATCCTGCTGGTTCCGCGCGGACGAAACGATGAACCCCTCGCAAAAGCCTCTGCTCGTGGGCAACTGGTCGAATTGCGAAGAGGAATACAAGGATATGTTCTGGCTGAAATATATACAATGGCCTGGTCAGATATTCAACGCCGACGCCATCCCCTGGATGGACTGGAACGTATATCAGAAAAACCATAACGGCATCATGAACGTTTCCGTATCGCAGGGAGGAGAGGCTTCCAGCGAGGCGTATTTCAATCCCAAAGCCGATTACCGCGCGCGCGGTTGGAAACCCGAATTGGGCCTCGACCACGGCGCGGACGACGAGAGCGTGCTGCGCGGCGATAATTTCGATTATCAATGGAACAACGTGTTCGAATCGGAAACGGAAGTGAACATGGTCACCGTCACGGGCTGGAACGAGTGGATCGTGCGCAAACTTCCGCCCGACGATCCCGCAAGTTCCGTATCCGACCGCGGTATGTACGTGGACAGTTTCAACATGGCGTACTCGCGCGACGCGGAAATGATGGCGGGCGGCTACGGGGACAATTATTATATGCAACTCGTGGAGAATATCCGCAGATTCAAGGGCATCACCGTCGAGGAAAGCGACAACGTGGCGCTCTTCGAACAGACCTCCATCGATATCGACGATCTTTCTTCCTGGGATAAAGTTTCGCGCAAATACCTCGATCTGGGCGTTTCCACGATCGCGCGGAACTATCAGTCGGTCGATCCGTCGCTCGTGTACGAGGACGATACAGCCCGCAACGACATCGAATCGCTCAAAATCGCAAACGATGCGCAAAATCTGTACGTTGCCGTCACCTGCAAGAGCGATATCGAAGAATATAACGGCAAGGACGAAAACTGGATGAATCTGTACCTGTCCTGCGGCGGCGCGGGCTGGCAGGGTTACGACTTTATCGTGGGGCGCTCGTTTCACGGAAAGAAAGCGAGCGTGCAGTCGCTCTCCGCGGACGGAAAAGCGACGGACAAGGGCGAGGCAAATTTTGCCGTTTCGGGCAACACCGTCGTTTACAGCATTCCCTTAAACCTTTTGGGCGTAACGTCAAAGACGACAATCGGCGTGAAAGCAACGGATAATTTGCAGAAACTGTGCGACGCGGACGAATTTTACACGCACGGAGACAGCGCGCCGATGGGGCGGCTCAATTACGCGTATAAAATCGCATGAATCAGGGAGGGAGATCCATGAAAAAATTTCTTGCCTTAATTCTTTCGGCGCTGCTCGCTGCGGGACTGTGCGGCTGCGCGCCGTCGGGCGGCGGCGACGATCCGCCGGGCGGTCAGATATCCGCGGAGCAAAAAGAACTCAACGAAATGCTGGCTGCGCTTTCCGAAGAGGAATTCACCTATTCGCAACTCATGGGAACGGACAGTCTCGGCAGGCGCGTCGAGCCGACCGCGGGCGTCGAAAACAAATACGTCGGCATCTTCTATTTCGTCAACCTCGGCGCGAGCGGTCATAACAAGATCTACGACATTTCCAAATTGTTGGAACGATACGGCAGCGAAACGGAGAACAATCCGCTCTTCGCCCTTCCCGACAGCGCCGCGTACGATGCGGAGATCAGCCCGTACACTTCCTTTCATTACTGGGGCGAGCCGCTTTACGGCTACTATAAGTCGGAGGACGAGTGGGTGATACGCCGCCATATGGAGTTATTCATGCAGGCGGGCATCGATTTTCTGTATCTGGATTATTCCAATTCCACCTACGAATATTCGACTGCCGTGCAGGCGATTTTGAAAGTCATTCTGGAATTGCAGGAAGAAGGGTATGAAAACGTGCCCCTTCTCACCTTTATGCTTCCCGACAACGAGTCGGACAGCGCGGCGAAAGTTTCCTCGCTCTACGAAAACTGGTACACCGATTCCAAATACAAAACCTGTTGGTTCCGCGGCGACAGGGAGATCAATCCCGCGTATAAACCCATGGTCGTCGGGCATTTTTCCAAGGTCACGGACGAAAAGATCCAAAAAAATCTGTGGCTCAAAGAGATGCAGTGGCCTTCGGACTCCGCGGACGAAAACTCTTTTCCTTGGATCGAATGGAACGAGGCGGGCACGAGCCAGCCGAATCACGGCGGCACGATGAATGTTTCCGTCGCGCAGCACGTGCGCTCCTGGTCGAGCACGAGTTATCTCGACAGTTTGAAGGGCGGGCACAGTTACGCATACCGCGCGCGGGGCTGGACGGAGAACGAACCGAACGAATACGGCGTCGATCCCGACAACGTGCTTGCGGGCACCAATTTCGAGTTTCAGTGGAAAAACGCTTTAAACGCGAAAGACGATCTGAACATGGTCACGATCACGGGCTGGAACGAGTGGGCGGCGCCCAAGATCAGTTACTCCACTTCGTATGCGGTGTTCAACGACCTGTTCAACTGCGCTTTTTCGCGCGATGCGGAGATGATGAAGGGCGGCTACGGTGACAACTACTATATGCAGATCGCCCGCAACGTGCGGAATTTCAAGGGGAAATCGGTAAACAATACCGATAACGTGGCGCTCTTCGAAAAGGCGTCCGTCGCTTCCGCCGCAGACGTTTCCGCGCTTCCCGCCGTGTTTTGCGACGTCGGCGCGGACGCCGCGCCGCGCACGTCCTTTTCGGTAGGCGATATTTACGATTATACTGACCGCACCGACCGCAACAATATCGTAAAAGTTTTGATCGGCAACGACGAAAATAATCTGTACGTCGCCGTGATTTGCAAGGAGAAGATCACCGAGCGCGCGGGAAACGACGAAAACTGGATGAACGTCTATCTTTCCTGCGGCGGGAAGGGCTGGGAGAATTACGATTTCGTCGTCGGCCGCGGCATGGAAGGCAACAGCGCGCGCGTGGAGAAATTCACGGGCGTCGGCAGTGCGGCGAGCGCCGTCGGAAACGCGGTCTGTTCGGTTTCCGATAAGACCGTGCTTTACCAAATCCCGCTCTCCTTGCTCGGCGTCAGGGAGCATACCGTCGTCGGCGTCAAAGCGACCGACAATCTGCAAAAATTCGGAGATATCGACGATTTCTACTATTCGGGCGACAGCGCGCCCCTCGGCAGGCTCAATTACGCATATAAAATCGCATAACGAAAAGCCCCGTACCGAAATGTCGGTACGGGGCTTTTTCAGTTTTTACATACGGCGATCTGTATAGAACTTTCCGAAGAAATAAAATATTTATCCGCGGCGCAGGCGGGCAAAAAGAAATAATCGCCTCTTTTCAGTTGTTCGCCGTAATTTTCGCCCCGAATCATGCCTTCGCCTTCGAGGACGACGCACAGGGCGGGCGCGCGGCCGAGCGTTTCTTTTCCCCGCGTGATCGACAGGCGCTCTACCGAAAAACAGGGCGTGTCTTTTTCGCCGATCAAAGATTCCCAAAGCGCGGCATTTGTTTTTCGGATGATTTTCGGGCGTTTTTTCGCGCGCAGAGCGACGTCGGTCCCGCATGACCCGAAGTCGAAACAGTCGAGCGCCTCGTCTTTTTTCAGTCCCAGATACATTTCCCGCTCGTTTAAAAGATAGTCGCCGCACCAATATTCGGGCTGGATGGTAAAATCGGTCGGCTCCTGCACTTCGAGGATCAGGCATCCCGCGCCGATCGCGTGCACCGTGCGCGCGGGGATGAGATAGACGTCGCCCTCTCGTACCTCTACGCGGTTCAGATAGGGGAGCATCGCGTCGGGGGCTGTTTTCGTTTGCTCCGCGAGTTCGGAAAATCTTTCTTTGGAAATTTTTCGTCCGAACCCGAGATAAATACACGCATCGGGACGCGTTTTCAGGATCAGCCACATTTCCGTCTTGCCGAACGTGCTATTTAGATATTTTTCCGAAAACGCCCTGTCGGGGTGCGTCTGCACGGGCAGCCGTTCGGCGCTGTCGAGCACCTTCACGAGCACGTCGAAACGGTTGTTTTCTCCGAACAGCAGTTCGGGACGGCGTGCGGCAAGTTCCGCAAAGGAAACGTTTTCGCCGCGCACGACGGACAGACCTTCGCCGTCCTCTTTGTCCATCGCACGCACAAGGCTTCCCACCCATTCTTCGGGTTTGCGGGAATCCTTCGGCTCGTCGCCGAAAAAGTCGTGGAATAAAAGTCCGCCGCGGTACACGCGGCTCACGCGGTTGCGCTCGAAAAACAGGGGGCGCGTACAGAGTTTTGTATCTTCCATCATTGTTCTCCTCGATAGCGTATCATGTTGCTCAGATCGGAAAGGGGCGTATTTTCCAGCGCGGACAGGGCGCAGAGCGCCGCGCCGACAGCCGCTTCCTCTTCGTATAGGGGGATTAAAAGGGGCAGGGAAAAGCGTTCGGCAACGAGTTGCGCCAAAAGCGCGTTTTTTCGGATGCCGTTTCCCGAACCCACCAAAGTTTGCGGCGCTCTTTCGAGCGGAAAGCGGCGAAACGCCCGATACAGTTCCTCGCATATGCCCGAAAGCGTTGCAAGCGCGAACTGCTGCGGCGTAAATTCCTGCGCGCCGATATTCGCGTAGGACGCCCGCAGCGCGGGGTTTTCGCGCGTGCCGCAAAAATAGGGCGCGCACTCGATCTTACGCGGCGCGCGCATCGTCTCCCTCGCTCCTCCGTTCATGCGTTCGTACGCGTCATCGGGCAGGGAGAGCGAAAACATTTTCAGCGTTTCGGCGAAAAAATTTCTGAGAAGGGAATAGGCATACCCGCCTGCGAGCGACGAACCCGTCATTAAATATTTGCCCTCGAAATAGGGGCGGAATTCCGCGCCGCTCTCGGGCAGATAACAATCCGAAACGACGGAAACCTGGCTCCCCGTGCCCACGTTCACGAGCGCCGAGTCCTTTGTAACGGAGGCGAGGACGCTCGCCTGATTATCGCCGACGGCGACGCACACCGCGACGTTTTCCGCCGTGCGGCCGATGATCTTTAAGCCGCAAGCCGTTTCGGGCAGAAAGGAAACGGGCAGATCTGCGCGTTCCGCCGCGCCGAGATCGAAACGGAGATGATCGAGATCGAACAGACCGAAACTCGCGGCGTCGGAAACGTGCGCGACGGGTGCGGACGCGCCGCAGAGTTTCATGGCGACGAAATCGTGTATCGTGCAGATTTTTGCCGCGCCCGCGGGCGTAAGTCGGTTTATTTCATTGTAAAAGAGCGTCGTCAGCCCGTAGCCCGACGCCATGCGACGGCCGGTCGTCCGCGTCAGGGCTTGCGCGTAGGATTCGCCGCGCTCGAACAACCGTTCCCCGCGCTCGTCCTGCCAGGTGTAGAGGGGCGAGAGCGGCTCGCCCTTGCCGTCGAGATAGAGCATGCCGTGCATCTGCCCCGTCAGCCCCACGGCGGCCGCGTCGGGAAATTCGGCGAGCAGCGCCCCGTACAACTTCTTGCATATTTCGAAAATGCGCCGCGGGTCCTGCAACCGTTCGAAAGGGCGTGCGGGAAGGGCGCTGTCGTTGGCAAGCGTGATCGCCCTCAAAAGAGTTCCGCTGTCCGCGTCGAGCGCCGCGCCGCACACGGTAGTGGTGCCCACGTCGATACCGATGATCTTCATGCCGCCTCCTAACAGGTCGTCGAACCGAGGTCCAGCCGTCGGATGATATCCTTCTGTATCTCGGGCGACAAGTCGAGAAAATTGACGAACGTACCGTGAATGCGCACGATATACACGCCGCTCGGTGCGTAAATTTGCGGCTGTTCGAGCACTTTTCGCAGCATTTCGGGAGTAGTCACGTTGAAATATACGTAAAACGGCGCGGGTTTGCCTTTATCGGCGCTGAAAAACAGGGGACCGAAAATCTTTTTCTTAAATTCCAGACCCTTTTCTTCCATCGTTTTTCCCGTAAAATAGCGGGGATTCAGACCGAGATGGGAAGCGTAGCCGCCGTCGAATCGCTCAAAGGGCAGTTTCATTGTCGAGAGCAGGCGGAACCCCAGACCGCTGGTCGCTTCGCCGTACAGCGGATCGACGCCGTAGCCGAGCATTTCGCGCGCCTTGCGCCCGTCGGGCGTCGCGCCCACCCAATAACCGTACAAAAGGTGGGTGGACGGACTGCTCCAATCGGGGCGGAAAGGATTGTTCAACAAATTTCTCTGCGCGGAAACGAGTCGGGAGATCCTGTCCGCGATCTCGGCCGCCTCCTTGTCGGGCGCGTCCAGATTGTTGCCGTATTTGGGGCGGGAAAGAAGGTATTCCCGCAGCGGTTCGTCCCCTTCGAAATTATTTTTCAGAGCGTTGATCAGCCGTTCGCTTTCGTTCGGATAGTCTTTTAAAAATTCGTCTATGGCGATGAAGGAATCCGCGACCACCGCGAGCCCGTGGATCAGGCACCCGCTGCCGTTGTATTTGGTGCCCTGACGCCGCACGTCGCGCGCGTCGACGCCGCTTTCCATGCCGCCGAGAAAGGCGGAGAGAAAGGGGACGGGCAGGGCGGCGACCGCCTCCGTCGCGCCGTTTGCGGCTTTCACCATGCGCGATACGAACTTTTCGACGTTTTCGTAAAACAGCGCGCGTACGTTTTGCAGGATCTCTTTCGCGCTTTTGCCGCTTTTTTCGCCGATCTCGGCGCCGCTGATGAGCGAAACGCCGTCCGTGAGCGTCAGTTCGAGGATCTTTGCCAGATTGAGCCAACTGTTGGTGGTGTTTCCGTTGTCTTTTCCCGAAATCAGCGGTTCCTGACAGCCCGCCACCGCGTAATTTTCTAGATCTTCTTCGTCCGCGCCGCGGCTTTTTAAGACGGGAAAGAGCGAATCGTCGTTGAATACGGACGGTGTAAGGCAGCCGGGCGTGAAGAAGAATTTTCCCATTTCCCGATACAGTTCGTCGGGCGTGCCGCCGTGCACTTTGACGGAAAGAATGGGCTGGGGCAGGTTCATTTCGTAATAAGCGTCGAGCAGGGCGTAAGAGGTTAAATTCGTCAGATCCCGCCCGTCGGCGCTTTTGCCGCCGACGATCAGATTCTGCGAGATCGCCCAACTTCGGTCGCCCACGTTGAAAAAGACGAGCAGATGTTTGAACAGCCCCGCCGCCGTTTCGCGCGGCGTGTTTTCAATGGCGCGGAAAGGTTCGAAAATGCGGTCCGCGTTGCCCACGGAAAAGGCGAACGGATTGGGCGCCTGCTCCATGCACATGACCTGCCACAATAAGATAAAACTTTGCAGCGCCTCAAATAAATTCTCCGCCCCGCGCGCGGGCACTTTTTCCAACGTGCGTATGAGGAGGGCGAGTTCTTCTCGGCGCTGTCCGTCCGCGGTTTTTTGCAGCCGTCTGGCAAGTTCCGCGTACCTCTTTGCAAGTACTTCCGCGCAGGAGAGCGCTATATCCATCGCCTCGAACACGGTCTTTTTCTCCGCGTCCGCGCACTCGTTTGCCGCATTTTCCGCCTCCTCGCGCAGGGCGTGCGTGCCGCGCCGCAGGGCGGGGCGAAAGTCGGGCACGAGATGCCCCGTCACCTGTTCGACGAAATACGCCGCCTCGCGCGTATCGTTTTCCGCCTCTTCGTACACTATTTTCAGCCGTCGGACGTATTCGCTCCGTTCTGATAAGCGGCGTACCTTGTCGATGCGCTCCTCGGTAAATTCCTCGTTCGGCTCGATGTCGCGAAATACCGCGGCAGGGTCGCAGTAGCCGTTGAAAGTGCTCACTTTGAAGTTGGGATTGATGAGCGCGTAACTCTTGGCGAACGCGTCCCTCTGGGTGCCCGCGAACACCGCGTTTTCGTCGAGCGAGAGGGGAATGCGTTCGCATACCCGCAAAAGCGCGCGCGCTTTTCTCAGTGCCGCGGGGATAAAAGGGTGCGCGCTTTCGTATTCTTCGCTGATCTCGCGGATCAGAAACCATCCGTCCAGCCTTTTGATCTTGCGCTCGTTCGCGAACAGCCTTCGCGCCTTTTCGTCCAGGATTTTGTCCGTATAAACGCTATCCTTCTGCATATCTTACTCCTTTACGTCTTTACGACGTTCAAATGATTTTGCCGATAGATTTCGGCGTAAGTCTGCACGGTCTGTTCGGACACGAACGCGTCGGTCACGGCGTATTCGCGCCCGCATTTTTTCCACTTTGCCTTTCCGTACTCGTGATAGGGCAAAAACTCGAATTTCGCCCGTTCGCCGCCGTTTTTCCGATAAAACGCGGCGAACGCCTCCGCGTCGTTTTGCGTGTCGTTGAAACCTTTGATCAGCACCGTGCGGACGAGCAGATTCGGGTGCAGGGAAAACGCGGCGCAAAGATTTTCTTTCACCGCGCGGTTATGCTGTCCGGTCGCCGCAAAGTGCGCCCCGTCATCCCAGTGCTTGAAATCGAGGATCAAAGCGTCGAGCAGGGGAAAAAGTTCGGCAAGGCGCGGGTGCGTCGCGTTGCTCTCGATGGCGGCGGAGATCCCCGCTTTTTTTAAAAGAATCAGCGCCGTTTTCAATTCTTCGAACTGCAAAGTCGGCTCCCCGCCCGTAAAGGTCACGCCGCCGCCGTCGAAAAACAGCGCGCGGCAGGAGAGCGCCTCCGAATAAATTTCTTCGGGCGATAAGTTTTCGCCGCCCGTTTCCATGCACTCGGGGTTGGAACACCACGGGCAGCGCATATTGCAGCCCGTCAGATGATACACCAGCCGATTGCCCGGACCGTCCTGCGAATAGTTGAAACCTTTTTGAAATATCTGCATTGTTTCCTCGATAATTAAATGATTTGACAAATATAGTATAACGCTAATTTTTTCATTTGTAAATCGAATTAACAAATAATTTTATTTGATTGACAAATTTTTCCGCGCGGGGTATAATAAAGGAAATGGAAAACACGTTGAACGCATCGCGGATGAAAAAGCGCAACCGCGCGGAAATATTGCGGCTTATACGGCAGACGGGCTGTTCCCGCGCGGAACTTGCCAAAAGGACGGGGCTCACGCGCGCCGCGGTCTCGCTAATCGTGGACGAGTGCCTGCGTCTCGGCATGCTCGAAGAGGGCGACAAAAATCCTTCGGCGGTTGGGCGCAGATCCGTGGGGCTGCGTACGCGCGGCGGCTACGGGCACCGCATCGGGCTGAATATCTCGCGCGAGGCGTACACGCTGGGCCTGGTCGATTTCGGGGGCAAGATCATACGTTCCTTTCGGAAAGAAATTTCGGCCGATCTTGCGCCGACGGAAGCGCTCGGAGAGATCTGCGAAATAATACGGGCGATGAAAGAGGGGGCGGAAGGCGTCTTCCTCGGTATCGGCGTCACCATGCCGGGGCCGCTTTCCAGAGAGAGCGGCGCGCTTTTGAAAGTCCCGAATCTCTCCGCGTGGAATGATTTCCCCGTCCGAAAATATTTCGAAGACGCGTTTTCCTGTCCGGTATGTCTCGATAACAATTCCAACGCAGCGGCACAGGCGGAACCTTTCTACAATCCCGATGTGCGCGGCGTCAGTTTTATGGAACTGATCGTCGATTCGGGGCTCGGAAGCGGCGTCATGCTCTATGCTGACGGGCGCGTCGTGGGGTTCGACTGCGAATTCGGCCACACCTCCCTTCGTTCGGACGGCGAAAAATGCAGTTGCGGCAATTTCGGCTGCGCGGAGTTGTACGCCTCGATGAAAGCGCTCCTGCGCTATGCGCAGAGCCTCGGCTGCCCGTATCGTTCGTGGGAGGGGATCGCCGACGGGTACCTCGCAGGCGACGCGCTCTGCAAGGAGGCTGTCGGGCGGGAAACGCTGTACCTCGGCCGCCTGCTCGTCAACGCGGTCAACTCGTTTGCGCTGGACGCGGTCGTATTCGCGGGTGAGATCGTCTATCGGTTTGAAGAGATCTTTGCCGCGCGGCTGCAAAAGATCGTGGAAGAGGGCTCCATCAAAAAGAAAAAAATCAAAATCGTGACGTCGAAGATCGGGAACGTGGAAATTCTCGCCTCGGCGAATCTGGTCGGCGAGTCCGACGGACAGGAGGATTAAATGAAAGAAACGACGCATCGTCTCATCGAAACGTTTTTCAAAGAGCACCCCGAAATGTCCTATCTTTTCGATCGCGCGTGCCTTGCCGTCGAAAAGATGGCGGGGGTCTATCTGCCGAATAAGATCATGACTTGCGGCAACGGCGGCAGTTTTTCCGACAGCGGCCATATCGTGGGCGAACTGATGAAATCGTTTTTGAAAAAACGCCCCGTTGCGCTCTCCGACGGGGATGAAACCGTTTACGGAAAATTGGAGGGCGCCGTGCCCGCTCTGTGCCTGGGGGAAAGTTCTCCGCTTGCGACGGCCGTTCTAAATGATATCGGCGGCGAATGGATCTTCGCGCAGCAGGTGTACGGTCTGGGCTGCGCGGGCGACGTGCTCATCGGGCTTTCCACTTCGGGCAATTCGGCGGGCGTTCTGCGCGCCGTGCGCGTCGCAAAAAGAAAGGGCGTCTTTACCGTCGCGATGACGGGACAAAGCGGCGGCGCGCTCAAAGAAGAATGCGACCTGCTTTTAAACGTGCCCGCTGCGGAAACCTACCGCGTGCAGGAACTGCATCTGCCTCTGTATCATCTGCTCTGCGCCGCCGTGGAATCGGAGCGTTGGGACTGAATAAACTGCATCATAAGCGTTTCGTTTTTGCGGAACGCTTTTTTTTATGAAAAAATAAATTTTTTATTCGGAACGCTTGACAAATAATTATGAATATATTATTATATGAATAGTTATTCATGTGTAAACCGAAGTTAAATTTATATAAGAGAGGAAAATCGTTATGGAAATAAAAGAAATCGAGCAAGATAAGAGCATGGCGGACGACGAAAGGAGCCGCTGCGAACACGAAGCGTCCGTGCAAAAGGTGCGGTGCAGTATGCCCTCGGAGGAGGACGTGGCGACGATGTGCGCGGCGTTCAAAGCGTTGGGCGAACCTTCGCGCATGAAGATCCTTCTCGCCTTGGCGGAAGGGGAAATGTGCGTGTATCACATCGCGGAGGCGGTGGAGGGGCAGCAGAGCGCGGTATCGCATCAACTGCGGATATTGCGCGACAGCCGTATCATCAAATCCCGCCGCGACGGAAAAAATATTTTATATTCCCTTGCGGACGAACACGTGGCGAAAATCATTGAAATGAGCCGCGAGCATCTTTCTTGCTGAACGAGGAGTATTTTATGCAGAAACACATACAACTTTCCGGACTGGACTGCGCGGCGTGCGCGCTCGAACTGGAAGAGGAGATCCGCCGCGTGCGGGGCGTGCGCTCCGCCTCCGTGGATTTTATGAAACAGCGGCTGTCGCTCGAATGCGACGATGAAGAAACGCTGGAAAAAGTCAAACGGGTGGCGTCGAATTTCGAAGAGGTGAAAGTCATAGAAGAGCCGCTGCGTGCGGCAAAACCGAACGTCTGGAAGACCTATCGGGCGGACATCCTCTGTATCGCGTTTTCGGCGGCGCTTCTGTTGGCGACGTTTTTCATTCCCGAACGCTATTCCGTCGCGCTGTACGTGCTGTATGCGCTTTCCTACGCGTCGGTCGCCGCGTCCATCGTGTGGACGACCGTGAAAAATCTTGCGCACGGGCGCATTTTCGATGAAAATTTTCTCATGACCATCGCTTCGATCGGTGCGATCTGTCTGGCGCAATACGCCGAGGCGATCGAGGTCATGCTGCTGTACCGCTTGGGCGAACTGCTGCAGAGCATCGTGGTGGGGGCCTCCCGCAAGTCCATTGCCGACCTGATGGACTTAAAGAGCGAGAGCGCCACCGTTTTAACCGAAAACGGGCAGAAGACCGTAACGCCCGAACAAATAGAGATCGGGGATGTGATGCTCGTAAAAGCGGGCGAAAAGATCGCGGTGGACGGGGTAGTCGTCAAAGGCAGGACGGCGCTGGACGTCAAATCGCTCAGCGGCGAGGCTGCGTTTGCGGACGTTTCGGAGGGCGACGCCGTTTTGGGCGGCAGCATCAACGCGGGCGGCGTCATCGAAGTGCGCGCCGAAAAGGCGTACAGCGACAGCACGGTCGCCAAAATTTTAGACCTTGTGGAAAATTCCACGGCAAAGAAGGCGAAACCCGAAAAATTCATTACGAAATTCGCAAAGATCTATACGCCCGTCGTCTGTCTGGCGGCTGCCGTGGTGGCGTTTCTCGTCCCCCTGTTTACGGGCAATCATTACGCCGATTTCGGCGACTGGGTCTACCGCGCGCTCGTCTTTTTAGTCATTTCCTGCCCCTGCGCATTGGTCATATCCGTGCCGCTCTCCTATTTCAGCGGCATCGGCTTTGCGGCGAAACACGGGATACTGGTCAAAGGTTCCACCTCCTTAGACACGCTCGCCCGCACGAAGATCGCCGCGTTCGACAAGACGGGCACGCTGACGCTGGGCGACTTCTGCGTCTCCGCCGCGCATCCCGTAAAGGAGGGGGAACGCGAATTTCTGCTTGCCGTCGCCGCGGCCGCCGAACAAAAATCCTCGCATCCTTTGGCGCGCGCTTTTGCGGGGATCGCTCCCTTGGGCGAGGCGGAGGACGTCTTCGAAATTTCGGGGCGCGGGATAAAGTGCAGGATAAACGACAAGACCGCGCTCGTCGGCAACGCCAAACTACTCGCGGAAAACGGCGTCGCGTTCGAGCCTGCGGAGGCGGACGGCACGCTCGTGTACGCGGCGTACGATAATAAGTATCTTGGGTTTTTGGAGATCGAAGACAAGATCAAAGAAAACGCGCGGGAGTCGCTCGCGGCGCTCAAAAAACTCGGCGTTTCCCGTACGGTCATGCTTACGGGCGATAACAGCCGCCGCGCCGAAAAGGTGGCGGCCGCAGTGGGGCTGGACGAAACGTACAGCGAACTTTTGCCCGATCAAAAACTGGAGATCGCGTCGAAACTCAAAAAAGAGGGCGCGCTCACCTATGTCGGCGACGGCATCAACGACGCGCCCGTGCTCATCGAGGCGGATACGGGCGTTTCCATGGGCGGCGTGGGCAGCGACGCGGCCATCGAGGCGTCGGACGCGGTGCTCGTTTCCGACGATCTTTCAAAGGTACCGCTCGCGGTGCGCATCGCGCGCAAGACCCGCGCGGTGGTCGTGCAGAACATCGCATTTTCCATCGCCGTCAAATTGATCCTCATGGTTTTAGGGCTTCTGGATATCGTGCCTTTGTGGGTGGCGGTGCTGGCTGACGTGGGCGTGATGATGCTCGCGGTGCTCAATTCTTTCCGCACGCGGACGGGCTTTTCAAACGGGAAGGGCAAAGAGACCGCCTGTACCTGCGGCGGCTGCTGCGAACGTTCCCGCGAAGAGTAAAAATAATGATTTGACACAGAGCGCGTATTAAAACGCGCTCTCTTTTTGTCACGGCGCAATATGACAAAATTTTTAAAAAATGTGTTCATTCGATTGCGTTTGTTACGGTCTTGTGATAAAATAGTTATAGTTTATTATTTTCACGGAGGTTTAAGATGGTTGATAATCAACAGACCGATGAAGTCGAAGAGAAACAGCCTGCGGAGAACGCGCCCGTCGGCGACGCCGTCGCCGCTCCCGTATATACGGGATTTAAGGGCAAACTCGATAACTTTTTCGGCATCAGCAAGATGGGCTCCAACTTCAAGACCGAGATATTAGCGGGCTTGACCACGTTTATGACGATGGTTTATATCCTCATCGTAAACGCGAATATGTTCGGCGATCCGTTCAGCACCGGAAATCACGAATTGGGACAACTCGTTTTGGGCGTGTCGTTCGGCGCGATGTATATCGTTACGGCGCTTTCCGCGATCGTGGGTACATTGCTCATGGCGTTCCTCGCGAAACTGCCGTTCGCGCAGGCTTCGGGCATGGGGCTCAACGCTTTCTTTGTCTATACGATTTGCGTAGGCATGGGATATTCGTATGCCAACGGCTTGCTTATCGTGCTGTGCTCGGGCGTTCTGTTTTTGATCCTCACTCTCGTCGGTGCGCGCCGCGCCATCGTCAGAGCGGTGCCGCAGTCGATCCGTATCGCGATCCCCGCGGGTATCGGCCTCTTTATCGCCTTTGTCGGCATGCAGAATGCGGGCTTGGTGGTTTTGAATGAATCCACGAAAGTAGCGCTCATTTCCTTTAACGTCTTAAATTTCACGTCGAACGGTCTTGCCATGATCGCGGCGGTTGTTTCGATCATCTCGCTTTTGCTCATTGCCATTCTTTCCAAGTTGAAAGTCAAAGCGGCTATGGTCATCGGCATCGTCGGCAGCGCCGTTCTCTATTACGTGTTTGCCGGTATCGGCGTGGCGGCGGGTTCGCAGGTTTGCATCGATATGTTCAACCAGATCGAGTTCAATAATCCTCTGAACGCGTTCAAAGATTTCGGCAACATGGCTTTCGGACAAGTCTTTATGGAAGGCTTCAAGGGCATCGGCGCCAATCAGATCTTCGACTTTGTCGCGGCGCTCATCGCGTTCGCCATGGTCGATATGTTCGATACCATCGGTACTCTGATGGGCACCTGCCAGGCTGCCGGCAAAGAGAGCGGGCTCATCGACGAAAACGGCGAAGTGAAAAATATCCAGAAAGCGCTGCTCTGCGACTCCATCGCAACCTGCACGGGCGCTATTTTGGGTACTTCCACCGTCACGACCTTCGTGGAATCCTCTTCGGGCGTGTCCGAAGGCGGCAGAACGGGCTTTACCTCTTTGATGGTCGCGCTCTTCTTCGCAGTCGCAATGTTCCTCAGTCCCGTCGCGCAACTCATCCCCAGCGCGGCTACGGCGGGCGCTTTGATGTACGTCGGCGTTCTGATGATGAGAAACGTCGTCGATATCGATTGGAAAGACCCCGCGGCGGCTGTCCCCGCGTTCCTGACCATCACCATGATGTCCTTTACGTATTCCATTTCGTACGGCATCGCGGCTGGTTTCATTTCCTACACGATCATCAAACTGTGCACGGGTAAATACAAGGATATCAGCCCCGTTACGGCGATCCTTTCGCTCATCTTCCTGTTTACCTTCCTGTTCACGCACTAAATCATCGACCGAAAGCCCCGCAAATGCGGGGCTTTTATTTTTTTGCGATTTGCTTTGCTAAAATCGGAAAATATGATATAATAACGGCATAATTCACGAGAGGTAAAAAGGCTATGCTGAAAAATGAGATCGAGCAGGGTACGGGCCGCCGAAAGGCCGACCTCGTATTGAAAAACGGGCGTTTCGTCAATGTGTTCACGGGAGAGGTGACTGCGGCGGATATCGCGGTCTGCGGCGGCAAGATCGTCGGGTTCGGCGCGTACGAGGGGGAAGAGGAAATAGACATTTCGGGCAAAATCGTCCTTCCCGGGTATATCGATGCGCACGTGCACATCGAAAGTTCGCAACTCACGCCCGAGGAGTTTTCCAAACTCGTTCTGCCGCGCGGCACCACGACCGTCATCGCCGACCCGCACGAGATCATCAACGTCTGCGGTATAGAGGGCGCGAGGTATATTGCCGAGGCTTCGGCGGGCACCCCGCTCGAAGTGCACGTCATGCTGCCTTCCTGCGTGCCGGCAACGCCCTTTGAAACGAGCGGAGCCGTCATCACGGGCGAGGATACCGAAAAATATATCCGCGAAGATTTCGTGTTCGGTCTTGGCGAATTCATGAATTATCCGGGCGTCGTCAACACCGACGCGGACGTTCTGAAAAAATTGCAGGCGGCGATCGACGCGGGAAAAGTGATTGACGGCCACGCGCCCTCTACGGGCGGCAGGGAACTGAACGGCTATATCGCGGCGGCGATCCGTACCGACCACGAATGCGCCACGCCCGAAGAGGCGCGGGAAAAAGTTTCAAAGGGCATGTACGTGCACCTTCGGGAAGGCTCGGCAACGCGCAACGCCGCTTTGAACAGTCAGGCGGTGGACGCGAACAATATGCGCCGCTTTCTTTTCTGTACGGACGACAGGCACGCGGCGGACCTCGTCGCCAACGGGCATCTGGACAACGCCTTGCGCGTCGCGGTTAGAAGCGGGCTCGACCCCGTTCGGGCGGTCACCATCGCCACGCTCAACGCGGCGGAATGTTACGGCTTGCCGTACAAGGGAGCCGTCGCGCCCGCTTACGACGCCGACCTCGTCGTAGTGGACGATTTACAAAATTTCAATGCGAAACTGGTCGTCAAGGCGGGCAAAGTCGTCGCGAAAGAGGGGAAACCGCTCTTTACCTGTAAAAAATATATTCCCGACGCAGTGAAAAACACCGTCAAGATCAAGCCTGTTTCGGCGGACGATTTCAAGATCGCGCTCAAAGGCGCGCGCGCGAACGTCATGCGCATCGTCAAAGGCGGCGTGGTGACGGAAAAAGTCGTGCGCGAAGTGAAGAGCGCGAACGGCGACGTGCGGTTGAAGGGCACCGATCTTCTGAAACTCGCCATCGTGGAGCGGCATCACAGGACGGGCAATATCGGCAAGGCGCTTTTGGAAGGGTACGGGCTGAAAGGGGGCGCGATCGCGCTGACCATTTCGCACGACAGCCACAATATCGTCGTGCTCGGCGACGATAACGAGGATATGGCGGCGGCGGTCGCGGAACTCGAGCGCATCGGCGGCGGCATGGCGGTCATCGACAAAAAAAAGGCGTATTCTTATCCGCTGGATATTGCGGGGCTGATGAGCAGCGCCTCCGCCGAAGAATTCGTCGGGGCGTCGGAAGCGCTGCTCGAACGCGCCTACGCGATGGGCGTGAGCCGCGATTACGAAGCGTTCATGAGCCTTTCCTTTTTGGGACTTGCGGTCATACCCGAACTCAAACTGACCGACCGCGGATTGTTCGACGTTACGAAATTTTCGTTTATCGACATCGACGCGGAATAAAGCATACAATAAAAGAGCGGCGTCTACGGGGGACGCCGCTCTTTCGGTTAAGACTGCGCGGGAAACAGCGGAAATAACAGTTTTGAAAGTTGTTCCACGAGTTGCTCTTTGGATATTTTATTTTTTTGCAGTACCCACCATTTTACCGTCTGAACGAGCGCGCCCGCGAAACAATGCGCCGCGATTTCCGGTTGTACGGGAAAATATGCGCTCCCGCGCTGTATTTCTTTGAAAGAAAGTTGCATATTGAACGCGATCTGTTCGCAGATCATATCCGCCAAAAGTAAGAACATACTGCTCTCCGAGATCGATTTTACGAGTTTTTCGTGTTCGCACATAAATTCGATAAACGAGCGGAGAGCGCCTTCGTTGCAATAAGGCGCGCAGGCGTTGACAAGATTTTCATCGATAAACTTTTGCTGTATCTCCCGTACGAGAAATATGAAAAAGTCGTTTTTATCGGCAAAGTGCTTGTAAAAGGTGGCGCGCCGTATCATGGCGCGGCTGCACAACTCTTCCACGGTGATGTCCTCGAAATGCTTTTCTTCGAGTAGTTCCAAAAACGTGTCGGTCAGCGCTTTGTATGTTTTTTGAATGCGAAGATCCATGTTTCTCCTCTCGTACGGAAACGTTCGTCGGCAAAACGTCAATTATTTGACATTTGCGCCCAGATTGGTCATTGACTTTTTTTCTTATCTTTATTATAATATTATCCGTTACAAATGTCAATTAACTTTCAACTGTATCAATAATAAGGAGTTTCCATGAAAAAAATAGCGGATCGGATCATCAAAGGAAAATACGTCGTCTTTGCCGTGTGCGCGGCGCTGCTCGTCGTCAGTTGTATCTTTTTGCCGAAGATCGGAGTCAATTATAATCTTTCCGACTATCTTTCGAAAGATACCGAAACGCGCATCGCGCTGGATATCATGGAGGACGAGTTCGGGCTGACGGGCAACGTGCAGGTCATGCTTTCGGGCGTAAACGAGAGCGCCGCGAAGGAGATCAAGACAATGCTCTCGGACATCGAAAACGTATCCCAGGTGGAGTTCGACGCGGAGAGCACCAACTATTTCAAGGACGGCAAGGCGCTGTATATCGTACTGATCCAGGGCGACGACTATTCGGAAACGGCTGCCGAGGTCATCTCCGATATCAAAGAGGCGGTCGCGAGTTACGACGCGGAATTCGGCGGCACCGCCGCGCAGAAACAGAGCCAGAAAGAGGCGATCACAAGGCAGATCCCGATGATCCTCGCCATCTGCATCTGTATCGCTTACGGGATCCTGGTCGTGACCACCCGTTCCTGGCTCGAACCGCTCCTGTTTCTCGCCACGGCGGGGATGGCCGTGCTGATCAATTTAGGCACGAATATCATTTTCGGGAGCATATCCTACATAACCAATTCCATCGCCGCCATATTGCAGTTGGCTCTGGCGATGGATTACAGCATCATGCTTCTGCATTCCTATCATAAGAACAGAGAAACGCAGCCCGACCCGAAGCGGGCGATGAGCGATTCCATCGCGGAATGTATCAAACCCGTTTCCGCAAGTTCTTTGACCACCATCGCGGGACTCTTGGCGCTGTTATTCATGTCCTTTTCCATCGGTTTCGACATCGGCATGGTGCTGATGAAAGGCATCGTGATCTCCGCGCTCGTTTCCGTCACCCTCTTTCCGTGCGTGATCCTTCTTTTCGATAAAATTTTAATAAAGACCAAACTCCGCGCGAAAAACAAAAAAACCAAGGGCGAGAGAGAACATATCGCCGTGCGCGCGCATTTTCTGGCAAACGTCGCGAAGAAAGGCAATCTCGTGATCGTGCCCCTCGTCGTCGCGCTCGTCGCGGGGGCGGCGTTCGTGCAGACGGGCAACGTCTATACCTTTACCGACAGCGGCGCAGCCAACGACGCCATCGCTCAGACGTTCGGCAACAGCAATACCGTCGTGCTCGTGTATAAGAGCGACGAGGGTGTGGAAAAACAGCAGCGGTTTATCGACGGCTTGGCGAACTACCGTTTCGAAGACGGCCGCCCCGCGCTCGTCGGCTACTCCGCCTATACGAATACCGTTCTCGAAGAGTACAGCGTGGAAACGGCTGCGGAAAAACTGGAAATAGATGAGGAAACGGTTTCGCAGTTGTTCGCGCTCTATCATCTGTACGATGCGCCCGAAATTCTGAAAATGACGATGACGGAATTTTTATCGGCGGCGAACGGACTCGTCCTAAACGATCCCGAAACGCAGGAAATGCTGCCCGCGGATATGGCGCTCACCGTGCAACGGCTGTATACCGTCAACGCGCTCATGCACTCCGAGAATACCGCGGCAGAGTTTTACGAAACGCTGACGAGCGGCGCGATGGAGGGCTTTGCGGACGTTACAAAGGAGCAGATCGAATTTGTATACGCGTTGTACGGCAAGCAGCAGGGCATTCCCGCCGATTCGGCGATCGAGGGAAACGTCCTCGTTGATTTTATGCTCTCCGATCCGACCATCCGCATCTTTCTGGGCAGTAAACTTGCGAGCGTGCAGGATATGTCGGCTGTCTATCAGACGTTTTTAAAGGAAGGCGAGTACACCTTCGTAGAGGTGGCGGAGGAACTCTCCGCGCTCGCCGATTCCATGCAGTCGATGAGCGGGATACCCGCAGTGGGCGCAGACCAGATCTCGGGCGTGTACTTCAAAATTTTAATGAACGGGGGAAATATACCCGCGTCTCCCGTCGCCGCGCGCGATCTTTTGGGATTCGTTTCGGAAAATATGGATAAAAACGCCCTTCTTCTCTATAAAATGGACGACGGAATGCGCGCGAAAGTCGCCGCATCGCAAAAAGAGATCGACCGCGCGACGGAATTGTTCCTCGGCGACAATTATACGCGCGTACTCTTCAACGTAGACGTGCCGAACGACGGCGCGGAAACGTACGCCTTTGCCGAATATGCCAACGCGCTCGCCGCGGAGGTGTTCGAGGGCAACGGTCACGTGGCGGGGGAGATCATGTCCACAAGCGATCTCAAACAGTCCTTCGGCAGCGATCAGATCCTCATCGGCGTGTTCACCATCGTTTCGATTTTCCTCATCGTGCTCATCATATTCCGTTCGCTGTCCATACCCGTTTTGCTCGTCGCCGTCATCCAGGGCGCGGTCTGGATATTCTTGTCGGTGTTCGCGCTCGCCTCGTCCCCGATCTTTTTCATGAGTTATATCGTGACCAACTGTATTTTGATGGGGGCGACCATCGACTACGGCATTCTGCTCTCTTCCAATTACGTGGCGCTCCGCAAGAAATCGGAAAAATTCGACGCGCTGTCGGGCGCAGTCTCCGCCGCCATGCCGACTATTCTCAGTTCGGGTTCCGTTCTCATGTGCTGCGGTTTCGTCATCCGCATCATATCCAGCCAGAATTCCATCGCAACGGTGGGACTTTTGTTGGGCGTGGGTACGATCTCTTCCGTCGTCATGATCTTCTTTGCGCTGCCTTCGCTGTTGTATCTGTGCGATAAGATCGTCATGAAGACGACCTGGGGCTCCCGAAAAAAGAAAGGGAAAGAATAAATACTCCCGCTTTCGGTAAAAAACGACGAAAAAATTCAAATTTTGTCCGCGCGCGGGCGTTATACTGTACGGTAAGATTTACCAGTGCGCAGAGGACAGGATATGGCAAGAAAAATCGTCATAACATCGGGGAAAGGCGGCGTGGGCAAGACCACGCTCGCCGCCAACCTCGGAATACGGCTCGCGCTTGCGGGCGAACGCGTGATCGTGTGCGATACCGATTTCGGGCTCAACAATATCGACGTGGTATGCGGCGTGGAAGGGCTGATCCAGTACGATCTCGTGGACGCCATCGAAGGGCGTTGCCGTCCCAAACAGGCGCTCGTGCGCCATCCGCAGTACGCCAACCTATTTATTCTGGCGTCGAACAAGAGCGAACCCGACAAATACGTTTCGCCGCAGGCGGTGCGGCTCATTCTCGACAATCTCTCGCCGCGTTTCGATTATATCCTCATCGACTGCCCCGCGGGCATCGAGGGCGGTTTTCACCGCGCGGTCGCGTCCGCGGAAGAAGCGATCGTCGTCACCACGCCGCATATATCATCGCTCCGCGACGCCGATAAGGTGATCTCCGTGCTCAAAAGTTATAAATTGAAGAGTGTGGAACTGGTCATCAACATGGTGCGCGGGGATATGATCATCGACGGCGAAATACTGACGCCCAAGGAGATCTCCGACATTCTGAAAATCCCCCTTATCGGCATCGTTCCGCAGGACGACGGCGTATTTCTGGGCGAACGCGTGGCGGGCGGCGACGCACAGAAAGCGTTCAAACTTCTGGCGGGCAACATTGCGCGCGGGCAGCGGCGCATCTTTAACGTGACGTATAAATATCACGGTTTTTTCGGCAGTATCCGAAGGAGCCTGAAAAAGAGTTTGTAGGGAAGGTGTATGAAGGCTTTAAACAACAACGCGGCGCGTGCGCGCGAAATACTCAAACGCGAGCAGTCGCCTCTTTCTGCGGAATGCGAAGCCGTCGTGCTCGCCGATCTGGAACGGGTGCTCGAAGGATATTTTTCCCTTCTCGGGCCCGTTTCCATCAAGATCGAAAAGGGCGATTCCTACCGCATTTCCATCGAGGCGGAGGCGAACGAGATCAAGCCTTTCGGCATCATACGCTACTGATCGCGTTTTCTACATATAGAATAAAAATGTCGCACAAAACACTACATATTGTATTTTTTTGAAATTGTTGTTTTAGCAACAGTTTTTTTTTACGTTTCGTATTATAATATGTGATGCAAAAACAAGAAGGACGGGACAACTATGCAGGTGATCAAGAGAGACGGCAGCATTGCCGAATACGACAGGGCGAAAATAACAATAGCCATCGGCAAGGCAAACGCCGAAGTGGAAAAATCCGAACGCGTTTCGAAAGAGGAGATCGAAGACATTCTCGACTATATCGAAAGCAAGAAAAAGAAAAGAATGCTCGTCGAGGACATCCAGGATATCATCGAAGAAAAGATGATGGAACAGGGGCATTTCGAACTCGCCAAAACTTATATCATTTATCGCTATACGCGCGCGCTCGTCCGCAAGGCGAACACTACGGACGAGGCGATCTTAAGCCTGATCCGCAATGCGAATAAGGACGTGATGGAGGAAAACTCCAATAAAAACGCGCTCGCCGCGGCGACGCAGCGCGACCTGATCGCGGGCGAAGTTTCCAAAGATCTCACCAAGCGCATTCTGCTGCCCGAAAAAATTTCCAAGGCACACGAGGACGGTATTCTGCATTTCCACGATGCGGACTATTTCGTGCAGCCTATTTTCAACTGCTGTCTCATCAATATCGGAGATATGCTCGACAACGGCACGGTGATGAATGCGAAGATGATCGAAAGCCCGAAAAGTTTCCAGGTCGCCTGCACCGTGGTCACGCAGATCATCGCGGCGGTCGCCTGCTCTCAGTACGGCGGTCAGTCGGTGGATACCCGTCATCTCGGCAAATATCTGCGCAAGAGCCGCGTGAAATTCGAAAAGCATTACCGCGAGACCTGCCCCGACCTAACCGATGCGGCGATCGGAAAACTCGTGGAAGACCGCGTGCAGGACGAACTGAAAAGCGGCGTACAGACCATTCAGTATCAGATCAATACGCTGATGACGACCAACGGGCAGTCGCCTTTCGTCACGCTCTTTCTGCATCTGGATGAAAACGACGAGTATCTCGAAGAGAACGCCATGATCGTCATGGAGATTTTGCGCCAGCGTTACGAGGGCATCAAGAACGAGAAAGGCGTCTACGTTACGCCCGCGTTCCCCAAACTCGTGTACGTGCTCGACGAATTCAACTGCCTGAAAGGCGGCAAATACGATTACATCACGAAATTTGCGGTCAAATGCTCTTCCAAGCGGCTCTATCCCGACTACATCTCCGCCAAAAAGATGCGCGAGATCTACGAGGGCAACGTGTTCGCTCCCATGGGCTGCCGCTCCTTCCTTTCCCCCTGGAAAGACGAAAACGGGCAGTATAAATTCGAGGGACGCTTCAATCAGGGCGTCGTGAGCATCAACCTGCCGCAGATCGGCATCGTGGCGAAAGGGGACGAGAAAAAGTTCTGGCAACTGTTCGACGAGCGGCTCGATCTGTGCTACGAGGCGCTCATGTGCCGCCACCGCGCGCTCAAAGGCACCAAGTCCGACGTCAGCCCCATCCACTGGCAGTACGGCGCCATCGCGCGGCTGGAAAAGGGCGAGCCCATCGACAAACTTCTGATGGGCGGCTATTCCACGCTGTCGCTCGGCTATATCGGGCTGTACGAACTGACCAAACTGATGAAGGGCGTCACGCACACGAAAGAGGAAGGGCAGGATTTCGCCGTCCGCGTCATGCAGCATATGCGCGACAAGACGGACGCATGGAAAAAGGCGACGGGACTGGGATTTGCGCTGTACGGAACGCCCGCGGAATCGCTCTGCTACCGTTTTGCGCGCATCGACAAGGAAAAATTCGGCACCATACCCGACGTGACGGACAAGGGGTATTATACCAATTCCTATCACGTGGACGTGCGCGAGGATATCGACGCTTTTTCCAAATTCACGTTCGAAAGCCAATTCCAGCCCATCTCTTCGGGCGGCTGCATTTCCTACGTCGAGATCCCCAATATGCAGAACAACCTCGAAGCCATGGAAGAAGTCGTCAGATATATTTACGACAACATCCAGTATGCCGAATTCAATACCAAGAGCGATTATTGCCACGTCTGCGGCTACGACGGGGAGATCATCATCAACGACGACAATGAGTGGGAATGTCCCAACTGCCACAACAAAGATCACAAAAAGATGAACGTGACGCGCCGCACGTGCGGTTATCTCGGCGAAAATTTCTGGAACCTCGGCAAGACCAAGGAGATCAAGTCGCGCGTTTTGCATCTGTGATTTTGCGCCGTCGGCGCGAGGAGAACGTATGAATTACGCGACCATTAAAAAACACGACGTGGCGAACGGCGTGGGCGTGCGCGTTTCGCTGTTCGTCAGCGGCTGCACGCACCGCTGCAAGGGCTGTTTCAACGCCGAGGCGTGGGATTTTTCTTTCGGCAAAGAATTTACCGAAGAAACCGAACGAGAGATCGTCGAGGCTTTGGCGCCCTCTTATATCGCGGGACTGTCCCTGTTGGGCGGCGAACCGTTCGAACCCGCCAACCAGCGCGCGCTCGTAAAACTTTTACGGCGCGTACGCCGCGAATATCCGCAAAAGACCGTCTGGTGCTACACGGGTTATCTGTACGACTCTGATCTGTGCGAGGGAGGCAGGGCGCACTGCGAGGCGACGGACGAAATGCTGTCTTTCATCGACGTTCTCGTAGACGGAGAGTTCGTGGAAGAGAAAAAGGATCTGAAACTGCAATTCCGCGGTTCTTCCAACCAGCGCATTTTAGACGTGAAGGAGTGCCTGAAAACGGGCGGGCTGGTTTTCTACCGCCAGGGCGAATATAGATAGAACATTTGCACAAACTGAAAATACATCCGACGGAGAAATTATTTTGAACAAAATTTTAGTCAGATTCAAAAAGTTGGACGAAAGGGCGATCGCGCCCACGTACGGCAGCGACTGTGCCGCGGGCGCAGACCTGTACGCGCTTGCGGACAAAGAGATCACGATCGGCGCGGGGGAAACGGCGTTCGTCCATACGGGCATCGCCGCGGAGATCCCCGAAAACCTCGTAGGCCTCGTGTACGCGCGCAGCGGCCTCGCCTGCAAAAAGGGGCTCGCGCCCGCCAACAAGGTGGGAGTCATCGACAGCGATTACCGCGGCGAGATCATGGTCGCGCTCTACAACCAATCGAACGAGCCGCGCACCATCGCGGACGGCGAGCGCATCGCGCAACTCGTCATCGCGCCCTATCTCAGGGCGGAGTTTACCGAATGCGAAACGCTTTCCGATACGGCGCGGGGCGAAGGCGGGTTCGGTTCTACGGGAAAATTTGGAAAAAAGGCTTGAAATTTCAATAATTTCTGTTATAATGGTTTCAATAAAAATTCAAAAGGAGATTTTATTTATGGCGAAATACGTTTGCTCGATCTGCGGTTACGAATACGACGAAGCAACGGGCGATCCCGATAACGGTCTCGCGCCCGGCACCAAGTGGGAAGACGTTCCCGAAGATTTTACCTGCCCCTTATGCGGCGTAGGCAAGGATATGTTCGAGTCGGAAGAGGCTTGATCGCCCGAAAAAACGCCCCTGCGGAAATTTTCCGCAGGGGTTTTGGTTTTCACTTGTAAATTTTTCATAAAATAACTTTAATTTTCATGGGCGATATGTTATAATAAAAGTAAGACGGCAAGGAGGTCGATATGAACCTGAATACGCTATTAGCGAACGACAACCCGCATTTCACCGTTTTCGGCGTTGCGATATATTATTACGCGGTCATCATCGTGTGCGGCATGATCTTGGGGATCGGCGTGGCGTGCCTCCTTTTCAAACGGCGCAATCTGCCCGTGGACTGGGTGCTCGATCTGGTCATCTGCGTGCTCCCGCTCGCCATTATCGGCGCGCGCGTCTTTTACTGTATCACGGATCAGGTCCCGATCAGCGAATGGATCTCGGGTATCCGCGACGGGGGGCTTTCCATCATCGGCGGCGTGATCGGCGGAGCGGTCGGCGTCGCGATTTTCTGTATCCTCCATAAAGTGAACTTTCTCCGCATTGCCGACTGCGTCGTTCCCGCGCTCATTTTAGGGCAGGGGATCGGGCGCTGGGGCAACTTCGTCAATCAGGAAGTGTACGGCGGCGTCGTCACCAACGAGGCGCTGCAATGGTTTCCGTTCGCAGTATTCATCGATAAGTTGCAGGAATGGCACTATGCGTTTTTCTTTTACGAAAGTATGCTCAATCTGATCGTGTTCGCGTTGCTGTTCACGTTCATGTGGAAATTTTTCAAAAAACCCAACGGCCTGGCGCTTTGCGGGTATCTGTTCGCCTACGGCACGACGCGTTCCGTCATGGAACCGCTGCGCGACGGAGAGTTTATTCTCGGTTCGAATATACCCGTTTCGCAGGTGATGGCGATCATCATGGCGGTGGGCGGAGTCGTTCTCGCCATCGGCCTTTTGATCTGGAATTACAAAAAGCACGGCAAGTTCGTCGGCGCCGCGTCGGGAGAGCCGCTCGCGATCATGCCGCGCTTATATACCAAAGAGCAACTGAAAAAGATGAAACAGGAAGAAGAGGCGAAAAAGATTTCCGAACAAAAAACGGAAGAACCGAAACCAAACGCGCCGCCTGCCGACGACGATCCGGAGAAATGACATGAAAGATCTGACCATGCTGACCGATCTTTATCAACTTACCATGATGAACGGGTATCTGCGGTGCGGGCGGGAAAAGGACGTCGCAGTGTTCGATCTGTTCTTCCGTAAAAACGCCGTCATCACCTATTCGGTGGCGGCGGGGCTGGAACAGGCGATCGACTATATCACGCACATCGGCTTTACACCCTCGGACATCGAATACCTTCGCTCTCTGCGTTTATTCGACGAAACGTTTTTACGGTATCTCGAAAAATTCCGCTTTACGGGCGACGTGTACGCGGTGCCCGAAGGCACGCTCGTTTTTCCCGAAGAGCCTATCATAACCGTGCGCGCGCCCATCTGCGAGGCGCAGTTTCTGGAAACGGCGCTTTTAAACGTGGTCAACCACGCCACGCTGATCGCTACCAAGGCGTCCAAAGTGGCGTATGCGGCGGGGGAAGACTCGGTCATGGAATTCGGTCTGCGCCGCGCGCAGGGGCCCGACGCGGGGCTGTACGGCGCGCGCGCCGCGATCATCGGCGGTTGCAGTTCCACGTCCAACGTGCTTGCGGGCAAACTGTTCGGTATTCCCGTCGCGGGCACGCACGCGCACAGTTGGGTGATGAATTTTCCCTCCGAATACGAGGCGTTCCGCGCCTATGCCGAAATTTATCCCGACGCCTGCCTGCTGCTCGTGGACACCTACGACACTTTGAAGAGCGGCGTTCCGAACGCCATCCGCGTGTTCGACGAACTGCGCGCGGCGGGGCACGAGCCCAAGGGCATCCGCCTCGACAGCGGCGATCTCGCCTATCTTTCCAAAAAGGCGCGCCGCATGCTCGACGAAGCGGGCTATCCCGACGCGATCATCTGCGCCTCGGGCGATCTGGACGAAAAACTCATCGCTTCCCTCAAAAGCCAGGGCGCGAAGATCGATCTGTGGGGCGTGGGCACGAAACTTATCACAAGTTCCGACCTTCCCGCGCTGGGCGGCGTCTATAAACTGGCGGCGCTCTATCCCGCCGAGGGGGGCGAGATCAACAAGATCAAACTTTCCGACAATTCCGATAAGATCACGAACCCCGCCTTCAAAGAAGTGTTCCGCATTTACGATAAGGAGAGCGGGAAGGCGGAGGCGGATCTGATCTGTCTGAAAGGAGAAGAGATCGACGAGCGCGAACCGCTCACGATTTTCCATCCCAAGGATACCTGGAAGCGGACGACCTTCACGAATTATACGGTGCGCCGCCTTTCCCGAAAGGTCATCGAAGGCGGAAAACCCGTCGCGCCTTCGCCGAGCCTTGCCGAAGTGTGCGCGTATGCGGAGAGAGAAAAGCAAAGTTTCTGGGACGAGTATAAGCGGCTGGATAATCCGCATATTTATAAAGTAGACTTGTCTGAAAAATTATATAACGTCAAGAACGAGATGATTTCGGAAATAAGGAACAAAAATGTTTAAAAAGAGTTATTCCAAAAAAGATTTCGAAAAACTCGCCGAAGGCATGAAAACGGCATACGAGCAGCGTATCCGCCAGTTGGAAGAGCGGGTGGACAGGCTGAACGTGGAAAACAAGAACCTGCGCGCCGCGTGCGCGGAATACCAGTCGCGTGAAAAACGGGTGGGACAGGCCATCGTGGACGCCGAGGAAAAGGGTTCGGAAATTAAGGAATTGTACCGCCTGAACGCGGAATGCGAACTTCGCACGCTGCAAATGTTTGCGGAAAAATGGAAGCGGCTCGCCGCGCAGATGGCGGACAGCATGCCCAAGGGCGAAGGCGAGAAATACGCGGCGTTCGCAGACCATCTCGCCGCCCTTTTAGGGAGGGAAAGCACCGCCTTTTTCAGCGACGATCCGCCCTCCGCGGAGGAGATGCCGTTCGATCCCAAAAAGCGGATCGAGCGATACGTAGCCGAGGAGAGCGATACGGGTTTCAACCTCGACGACGTTCTCAATCCCAAACAGGAACTGGACTTAGAAAAACTGTGCCGTGAACTGGGACTCATGGACGAGGAATAAATAACGGAGTATATATGGCTTACGCGATCATCATCTTTGCGGTACTTTTCGCCGACCAGTTGAGCAAAGCGCTCATCTTTGCCTTCAACGTGGAAGGACTTACGATCATACCCGGCCTTCTGGCGCTGGATAAAACTATGAATACGGGCATGGCGTTCGGCATGCTGGGCGACAAGGAATGGGCGATCCCCGTATTCATCGCGGTCACGTCCGTCGCCATGGTCGTCTTTTTGGTACTGCTCGTAAAGACCAAACCGAGCCGCCGCTTTATGCGCACGGCGCTGGCGCTCATTCTCTGCGGCGCGCTGGGCAACTTTATCGACCGCGTCGTTCTGGAAGGCGTGCGCGATTTCATCGCGCTGAGCGTCGGGAATATTTCTTTTCTCAACTTCAACTGCAACGTTGCGGATATCGCCATCACCGCGGGCGCGGTCATGCTCATTCTCGATCTGCTGTTTATCGACGAGGACGCGATCTTCCGTTTCGGGAAAAAGGATAAGGAGAAGAGGGATCTGGACGACGCCGCGGGTTCTTTGAAAAAGGACGTTTCCGATTCTGCCGAGCAGGATGGATAAAAAAACTTTTCTCGTACAAACCGCCGCCGAACGTGCGGACGTAGGACTGGCGGCGCTTATGGATATCACCCGTTCTTCGGCGAAAAAACTCATCGACGAGGGACGCGTCGTCGTGGACGGCAGGCCCGTCAAAGCCTCCCGCCCGCTCGCCGTCGGGGAAACGATCGAGGTAGAGATCCCCGCTTTGCAGACGCTCGATCTGACGCCCGAAAATATTCCCCTCGACATCGTTTACGAGGACGCGGACATCGCCGTCGTCAATAAGCAGCAGGGGCTCACGGTGCACGCGGGCAGTGGCAATCTTTCGGGCACGCTCGTCAACGCGCTCTTGTATCGGCTGGATTCGTTGAGCGGCATCAACGGCGTCGTGCGTCCCGGCATCGTGCACCGCATCGACAAGGACACGACGGGGCTTCTCGTTGTCGCCAAAAACGACCGCGCGCATCTGTCGCTGTCCGCGCAGATCGCCGAAAAGACCTGCGCGCGCGAATATCTCGCCCTTTGCGAGGGGATATTCAAGGACGACGAAGGCACGATCTCGACGTACATCGGCAGGCACCCGACCGACCGCGTGAAAATGGCGGTCGTGAGCGAAGACAAGGGGCGGCGCGCCGTGACGCATTACGAGGTGCTCGCGCGGTTTGACAGAGGCTTTACGCTCGTACTGTTCAAATTGGAAACAGGGCGGACGCACCAGATACGCGTGCATGCGCAGTATATCGGGCATCCCGTCGCGGGCGATCCCGTGTACGGCGTCAAAAAACAGAAATTCAATCTTGCGGGGCAGTTGCTGCACGCGGCGCGGCTCTCGCTCGATCATCCCGCCACGGGCGAGCGCATGACTTTCGAAGCGCCCCTTCCCGAAGCGTTCGAAAAAGTATTGGAAACGCTGAAAAAGGGCGGATATACGGAGAGAAAACCATGGTGATCAAGGGAAAACTGATGGACGGCGCGGACATGGAGAATACCTTCCGCCGTCTCGCGTTCGAAGTTCTGGAATCGGAGGGCGGCGCGGAAAATCTCGCGCTCGTCGGTATCCGCACTCGCGGCGTCCCCACGGCGCGACGCGTCGCGGAAGAAATATTTAAGATAGAGGGCAAAAAAGTTCCTTTGGGCGAGTTCGACATTACGCTGTATCGCGACGATCTGGAAACGCTGCCCGACGAAGCGCGCGTTCTGGACAGCGTCATCGATTTCGACGTGACCGACAAAAACGTGCTGCTGTGCGACGACGTGATCTACACGGGACGCACGGTGCGCGCCGCTATTTCCGCGCTGTTGGAATTGGGGCGGCCGCGCAGCATCAAATTTCTGGCGCTCATCGACCGCGGGCACCGCGAACTTCCCTTCAAGGCGGATTTTACGGGCAAAAGCGTCCCTTCCTCCCGCCGCGAGGGCATCCTCGTGCGGTATCGGGAAACCGACGGCGAAAACGCCGTGTATATCTGCGACAAATAAAAATTATTTCCGTCGATTTGCTTGCGCGGCTGTATAAATCGTGGTAAAATAATACAGAATTAAAACTAAAAAGGAGTTTGTTATGTCTAGAAAACAAAGAACGGAAGGACAGGCGAAGAGGGACTTGGTGAAACTTTGCGCGTTTGTCGCGCTGATCATCGCGGCGTTCACATTTACGTTCGGCGGATTGTTTAACGGTTCCATCGTGGGAGATATCCTCAACCTGGTGGCGAAGATCGCCTTGCTCATCGCGATCGCGTTCCCCGCGTATCAGTTCAGCAGAGGATTGAATAAAGGTTGGAAAATCGTATTCTGGATTGCACTGGTGATTTATGTGCTCGGCTGCGTATTCGGTATGCTGAACATCAATATCGGAAAATAACCTTATAAAACGGAAAAGGCGGCTGCATTGCCGCCTTTTTTCTTTACAAACCGCCGCAAAATTGGTACAATGAATAGGAATTCAAACAGTACGGAGAGAACATGGCAAATCCTTTGATCGCGATCGTCGGACGTCCGAACGTCGGCAAGAGCACGCTTTTCAATAAAATCGCGGGACGGAAAATTTCCATTACCGAAAACCGTCCCGGCGTTACGCGCGACAGGCTGTACGCCGACGCGAGTTGGCGCGGCAGAAACTTCACCGTGGTGGACACGGGCGGCATCGAACTGAAAAGCGAGGACGTCATGTGGAAAGAGATCCTGCGGCAGGCGGATACCGCCATCGAAACCGCAGAGGTCATTTTGCTGATGCTCGACGGGCGGGAAGAATTGACCGCGTCCGATTACGACGTGGCGGAAAAACTGCGCCGCAGCAAAAAACCCGTCATTCTCGTCATCAACAAGGTGGATAACTATTCGCCCGATAAACTTTCCGAATATTACGCGTTGGGTCTCGGGGAGCCGTTCGCGGTTTCCGCCGAACATTCGCAGGGGATCGGCGACGTTTTAGACGAGGCGCTCACCTATTTCGGGGATGGGGAAGAAGAGGATACCGAAAGTTTAAAGATCGCCGTGGTGGGCAAGCCCAACGCGGGCAAGAGCAGCCTCGTCAACCGCCTTTTGGGGTTCGAGCGTTCCATCGTCACCGATATCGCGGGCACGACGCGCGACGCGATCGATACCAGATTCACGCTCGACGGGCAGAAATATACGCTCATCGACACGGCGGGGATCCGCCGCAAGAAGAACGTGAGCGACGACGTGGAATATTACAGCGTCATGCGCGCTTTCGACGCGGTGCGCCGCGCCGACGTCTGCCTTCTGGTGGTGGACAGCGCCGAAGGGCTTACCGAGCAGGACGTGAAGATCATCGGCTACGTGCACGAACAGGGCAAACCCTCCGTCATCGTCATGAATAAGTGGGACGTCATCGAAAAGGATTCCAAGACCATCAATAAGTTCGAAGAGAAACTGCATTTCGACCTCAAATTCATGGATTATTTTAAGTCCGTCTACATTTCCGCGAAGACGGGGCAACGCGCCGACAAAGTTTTGAAGATCGCGCGCGAGGCGTTCGAAAACACCAACCGCCGCATCACGACGGGCACGCTCAACGATCTGATGCTCGACGCGGTGCGCACCAACGAACCGCCCGCCACGGGCGGCAGACGGCTGAAAATCTATTACTGTTCGCAGCCTTCCGTGTGCCCGCCCACTTTCGTGCTCTTCGTCAACGACGAGGAACTGATGCATTTTTCTTATAAAAGATATCTGGAAAACGTTCTCCGCCGCTCTTTTGACTTTTCGGGCACTCCTATCCGCATCGTCTGCCGCAAGCGCAGCGAAACGGAAGGCGGATATTGAGGAATCAGTTATGAATGAAATTTTGTTTCGGGACGTATGGTGGATCTTTGCGGTGCTGGCGGTTGCGTCCTACTTCGTGGGGTGTTTCAATTTCGCGCTGCTGATCTCCAAGATCAAGCATAAGGACGTGCGCAAGATGGGCAGCGGCAACCCGGGCACGATGAATATGAGCCGTCAGTTCGGATTGAAGATCGGCGCGGCGACTCTCTTTCTCGATATGTTCAAGGGCGGCGCGATGGTGCTCGTCGGGTATTTCGTTTTTCGTGGAAAGGTATTCGCGGGCACGGATTTTCTCGTTTCCGATCTTGCCCGCTACGTCTGCGGCGTGTGCGTGATCGTCGGGCATATCTACCCCGTCACCATGAAATTCAAGGGCGGGAAGGGCATCGCTTCCACGCTCGGAATGTTCTGGTTTGCGCTTACCTGCGATTATTGGTGGATGTTTTTCGCGGCGCTCGGTATACTCGTACTCACGCTATTATACATATTCAAAAGCGAATGGGGCTCGATGGGCTCGCTGTTCGGCGTCAGCCTTTTGACCGTGGCGCAGGGACTCATCTTCTATTTCCGCTACGCGGGGGAACTGAACAATCCCTATGTGATCGCGGTATTCATGCTTCTTGCGTTCAACTGTTTTCTCACCTGGTTTGCGCACCGCAAAAATATCGTGGCGCTTTTGGCGGGCGAAGAACACCGCACTTCCGTCAGAAAACTTTCGCACGGGAAGAAGGAAAGTTGAAAAAATTTCGTACTAAATAAAAAAATGCCTTCATATACTAAACTGTATCGAAAGAGTGTATGGAGGCTTTTTTCTATGTTCAATAATCAGATTTACGAGGATATAGCGCGGCGCACGGGTGGCGATATCTATGTGGGGGTGGTTGGTCCCGTGCGTACGGGTAAATCCACGTTTATCCGAAAATTCGCCGAACAGCTCATCGTTCCGAACGTGAAGGACGCGAATAAGCGCGCCGTGCTGACGGACGAACTTCCGCAGGCCGCGGAGGGCAAGACGGTGATGACCACAGAGCCGAAATTCGTTCCCGGCGAGGCGGTCGGCATCGACGTGAAGGACAATGCGCACGTGCGCGTCCGTCTGATCGATTGCGTCGGCTTTATGGTCGAAGGGGCGCAGGGCGCCACCGAAGACGGAAAGCCCAGACTTGTTTCCACCCCGTGGAGCGACACTCCCGTACCCTTTGACAAGGCGGCGGAAACGGGCACGCAGAAGGTCATACGCGAACATTCCACCATCGGGATCATGGTCACGTGCGACGGCTCCGTGGCGGGCATCGAGCGCAGCGGCTACATCGCTGCGGAAGAGCGCACCGTCAACGAACTGAAAGCCATCGGCAAGCCCTTCGTCATCGTCCTCAACTGCCGCGAACCGCAGAGCGAGCAGAGCACGATCTTGCGCGCCGCGCTCGAAGAAAAGTACGCGGTGCCCGTTCTCGCCCTCAACTGCGAGCGCGCGGACGGCGAAGAACTGATGGGCGTTCTGGAAAAAGTGCTGTTCGAATTCCCCGTCGTCACCGTCGATTTCAAAATTCCTCTGTGGATGCAGGCGCTGCCCGCGGAGAGCCGCATTATTTCGGAGATTCTTGCCAAAGTCAAGGAAACGTGCTGTAAAGTGCGCAAAATGCGCGATTGTTCGCTGTTCGATTCTATGTTCGAGGCGGAGGCTCCGCTCAACAATCCGCTTTCCGTTTCCTTAAAATTGGGCGAAGGCCGCGCGGAAGTGGAATTGAGTGCGAAAGAGGGGTTATTCTATTCGACGCTCAGCGAAGAGTGCGGCGAAGAGATCTCCGATGACTTCACGCTCATGCGGTACGTGAAATCGCTCAAAGAGGCGAAAAGTTGTTACGAGAAATTCAAGAACGCGCTTGCCGCTGCCGAAGAGACGGGCTACGGCGTGGTGAATCCCGCCGAGGGCGATCTCGTTCTGGACGCGCCCGACATGGTGCGCCAGGGCAGGGGCTGCGGCATCCGTTTAAAAGGCAACGCCGCGAGTTATCATATCATGAAGATCGAAGTGAAGAGCGAAGTCAATCCCGTTCTGGGAACGGCGATGGGCAGCGAGGAACTCGTCAAGGGCATGCTGGATAAATATGACAACGACCCCGAATCGCTGTGGTCGACCGACCTTTTCGGCAAGACCTTCCGCGACATGGTGCGCGAAGGCTTAAACGCCAAAGTCGTCGCCATGCCCGAGGACGCGAAGCGCAAAATGCGCCGCACGGTGACGCGCATCGTCAACGAGGGCCGCGGCGGAGTCATCTGCATCCTGTTATAATAAAAACGAATAGAGGACGCCCGAAAGGGCGTCCTTTTTCGCTTGCTAAACGCGCGAAAATTCTTTATAATAAGAGAGAATAATCAAAGGAATGACGACAGGTGAGACGGTATTTCAAATATCTCAAAGAATATAAATGGCACTGCATTTTCGGGCCGCTCCTGAAATGGATCGAGGCGGCGCTCGAACTGATGGTGCCGCTCGTAATGAAACAAATTATCGACGTGGGCGTCGCCAACGGCGACATTCCTTACGTGCTCAAATACGGCGGCGTCATGCTGGCGATGGGCGCGTTGGGGCTGGGGTGCGCCGTGTTCTGCCAACGCGTCGCGTCCATTGCGTCGCAGGGGTTCGGGACCAACGTGCGCAACGCCCTGTTTTCGCATATCAATACGCTGTCTTATCGCGAGATCGACAAAGTCGGCTCCGCCTCGCTCGTCACGCGCGTGGTCAACGACGTCAACCAGATGCAGAGCGCGGTCGCCATTATCCTGCGGCTCGTCGTACGCGCTCCCTTTATCGCGGCGGGCGCCATCGTGCTGTGCATGATCACGGACTGGCAGATCGGGCTTCTGGTCACCCTCGTTTCCGTTCTCGTGGGGCTGGTCCTCTTTATCATCATGAAAAAGAGCGTGCCGTTTTACGCGACCAATCAAAGAAAACTCGACAGAATGTCGCAGATCACCAACGAAAATTTAGAGGGCGCCCGCGTGGTGCGCGCCTTTTCCAAGCGCGACAAAGAGCGCGCGCGGTTCGACGGTGCGGCTGAGGCGATGCTGCAAAATTCCATGCGCATCGGCCGTATTTCCGCCTATCTCAATCCGCTCACGTTTGCGCTCGTAAACTTAGGCATCGCCGCCATTCTCTTCGTCAGCGGCGTAAAAGTCAATATCGGCAGGCTCACCAGCGGCGAGATCATCGCCGTCATCAGTTACATGGCGCAGATCCTCAACGCGATGATCGTCATTTCCAATATGGTTTCGCTGTTCACCAAGGCGCACGCTTCCATGAACCGCGTCAGCGAGGTATTCGATCTGCAGTCATGTATCCGCGACGGGGGGAACGCGCAGCCCGACTTCACCGCGCCCGCGATCCAATTCGAAAACGTCAGTTTTTCCTATGCGGGCACGGATAAATACGCGCTCACCGATGTTTCTTTTTCTCTGGAAAAGGGAAAGACTTTGGGGATCATCGGCGGCACGGGCAGCGGCAAGACCACGCTCGTGAACCTCTTTCCGCGCCTGTACGACTGCTCGTTGGGCAGCGTGAAAGTGTTCGGGCACGACGTGAAGGACTATTCGCAGGAAAGCCTGCGTTTTATCTTCGGCGTGGTGCCGCAAAACGGCAATCTGTTTTCGGGCACCGTGCGCTCCAACCTGTTCTGGGGCAACGACAAGGCGAGCGACGAGGATTTTGCGGAAGCCTTGAAGATCGCCTGCGCCTATGATTTCGTCATGGAAAAGGGCGGGCTGGATCAGCCCGTGGCGGAATCGGGACGCAATTTTTCAGGCGGACAGAAACAGCGATTGACCATCGCGCGCGCGGTCGCGGGCAAACCGCCCGTGCTGGTTTTGGACGATTCGTGTTCGGCATTGGATTTTGCCACCGACGCCAAAGTGCGCGCCAATCTCGCCGCGCTGGAAGGCACGACGACGGTCATCATTTCCCAGCGCGCCTCGTCCATACGCGGCGCGGACGAAATTCTCGTTTTGGAGGACGGCCGCATTGCGGGCAGGGGAAAGCACGAAGAATTATACGAAAATTGCGGCGTGTACCGCGAGATCTGCGATTCGCAGGCGAGGGCGGAAGCATGAAAAATAAACGTTTGAAAGGCGTCAAGAGCGGGATCACCCGCAGGCTTCTGACCTACGTCAAGCCGTATCGCGGTTATGTGGCGGGCGCGTTCGTATTCAGTATTTTATACGTCGCCTGCGTGCTCATCGGTCCCGTGCTCTACGGCTGGGCGATCGACGCGATGATCGGCAAGGGCGCGGTGGATTTCGCGGAAGTCGCGAAAATGACGACGGGATTTATCGTCAGCGTCGTCTTTTCCTCGCTCTCGCAAAAATTTCTGAATAACTGCGTCAATTCGCTGTGTTATAAACTTGTGCGCGATCTCAGGCGCGAGGCTTTTTACAGCATCACTTCCGCGCGCGTCAAATACGTGGATACGCACGCCCAGGGCGACGTGATGAGCCGCGTCGTCAACGACGTGGACGTCATTTCCGACGGCCTGTTGCAGGGCGTGGCGCAACTCTTTACGGGCGTAATGACCATTCTGGCGACGCTCGCCGTCATGTTCGTCATCAATTATATCATCGCGATCGTAGTGGTCGTGTTAACGCCCGTTTCCATGTTCGTGGCGGCGTTCATCGCTAAAAATACCTTTAAGAGTTACAAACGGCAGGTGGCGGTGCAGGGCGAACTGACCGCGCACACCAAGGAACTCTTGGGCGGACAGAAGACGGTCATCCTCTTCAACGAAGAAAAATACTCCGTGCAAAAATTCGAAGAGATCGACCAGCGGCTGTACGACGTGGGCTGGAAAGCGCAGTCCTTTTCCGCGCTCGTCAACCCCAGCACCCGTTTTGTCAATGCCGTCATCAGCGCGGTGGTGGGCGTTCTGGGTGCGATCTTCTGCATTCTCACCGTCGGCGATTCGCTCGTTTTAGGCGCGTTCACCCTTCCCGCGTTTTCCGTGGGCATGCTCTCGGCGTTCATTAGTTACGCCAACCAATATACGAAACCGTTCAATGAAATTTCCAACGTCGTCACGCAGTTGCAAAACGCGTTCGCGTCCGCGGGGCGCGTGTTCGAAGTCATCGACGAACCCGGCGAAGATCTGGCGGGCGAAGCCGCGCTTCCCGTCTGCCGCGGCGATATCCGGCTCGAAAACGTCGGTTTTTCCTATTCGCCCGAACAAAAACTGATCGAAAACCTCAATCTCGACGTGAAGGCGGGCAGCAAGATCGCCGTCGTCGGACCCACGGGGTGCGGCAAGACGACGCTCATCAATCTTTTGATGCGCTTTTACGATCTGAACGCGGGCAATATCTACGTGGACGGCGTCAACGCGAAGGACATTCCGCTGGACGAATACCGCAAACTGTTCGGCATGGTGCTGCAGGAGAGTTTTTTGAGCGGCGAAACGGTGGCTTACAATATTTCCTACGGCGCGGAAAACGCGACGCGCGAACAGATCGAACAAGCGGCGAAAGCGGCGTACTGCGACTTTTTTATACGCAATCTGGAAGAGGGGTACGATACGCGGCTGAGCGACAACGTGAACGTATCGCAGGGCGAAAAGCAGTTGTTGTGCATTGCGCGCATCATGCTCGTCAATCCGCCCATGCTCATATTGGACGAAGCGACGAGCAATATCGACACCATGACGGAAATGCGTATCCAGAAAGCGTTTCAGAAGATCATGAAGGGCAAAACCAGTTTTATCGTGGCGCACCGCCTATCGACCATACTGGATGCAGATACCATTCTGGTGATGGACCACGGCTCCGTCATCGAGCAGGGGACGCACGCGGAACTGCTCGCGAAAAAAGGATTTTACTATCATTTGTATAATTCGCAGTTTGCGAGAGGCGAATAAAAAAGAGCGGAACGCTTTTGCGTTCCGCTCTTTTTAATGCTGCGGGTGCAGATTTCCGTCTTTATCGGCCACCATTACGGGGCGTTCGTCCTTCAATGCCATCAAGTAATCGTTGTACTGTTGATCCGTCAGAGTTTTTATTTTGTTTTTTTTCTTTTTTGACATACTAAAACACTCCCTTTGGGTTTTTCAACAGTATGGACAAAACGTTTTGAAATTATGCGTAAAAAACAGCCCCGCGTCTGTCGGCGCGGGGCGTTCGTTTTTCTTTTATAAAACTCTCAATCTTGTCACGAATTCGAGCGCGCCGATGTCGGCGATCACTTTATCGGAAGGCTTTTCGTCGAGGTCGACGATGAGATACGCCTTGTCGCCTTTGGATTTATCCAGAAGGTTGGCGATATTGATGCCCGCAGCAGAAATGATGGAAGTGATCTTGGAAATAACTTCCTTTACGTTGTCGTGCATGACGGTCATACGGCTCACCGAAGAACGGGGCGAGAAAACGTCGGGATAGTTGACGCTGTGGACGATATTTCCGTTTTCGATGTATTCCGCGAGTTCTTTCGCCGCCATCATCGCGCAGTTGTCCTCCGCTTCGGGCGTGGACGCGCCGAGATGGGGTACGCATATAATATTTTTGACGCCGATCAGTTGGTCGGCGGGAAAGTCCGTGATATAGCGTTCGAGTTTTCCGCTCTCGACTGCCGCGACGACTGCCGCGTTGTCTACGAGTTCGCCGCGCGAATTGTTGATGAGCACCGCGCCGTCCTTCATTTTCGCAAAGGTATCGGCGTTGAACATATTGGCGGTCGAGGGGGTGAAGGGGACGTGCACGGTGATAAAGTCCGCCGTTTTCAAAAGCGTATCGAGGTCGGAAGTCTTGACCTGCGTGTCGAGGTGCAAAGCCCCGTCGATGGAGAGATAGGGGTCGTAGCCGAGCACGTTCATGCCGAGTCCGACAGCCGCGTTCGCCACGTTCACGCCGATGGCGCCGAGTCCGATCACGCCCAGAGTCTTGCCGGAGATCTCATGTCCCACAAAACTCGATTTGCCCTTTTCGACAATTTTGGAAAGGCCTTCCGCGCCCTTTAACGTTTTCACCCAGTCGATGGCGTCCGTGATCTTGCGCCCGCCGAGGAAAAGTTCGCATAACACCAGTTCTTTCACCGCGTTCGCGTTCGCGCCGGGGGTATTGAAAACGACGATTCCCTTTTCCGTGCACTTGTCGATGGGAATATTGTTGGTGCCCGCGCCCGCGCGTGCCACCGCCAGAAGTTCGTCGTTTAAAGGGTATTCGTGCATATTGAAACTGCGCAGCATGATGCCGTCGGGATTTTTTACGTCCTTTCCGAATACGTAGCCTGCGGGCAGAAATTTGTCCGCGACTTCGCTGATCTCGTTGAGTTTTAAAATATTTGCCATGATCTTTCTCCCTATTTGTTCTCGTTTTCGAACTTTTTCATGAACTCGATAAGCGCTTTCACGCCCTCGACGGGCATGGCGTTATAGATGGAGGCGCGCATGCCGCCCACCAGCCTGTGGCCTTTCAGGGAAACGAGCCCCGCGGCTTTCGCCTCTTTGACGAACTTTTCGTCCGTGTCTTTGGAGGGAGTGACGAAGGGAACGTTCATGATGGAGCGGTCTTTTTTCACGACGCCGTTGGAGTAGAAAGAGGAGTTGTCGATAAAGTCGTACAGGAGTCCCGCTTTATACTCGTTGATCTTGTTGATCTCTTTCACGCCGCCCAGTTTTTTGAGATGGCGCAGAACGAGGTTCGCCATGTAGATGGAGAAGCAGGGAGGGGTGTTGTACAGACTGCCGTTTTCCGCCTGCGTCTTCCACTTGAGCATGGTGGGGCATTCGGGACGGGGATTTTCGATGAGGTCCTTGCGCGCGATGACGATGGTCACGCCTGCGGGGGCGAGGTTTTTCTGCGCGCCCGCATAGATAACGCCGAATTTGGAAACGTCGATCTCGCGGGAAAGGATGTCGGAACTCATATCGCAGGCGAGGGGCGCCTTGGTTTCGGGAAATTTCGTAAAGCGCGTGCCGAAAATGGTGTTGTTGGAGGTAAAGTGCACGTAGTCCGCGTCGTCGTCGAATTCCACTTTGTCGAGATCGGGGATATATGTGTAAACTTTATCTTCGGAAGAGGCCGCGACGCGCGCCGCGCCGTAGATCTTGCCTTCCTGCCACGCCTTTTTCGCGAAGTTGCCCGTCACGAGGTAGTCGGCTTTGCCTTTGTGCATCAGATTAAGGGGCACCGCCGCGAACTGCTGGCTCGCGCCGCCCTGTACGAAGATGACGCAATAATCTTCGGGAATATTCAAAAGATCTCTTAAATTGCGTTCCGCCTCTTCCACGACGGCGGAGTACGCCTTATCCCTGTGGCTGATCTCGGTCACGCTCATGCCTGTGCCCGCAAAATCCAGAAGCTCTCTTTGCGCCTCTTCCAGAACCTCCGCGGGAAGCATGGAAGGGCCTGCCGAAAAATTGTAAACTCTCATATCTTAAAATCTCCTTCAAGATTTGTTTAACAGGGTATATCGTGAATTATTATACAATAAACTGTATTTTTTGACAAGTAAATCGGCCGACAATCGGCGCTTTGCGGGTAAAAAAATTCTGCTTGCGCGGAAAGGGTATAAAAATTCGGGTAAGTTGTCAAAAATAAATCGGCAAAGTATTTACTTTTTTTGAAAAATAGTGTAAAATAGATATCGGAATAGTTTATATTCTTTCTCTCGGAGAAAAAATAATCGATCGCGGGGTTTAAAATGGCGTTTTCTGACAACAATCCGAATAGCGGGAATACCTTGACTTCTTATGAGAAATTGAAAGCCACGGAAAAATATTTAGCGAAAATGAAAGACGTTCTGTCCACAATGGATGAGATCTCGCGCATCAAGCGCGCGAACGGCGACAAGGACGCCGATTCCGACGAGATCGGGGGGTATAAGCGTTCGTCGGTCGTAAAACTCGTTTCCGAACTGGAAAAACAGCGGGAAATGCTGCTTTCCGCCATCGAACGGGAAAAGAACGAAGCGGTCGCCGCCAAAGAGAAGGAACTTTCCGTCAAAGAAAAGGAGATCGAAGAATTGAAAGCGCGCGAGGCCGCGCGCACCGAAAAGGATAAATCCGAACTTCTGTCGAAAAAGGAAGCGGAACTTGCCGAAAAGGAAAGGGAACTCATGCGCCTTCGCGCAGAGCGCGCCGCGCACGAAGAAAAACTTTCCCGCGAACAGAAAGAAAAACAGGAAGCCATCCGCGCCCGCGACGAGGCGCTCAAAGCCAAGGAAGAGGCACTCAAAATGCAGGCGGCTCTCGCGCTGCGCGAACAGGAACTTGCCACGCTCGCGCCCACCAAAAACGACAACGCGGTCACGAGTTTCAGAAAAGGCGACAACGCCCTTGCCATCGAAGGGCTCTACACGGGACTTTCCATGGACATCGAAAAGATGCGCGACGATATTTTGCAGGAAATGAAATATTCCTACAAGCAGGATATCTCCATCTACGACGATCTGGCGGAAAAGATAGAATCCATCAAAACCATCGATGCGAACACGCTCGAAGAGGGACTCAAACCCTTGCAGGTTCTCAATACGCTCGATGAAAAACTCAACGCGCTGCAAACGGTCGATTACGATTGCATCGTGGAAAAGGTGAGCGAAAAACTCACCGAAACAAAGATCGATTACGACGTTCTGGCGGAACGCGTGGCGGCTTTGATGACGTCCTACGCCGAAAACGCGATCTCGCCCAAAATGCAACTGAGCGCCATCGAGCAGCGCCTCGAAGAGATGCAGTATGCTTTGAGCGGTATCATGAGCGTCAAGCAGATGCCCGAGTTCCGCAAACTGGATACGATGGTGGAGGAGTATCTCCGCACGCTCTCTTACGACACGATTCCCGATATTCTGATCTTATCCGACGAGATACGCAAAAAGGCGAACCGCCACATCGCGGGCGGCAACACGCTGCGCGGCGAGGGAATGCTCGCGGATCTGGGCGCGCGCCTTCGCAACGTGGCGCTCGGCGGATACGGCGCGCTCGTCGTCATCGAAGACACGATCAAGACGCATTCTTTGCCTAAAACCCTCAGCGACGAGGCGTTCGCCGAGTTCAAAGAGGCGTGCGCGGAGTTGGAAAGAAGCCCCGCCGTCTGCGGCGACGAGTTGGTCGGAAAAGTGGTTCGTACCAAAAAAGCGCTCCTCAACGACGTAGATCTGGCGCAGTTCGACAACGACACCATGGGCGAACTTCTGGAAATATTCGCGGAGATCCCCGCGGGCGAACTGCCTTCGGAAACTACGATCGTCAATATCGGCGCATTGAAAAAGGAACTGATGAGTTTCAACCTTTCCTATTTCGTTGAACTCGAACCCGTCGCGGCGCAGCCCGAAAAGACGGACAACGTGGATACGCAGGCCATTTTGGAGGCCATTTCTAATATCAAGATCCCCGAGGCGGTCGCAATCGTTTCGCAGCCCGTTGCGGCGGCGAAAGAACCGACGGAAAGCAAACTCGAAGAAGTCAAAAAGGACAGCCCGAACGTCCGCGTGAAGAAAGCGCGCGTTCTGCGCCCCGCCGTTTCTTCCAAAGACAACAAGACGGAAAAAGTCGTGCAGCCTCTGCGCGTGGTGCGCCGCAGTATCAAGGCGAGCGAAGAAAATCCCGACGCGCTTTCCAAAGCGCTTGTGGGGCAGGTCGCGCAGAAGATCGCAAACAGCATGATCAAATAATTACGCCCGCCGCGCGTTTTTTGCGCGGCGGACTTTGAGTATTCAATAAGATTTTTACCCGCTTTACGCGGGTTTGGAAATAATAATTTAGGGGTACAGGGTACCCGCAAAAGCCGTGCCGCCGCTTATGCTGCGCGCCGCGTTTTCAGACAGAAGAAGATTTCGTGTATACGAGGCTGATTTTTTCGTTCAGCCTTTTGTTTTGTTGCGTTTTAAAAAACGGCTTTTGCTAAGGAGTTTCATGAAAGAACAAGATCAAACGAACCAACCGCAGGAAAAAAAGAAGCGCGCCGCCAAGCCGAATTTCGGCTTGTTTTTAGGCAATAACGGCGCCGCGGCGGGAAAACCGCAGGGCGGCGCCGCGCCGAATCCGAACAGACAGCCGCAGGAGCGTCTTGCGGAAACGGGGGACAAGCGTCCCGTTCATCCGCGCGCCGCGCGCCCCAAAGACAATGACGCGCGCAGGGAAAATACGGGAGGCAACGGCGGAAACAGGAACAACGGCGGCAATGCGAACGCCCCTGTACAGCACCGCCGCAGAAACGAACCCGCGTCGGGAAAACCGCAGAACGCGCCCGCGGCGGAACCGCAAAACGTGCAGGGCGAGAAAAAGGGCGCAAGGAAGGGCGGCGGCAAGTCGAAACGCTTCGGCAATCCCGTCAAGATCATGTTTTTAGGCGGCGTCGGCGAGATCGGCAAAAACATGACCGCCATCGAATACGGCAACGACATCATCGTCATCGACGCGGGGCTTACCTTTCCCGACGAGGAACTTCCCGGCATCGATCTGGTCATTCCCGACATCAGTTATCTTGTCGCCAACCGCAAAAAGGTGCGCGGCATTCTCATCACGCACGGGCACGAGGACCACGTGGGCGGGCTTCCCTACCTCTTAAAAGAGGTCAGCGCGCCCGTGTTCGGAACCAAACTGACGCTCGCGCTCGCGGACAACAAACTGCGCGAACACCGCCTCAACAAGGTGGATATGCGCTGCGTCAAGCCCAAGGATAAGATCAAACTCGGCTGTTTCGGCGTGGAATTCATCAATGTGAACCATTCGATCGCGGGCGCGGTGGCGCTGTGCATCGACACGCCGCAGGGACGCATCTTCCACAGCGGCGACTTCAAGATAGACCTGACGCCCGTCGCGGGCGACCAGATAGACCTTCCCCGCATTTCCGAGATCGGAAGGGAAGGCGTCAACCTTTTGCTGTGCGAATCCACGAACGTGGAGCGGCAGGGATACACGATGAGCGAAACGGTGGTAGGCACCACGCTCGACCATCTGTTCGCGGAACACGTCAACCGCCGCATCATCGTGGCGACCTTCGCCTCCAACGTGCACCGTTTGCAGCAGATCATCGACCTTGCGGCAAAGTACCGCAGAAAAGTCGCGCTGTCGGGCCGCAGCATGCTCAACGTGGTGGACGCCGCGGGCAAGATCGGAGAACTGAACATTCCCGAGGGCGTGCTCATCGACGTGGAAAAGATCAAAAACTATTTCGACAGGGAGATCGTCATCGTTTCCACGGGCAGCCAGGGCGAACCGATGAGCGCGCTCACGCGCATGGCGTCGGGCGATTTCAATAAAGTGACCATCGGCTCCAACGACACCATCATTATCTCCGCCTCGCCCATTCCGGGCAACGAAAAGATGGTGTATAAAGTCATCAACAATCTTTATCGCAAGGGCGCGAACGTCGTCTACGAATCGCTGGAAAAGATCCACGTTTCGGGACATGCCTGCCAGGAAGAACTGAAGATCATGCACTCTCTGTTAAAGCCCAAATTCTTTATTCCCGTGCACGGGGAATACCGCCATCTCAAACGCCACGTGCAACTGGCGGCGGATCTGGGCATGGGCGAAAACAATATGCTCATCTGCGGGATCGGCAACTGCGTCGAACTGACGCGGGAAACCATGCAGTTCGGCGAAAGCGTTTCTTCCGGCTCGCGTCTCGTGGACGGCGGAAGCCTGGAAGACAGGGAAAACAGCGAAGTGATGAAGGACAGAAAGAGCCTGTCCGAAGACGGCATCTTCGTCATCACCGCCTGCGTTTCCGAGCGCAGCGGCGAACTTCTGAGCGAACCCGAAGTCATCAACCGCGGTTTCGTCATGCCCGAAAATGCCGATTATGCGTCGGATATCCGTCAGATCGTCGTCGGCTGCGCCTCGCAGGTTAACGTCAGGGGCGACCGCGACAATACCGAATACAAGGCGGCGGTACAGAAATCCGTCAAAAATTTCATTTACAAAAAGACAAAACAAAATCCCGTCGTCATGGTAAATATCATCCGTATCTGACGGAAAAAATCGCGGCGCAGCCGCGATTTTAAACATTTCAGGAAGTTATGCAAAATCTTTTATCGTTCGGTCAACTTCGGATAGACGCACGCCTTGCCTGCCTTCGGGAAAAAGCAAAGAGCGGGCGCGATCCTTCCACCCCCGACGAAACGCTCAACTATCTTCTCTATACGATCCAAACGCTCCGTCCCTCCCGCATTTTGGAGATCGGCACGGGTGAGGGGCTGTCGGGCGCGGCGATGCTTTTTGCGGCAAAAGACGCGCGGCTTACGAGCATCGAGTGCGTAGAGGAGCGGTTTTTCACTGCGAAAAAAAATTTCGCCGATCTGGGGCTTTCGATCCGCGCAGATCTGATCTTCGGGGACGCGGGCGAAGTGCTCCCGCATCTGAACGGCGCGTACGATCTGATTTTTTTGGACGGTCCCAAGGCGCAGTATCTGAACTATTTTCCTTGTCTTAAAGCATTGCTGCGGTCGGGCGGAGTGCTGTTCGCGGACGACGTGCTGCTGTACGGCTGGGTGGACGGGCGCGAGCCGATGCCCGCAAAGCGCCGCCCGCTCGTGGAAAAGATCCGCGCGTATCTTCGCGCCGTGCTGGAAGATCCCGATTTTATCACCAGCGTTCTTCCCCTCGGCGAGGGCGTGGCGGTTTCGGTCAGGTTATAATAGGATGAAAGAGAAACGTTTTAGCGAACTGCTCGCGCCTGCTGGCAATTTCGAAAAACTGAAAACGGCGCTGTATTTCGGCGCAGACGCGGTTTACTTAGGCGGAAAGGATTTTTCGCTCCGCTCCTTTGCGGATAATTTCACCGCCGACGAAATGAAACGGGCGGTGGAAACTGCGCACGCGGCGGGCAAAAAAGTTTACGTGACCGCCAATATTTTCGCGCGCAACGCGGACTTTTCGGCGCTTTCCGATTATTTTCGTTTTTTAAGCGAAATCGGCGCAGACGCGGCGCTCGTGACCGACGCGGGCGTGTTCGCCGCCGCAAGAGCCGCCGCGCCCGCGCTCAAACTGCACCTTTCCACGCAGGCGAACACCACCAATAAATACGCGGCGAAATTCTGGTACGGAGAGGGCGCGGAGCGCGTCGTGCTCGCGCGCGAACTGTCCGTCGCGGAGATATCGGAGATACGCGATTTCTGCCCCGAACTGCAGTTGGAAGCCTTCGTGCACGGCGCCATGTGCATCTCGTACAGCGGGCGGTGCCTTTTGAGCAATTATCTCGCGGGGCGCGATTCCAACCGCGGCGAATGCGTGCAGGCATGCCGCTGGAAATACGAGGTGCGGGCGGAAGGCGCGTCTTGTCCCGTGGAAGAGGACGCGCGCGGCACCTATATCTTTAACAGCAAAGACCTCAATCTCATCGGACATCTCAAAGAACTTTCCGAGGCGGGCGTCGATTCCTTTAAAATAGAGGGGCGCATGAAGAGCGCGTACTATCTCGCAACCGTGGTGAACGCTTACCGCCGCGCCTTCGACAGGTTGGCGGGCAAGCCGTCCGCTTTTTCCGATGCGGATATCTTCGGGGAACTGAAAAAATGCGCGCACCGCGATTTTACGACAGCCTACGCGCTGGGCGAAAACGAAAAGACCGTCAATTACGCCGATTCACAGACAAAGGGGACGTGCGATTTCGTCGCGGAAGTCAAAGAGGGCGGCGAATGTTCTGCGCTCGTGGAAATGCGCAACCGTTTCCGCGTCGGCGAAACGCTGGAAATTCTGTCGCCGACGGATACGTGTAATCAAAAATTTGTCGTGGATTCACTGTGCGACGCGGAGGGAAATCCCGTAGAAGACGCGAAACTCGTGCAGCAGACGCTACGTATAGGCTGTCCTTATCTGCTACGCGCGGGGGATATTTTACGGCGGCCCGTTGCAGATAAAAAATAAAAGGAGAAAATGATCATGAAGAAACATAGCGATACGGCGCCCGACGGCAAAAACGCGCGCCTTGCTGAAAAATACATAAAGAGGGGCGAATCGGAAAAATACTGCAAATTGCTGGGCGACGTACTCGAGGGACTGGACATCAAGCGCCGCGCGGTCGAACGGACGGGCATCGCCTCTTTCGTTTCCGAACTCGAGCAGGTGGTCTTGTCCTCTTTCGAATACGGCGAAATTTCCAAGATCCCCTGTCTTGTCGGCACCGACAGGAAAAAGGGGAGCGCCGTCAGTTCCAATTACTGCGTCACGCACCTGTATTTCGGCTCAGACCGCATTTTTCTGTACTCGTACTTGTTTTCGGTCATCAGGCGATATGCGCGCGAAGAAGTGGCGGAGGTCTGCTACCGCGATATCGTCTGCGCGCGCGCCGTGCGCGAAACGCGCCCGGTAGGCGAAAGCGCCGAGGGTAAGGGAGCCGTCGTCGCGGCGACGGCGAAACTCTTTATCGGGCTTGCGTCGGGCGAACTGTGCATTCCCTGCGGCGCGGACGGCGCCGAACTCAACCGCGCCGTACAACTTTTGAGCGCGCGGAGATAAATATGCCCGACCGAGTGATCCTTCATTCCGATCTGAATAATTTTTACGCATCGGCGGAATGTATCCTCTTTCCCGAATTTAAGAATAAGCCGCTCGCCGTGTGCGGCGACGAAAAGGCGCGCCACGGCATCGTGCTCGCCAAGAGCGAAGAGGCGAAAAAATACGGCGTGCGCACGGGAGACGTCATCTGGGAGGCAAAGAGAAAATGCCCTCATCTCGTCATCCGTCCCGCGCGTTTTTCCGTATATACCAAACTTTCGAAAGAAGTCCGCGATATTTACGGGCGTTTTACCGATCACATCGAGCCTTTCGGTATCGACGAATGCTGGCTGGACGTGACGAAAAGCGGCGTGTTCGGCAGCGGATACGAGATCGCGGAACAGATCCGCAGGGCCGTGCGCGAAGAACTGGGTTTAAGCGTTTCGGTGGGGGTGAGTTTCAACAAAGTATTTGCGAAACTCGCCAGCGATCTGAAAAAGCCCGACGCGGTTTCCGTCGTAGACCGTTCGAATTTTCGGGATAAGATCTACGGGCTTCCCGTCACAGACCTCTTGTTCGTGGGAAAGTCGATGGCGGCGCGGCTGGAAAAGATCGGCGTCCGCACGATCGGCGCTCTGGCGGCAGCGGAACCCGCCTTTCTGCAATCTTATCTCGGCAAGTGGGGACAGACGCTTTCAACTTACGCGCGCGGCGAGGACGATTCGCCCGTGCGACATATCGAAGAGGCGCAGGAACTCAAATCCATCGGCAATTCCACCACCTGGCGCGAAGATATCCTCAATCTGTCCGACGTCAAGCGGGTGCTGTATATTCTGAGCGAAAGCGTCGCCTCTCGGCTCAAAGACGCGGGCCTCGGCAAGGCGAATACCGTGCATTTATGGGTGCGCGACAGGGATCTGAACGACTATTCCTATCAGAAAAAAGTGCGTCCGACCGCGCTTTGCGGCGAGATCGCGCAGGAAGCGTACGCGCTTTTTTGCGAACATTACGCTTTGCGGCGGGCGGTGCGCGGGCTGGGCGTCACCGTTTCGGGCTTCGATAAGGGCGTGGAACAACTCACGTTCGGTTTTCTCTCGGGCGATTACGAAAAAAAAGCCCGCGCGGAGCAGGCAGTGGAAAAGATCCGCAGCAAATACGGCTACGAAAAGTTGCAGCGGGGCATCATGTTCGAAGATAAAGCCAGCCTTACCATGGATTTGAAGGGCGGCAGGCTCATGCGCCCGAAAAAAGGGGAGATCATAAGCGACGAAGGCAAAGACAAATAAAAACGGCTGCGCCGAGGGCGCAGCCGTTTTCGTTTTTGTTATGCGTAAAATTTCAGATCGTTGGTGGTCGCCACGCCGACGATATCAAGGATCCAGAATACCAGCGTAATGGGCGGGATGAGTTGTAAAATACCCGCGACGAGATGTCCTCTGATGATACGGGTGACACCGCCGAGCAACCAACTTGTAAAGGGAATGATCGCCAGGATCAGATTCACGATCCAGGGGAGCCCCGCATTCAGATAGCCTTTTCCGCTTTTTGCCATTTTTCGATATCCTCCTAAATGTTTGTTTTTACAAAGAGCGCGAATATTTCATGCGCTTTATAAGATAATTATATGACAAATGCTTTCATTTGTCAACATATTTGCCGATTTATGCGCGCAAGAATTCCCTGCGCACCCCCGATTTATTTGACAAAATTGCGTTTTTAACCTATAATTTTTCTATCATACAGACCGAACGAATCCAAGGAGATAAAATCTTTTATGAACATACCCGAAATGTTCGCTTCAAACGTCTTTAACTGGCAGGTGATGCAGGATAAACTGCCCAAAGATATCTTCAGGTCTTTAAGAAAGACCATCGAAGAGGGCAGGCCTCTGGACAACAGTCTTGCGAATATCGTCGCCAACGCCATGAAAGATTGGGCGGTGGAAAAGGGCGCGACGCATTATACGCATTGGTTCCAGCCGATGACGGGCGTCACGGCCGAAAAGCACGACAGTTTTATCACGCCCACTAAGGACGGCAAAGTCATCATGGACTTTTCGGGAAAAGAACTCGTGCGCGGCGAGCCGGACGCCTCTTCCTTTCCCAGCGGGGGCATGCGCGCGACCTTCGAGGCGCGCGGATATACCGCGTGGGATCCCACCTCTTTTGCCTTTGTCAAGGACGGTACGCTGTTCATTCCCACCGCTTTCTGTTCGTACAGCGGCGAGGTCCTGGATAAAAAAACGCCCCTTTTAAAGAGCATGAACGCGCTCAACAAGCAGGCGCTCAGGATATTGCGCCTGTTCGGCAACACCACCGCAAAGGCGGTGCTGCCCACCGTGGGCGCGGAGCAGGAATATTTTCTCATCGACCGCTCCATGTACTATGCGCGAAAGGATCTGCGCTTTGCGGGCAGAACGCTGTTCGGCGCCCGCCCGCCCAAAGGGCAGGAGTTGGAAGACCACTATTTCGGCGCCATCAAGATCCGTGTGAGCGAATTCATGCGCGATCTGGACGAAGAACTCTGGAAGTTAGGCATTCTCGCTAAGACCAAGCATAACGAGGCGGCGCCCGCCCAGCACGAACTTGCGCCCATTTTCACCACAACGAACGTCGCGAGCGACCAGAACCAGATGATGATGCACATCATGAAGAGGGTGGCGCACAAACACAATCTGTACTGCCTGCTGCACGAAAAACCCTTCGCGGGCATCAACGGCAGCGGCAAACATAACAACTGGTCCATGACGACGGATACGGGCGTCAACCTGCTCGATCCCGGTTCCACCCCCGCCGAAAACGGGCAGTTCATGCTCTTTTTCATGGCGGTCATCAAGGCGGTGGACGAATATCAGGATCTTTTGCGCCTTTCCGTCGCCAGCGCGGGCAACGACCACCGTCTGGGCGGCTACGAGGCGCCTCCCGCCATCGTTTCGGTGTTCATCGGCGAAGAACTCGAAGAGATCGTCGAAGCGCTGGAAGCGGATAAAAAACCCGCGGGGCGCGGCAAAAAGATCATGAAACTGGGCGTGGACACGCTGCCCGAACTTCCCAAGGATACGACCGACCGCAACCGCACGTCGCCTTTCGCCTTTACGGGAAACAAGTTTGAATTCCGTATGCTCGGCTCGACGTTTTCGATCGCGGGCCCGAACATCATGATCAACACCATCGTGGCGGATACCCTGCGCGAATTTGCCGATATACTCGAAAACGCCCCCGACTTCAACGCGGCGCTGCACCGTCTGGTCGTGGATACCATCAAAAAGCACAAGCGCATCATTTTCAACGGCAACAACTATTGCAAGGAATGGACTGCCGAGGCGGAAAAGCGCGGGCTTTTAAACCTTAAAAATACCGCCGAAGCGCTGCCGTACTTCACCGCGCCGAAAAATATCGAACTCTTCCGCCGCATGGGCGTGTTTACCGAGCGGGAAGCGGCATCCAGACAGGAGATCATGCAGGAAAATTACTGCAAGGTCGTCAATATCGAATGCCTCACCATGCTGGACATGGCGAAAAAGGACATCTATCCCGCCGTCGCCGCCTATATAACCGATCTGTGCGCGTGCGTGCGCGAAAAGCGCGCCGTTTTCGGAACTATTTCCGTGCGCTCGGAATGCGAACTCATCGAAAAACTTTCCGCCGCCAACGAATCCATGTACGATAAGGCGAACGAGATCGAAAAACTGCTCGCCGAGGCAAAGACGTGTTCTGACGTCGCCGTCTGCTCGGTGTTCTTTGCGGAAAAGGTGATCCCCGCAATGAACGAACTCCGCGCGTTTGCGGACGAAATGGAACTTGTCACCGCCAAAAAGTACTGGCCTTTCCCGACTTACGGCGACATTTTGTTCAGCGTTTAAGAATAAATCCGAAAGCGAGCCGCGCTTATCCGATGGAAAACGCGGCTCATATTATTTACAAAGGTCGGGATCTGTGATAAAATACACATTATTGTTTGAAAGGGAATAGTATGGAAAGCATGAAAATTTCACTCGCGGGCGATCTGGGGAGCGGAAAAAGCACCGTCGGCCGCATCATCGGAGAAAAGTGCGGCCTGGAATTTTATTCGACGGGCACCATTCAGAGAAAGATCGCGCTGGAGCGCGGCATGACCACGTACGAACTCAACCGCTATATGGAAGACCATCCCGAGATCGACGACGAGATCGACAACGGGCTGAAAGCGCTGGAAAACTCGGATAAAAACCTCGTCATCGATTCGCGGCTCGCGTGGCATTTCGTGCCGAGTTCCTTTGCCGTGTATATGACGACCATGTCCGAGATCTCCGCGCGCCGCATCATGAACGCCAAACGCGACAGCGAGCCGTTCGCGAGCATCGACGAGGCGATCGAGTCCATCAGCCTGCGCCGCGCCAGCGAAAGCCGCCGCTACCTTTCCATGTACGGCGTGGATATCAAAAATATGGATAACTACGACCTCGTTCTGGACACTTCCTTCGTGCCGCCCGAAAAAGTAGCGGACACCGTCCTCAAATATTATAAGATGGCGCGGGAAGGGAAAAAGTTCGATAAATACGTGCTCTCTCCCAAACGGATCTACCCGCTTTCTCCGAAAGAGGACGGCAAGATCGCCGTCGCGGAGCGGGACGGCGATTTCTTTCTCGTTGCGGGGAAAACGCAGTTTTTGTCCCTTGTAAAGCGGGGCGTAAAACTCGTTTCCTGTCAAAAGGGCGAAGGAGATTTTTGTGCGGAAGGATACCGCGCGCAACTCGAAACCTGGGAAAAGGAGAGCGGCATCGCCTTTTCGCGCGTTCCCGCCTGCTTAAAGGGCTGATATGGAACGCAGCAAGGAGATCGAGCGCAGCATCATCACCAAGTACCGCAAACTCATATGGAGCCGCTTTTTAAAGGGCTGCAAGGAATTCGAATTGGTCAACGAGGGCGACAACGTGGCGGTGTGCATTTCGGGCGGCAAGGATTCCATGCTGCTCGCCAAGTGCATGCAGGAATTGCAGCGCCACAGCCCCGTGAAATTCGGACTGAAATTTCTGGTGATGGATCCCGGGTACAATCCCGCCAACCGTAAACTCATCGAACGCAACGCCGAAATTCTGGGCATTCCCGCGGAAATTTTCGAGAGCGATATTTTCGAGGCGGTGGCGGAGATCGGGAAAAATCCGTGCTATATGTGCGCGCGTATGCGCCGCGGCTTTCTGTACGACCGCGCGCAAAAGATGGGGTGCAACAAGATCGCGCTCGGGCACCATTTCGACGACGTGATCGAAACGCTCCTGATGAGTATTTTGTACGGCGCGCAGGTGCAGGGCATGCCGCCCAAAATTAAGAGCAAAAATTTCGGGGGCATGGAACTCATCCGCCCGCTGTATTACGTCAAAGAGTGCGATATCGTCGCCTGGAAAAATTATAACGATCTGGAATTTCTCCGCTGCGCCTGCCGGTTTACCGAAGCCTGCGAAAACGACAAAGAGGAAACGTCCAAGCGCCTTGCGGTCAAAAAACTGATCGCCGCGCTGAAAAAAGAAGATCATAACGTAGATATCAATATATTCCGCAGTATGTACAACGTGCACGCGGATACGCTGATCTCTTTCGATACGAAGGGACAAGAATATCCCTTTCTCGAGAGATACAAAAGAAAAGAGTGAAAAAAAAGACTTCCGCAAATACGGGAAGTCTTTTTCATCGCTTAAAAACTGCGTCCGCCGCCGCCTCCGAAGCCACCACCGCCGAAGCCGCCGCCACCGAAACCTCCTCCGCCGAAACCGCCGCCGCTACCGCTCGCGCCCTGCGGGAGCGAATGGAAGGAATGCGACAAAGTCGCGGAAGTACTGCGGAGAAGTGAGTGGATGACGTAAACGTCGAACAGACTCACGTGCGTGTTCATCGCCCAGTAGGGCGGCTGCATCGAAAGCCCCGCAAACTTATCCGTCCAGATATCCGAAACGCCCAGCACCTGCGCGTAGGGGAGAATGTCGTAATAAAACGAGGGGTTCTCTTCGAGCATCGTTTCCATTTTATCTTTTTCCGCCAGGCGGATATAGTCGCGGAAGCCCACGATGCCGCCGAGCGCCTCGGCGTACTCGCGCGTACGGCGGCGATAGAGCGCGGAAAATGCCATCGTGCCCGCCGTGAGTATTCCCACGACGAACCGCGCCCACACGGGAAATACGTACGCGGGCGTAAAGATGCCGTAAACGGCTGCCGCAACCGCCGCGAGCGCGAATAACAGGACGACGTAACCGATCTTTTTCGCTTTCGTCCATTTGAGTTCGGTCTGCACGATATAGCCGCCGAGGGGCGCGAGGACGATCACGGGCAAAAACATCAGAAATCCCCACGCGTTGATAAAGGTCGGATGCACGTTTTGCGCCGCAATGAACGGCGGCAGCGCCGCCAAAAGCGCGGCTGCGAGCGCGAATAAGACGGAAAGAGCGGTGATCTTCGATTTAAAACAGGGCATTTTATGCGCCTTTGCGGCGTTCACGGCGCTGTTTGCGGTCGTGTAGAAAGATTCGTTGAGCGAACTCACCGCCACTTCGTCGCCGCGAGAAAAAATGCCGTCGAACAAAATGCTCTCGTAATCGGGCGTGCCGTCAGGCAGGTTTTTATCCTTTAAAAGGATCGGGTCGTCCTCGTTTTCTAGATTGAGCCGGATATATCCTTTGTTCGCCCAGTAAAATATGAGCGACGTCAGATCTTCGCGGTTGGTCTTCCCGTCGATGACGAGCCCCACGTACAGCGGATCCTTTTCCGTGGAAAAGTTGACGACGGGCACGATATTCTCTTTTTTCGTGAATACGTTCGCCAAAATCACCGCCGCCAATAAGAGCAGTGCGACGACGATATAAATATAGACCGACGGCTCCACGTATCTGCCGCCCAGCGCGTCCGTGCGCATATTCATGTCGAAAGTCACGGGCGTAAAGGGCCTGAGATCCTGCGCCGTCACCGAAATCACGTTTTCTTTTACGGTCAGATCGATCGAAGAATTCGTTCCGCGCCAGCCCGCCGTACTTGCGGGCGTCTCGGGCAAAATGACTTTCGCGCGCATGCTTTCGATCTCGGCCGTCCAGCCCGAACCCAAAACGTTGAGGCTCAGTTGCTTTATATCCGTCGCGACGGGCACGCTCATTCTGTAAAACAGGCTGAGTTCGAGCGGCGTGTGTACGGGCGCCGTGCCCGTTTCGCTGAAATAGAGATAGACGGAAATAAAATTTTTCGCGTCTCTCTTGACTTCGATATGCGAGTCTGACTCAATGTCGCGGTACGATTCCCCCGAATTGTAGGGAAGGTCGACGATGATGCCGTGCTTGCCGTTGCGGTTGAACTCGACGACTAAGTCGAGCGAAACGCCGAACGTGCGGTCGTGTTCGAATTCGTACGTCGCGTCGTAACTTTTGACGGTAAACGAATCGTCCGCCCGCGGCGGTTCGGACGAAAGCGAGGGCAATACGCCCGCGAGCGTTATAAACACCGCCATCATAACGCAGACGGAAACGAATAATCCGATTTTGTTTTTCATGGCGAAGCCGTCAGAACTGTACTTTCACGTTTTGGCGCGCTTCCTCTTCGATCTCGTAATAAGAGAATTTGGAAAGGTGCATGAAGTGCGCGACGATATTGCTGGGGAAAGACTGCATTTTGGTATTGATCTGGCGCGCCGTGGCGTTGTAATACTTCCTCGCGTTGGCGAGTTCGCTCTCGATCTGTTTGAGTTGATTCTGCAGATCGATAAAATTGGCGTTCGCTTTCAGATCGGGGTACGCCTCGCTCAGCGCAAATAGAGATTTCAAAGTCCCCGAAAGCATATTTTCCGCTTCCGCCTTTGCCTCGACGCCCTGCGCGTTCATCGCCGCGTTTCTCGCCGCGACGACCTTTTCCAGCGTGCCGCTCTCGTGTTTTGCATAGCCTTTGACCGTTTCCACGAGATTGGGGATCAGATCGTAGCGCTTTTTCAGATATACGTCGATGGTCGCCCATGCTTCCTCGCAGGTGTTGCGCATCCGTACGAACGCGTTATATGCCCCGACGATGACGCCGATGAGAATGATGACGACGAGGGCGATGACGCCGCCGATGATGGTGGGCACGACCCATCCGGGCAATAATAAGTAAAACATTTTTCGATACCTCCCGATACTATGTTAAGTTCATTATATAGTATTACCGAACGTTTGTCAATCATCGCCCGAAATATGAAAAAAGGGGAGCGAATCCGCTCCCCGTCAGTCCTGCAATCTGTCCCAGTATTTTGTGAGCGCCGCGAGATGACAGAGACACTCGTCCAGTTCTTCGTCCGAAAATATCTCGAACTTATGCGCCATGTAATCGTACGCCGCCTTGAACTGCGCGTCCAGCGTCCGTTCGCCCTCTTCGGTGATTTTCACCAATACGTGGCGTCGGTTGTTTTCGTCGATATATCGCTTGGCACAGCCCAGATTTTCCAGATCGTTGACGACGCGCGTCATCTGCTGGCTGGAAACGCCCATCTTGCGCGCGAGTTCGCTCATCGAGCCTCCGCCCGTATCCCGCAGCATCGCAAGGCAGAAGATCTGATGGTGCGCCACGGTTCTCTCATGCGCCGCGCGCCGCGGTTCGTCCATGTGCTTGCGCGATTTCAATGCCATATACCATAAATTGTCGATGATCTGTCTGATTTTTTCTTCCTTCATTTGTCTGACCTCGTATTTTATTATAATCTCAACCGACGGAAAAGTCAAATCATTTCACTAATATTTCACAAATATTTATATTTAACACATATGAAGCATTTGACAGTATTTTTTCAGCGTGTTATAATTTATTGCGTAATCTTTCGCGAAAGGCGCAAAATAAGGAGTGCTTATGTTACGATTGCTCAAAAATCTGAAACCCAAGGAATGGCTGTACGCCGTTCTGTCGCTGGGCTTTATCGTTTTGCAGGTATGGCTGGAGCTGTTGCTGCCCGATTATATGCAGAAGATCACCGCGTTGGCCATCTCTAACGCGGGGATGGCGGAAATATGGAAAAACGGCGGCATCATGCTCGCCTGCGCCTTGGGGAGCGCGCTCGGCGCGGTCATCGTCGGGTATTTCACGGCGCGCATCGCCGCGGCGCTCTCTTACAGGCTCAGAGGGCAGCTCTTCGAAAAAGTGGAGAGTTTTTCCATGGAAGAGATCAATAAATTTTCCACGGCGAGCCTGATTACCCGAACGTCCAACGACGTCACGCAGGTGCAGATGCTCATTTCCATGGGATTGCAGGTGGTCATCAAGGCGCCTATCATGGCGGTTTGGGCGATCGTCAAAATTTCGGGCAAGAGCTGGCAGTGGTCTGTCGCCACCGCGGCGGCGGTCATTGCGATGGTGCTGATGATGCTCTTCATTCTCGTCATCGTCTTTCCCAAATTCAAAAAAGTGCAGAAACAGACGGATAACCTCAACGCGGTCACGCGCGAAAACCTGTCGGGCGTGCGCGTGGTGCGCGCCTACAATGCGGAAGGGTATCAGGAAAAGAAATTCGAAAAGGCGAACGACGATCTGACCAACACGCAACTGTTTACCAGCCGTTCGATGGCGATCGTATCCCCGTTCATGACGATATTGATGAGCGGGTTATCCCTCGCCATTTATTGGATCGGCGCTTATCTTGTGGGCGGCGTTCCCGACGGACCCGGCCGTGCAGAAATGTTTTCGCAGATGGCGGCTTATTCGGGCTACGCGATGATGGTGGTCTCCGCCTTCATGATGCTCGCCATGATCTTTATCATCCTGCCGCGCGCCATGGTTTCGGTGCGCCGTATCAACGAAGTGCTTTCTACCGAGGCGCAGATCAAGGGCGGCACGGTGACGCAGTCCCCCAAAGAGGGCGGGCAGGGCAATGTGGTGTTTAAAAACGTTTCCTTCAAATATCCCGACGCCTCGGAATACGTGCTCGAAAACGTGAGTTTTACCGCCAAACAAGGGGAAACGGTCGCCTTTATCGGTTCGACGGGCAGCGGAAAATCGACGCTCATCAATCTCGTGCCCCGATTTTACGACGCGACGGAAGGGGAAATTCTGATCGACGGCGTCAACGTCAAAGATTACACCCTCGACGCGCTGCACGATAAGATCGGTTATGTGCCGCAGCGTGCCGTCATGTTCAGCGGCACCATTAAGGACAACGTGACCTACGGCGAAAAGAAGGGACTGGAGTATTCCGAAGAAGGCGTAAAACGCGCCGTCGCCATCGCGCAGGGGCAGGAGTTCGTGGAAAATATGGAAGGACAATACGACGCGCACATCGCCCAGGGCGGCACCAACGTGTCAGGCGGGCAGAAACAGCGTCTTGCCATCGCGAGGGCGGTCTACCGTCGTCCCGAAATATACATTTTTGACGATTCCTTTTCCGCGCTCGATTATAAGACGGATAAGGTGCTCCGTTCGGCGCTCAAACAACAGACGGGCGACGCGACTTCTCTGATTGTGGCGCAGCGGATCGGCACCATCCGCGACGCGGACTGCATCGTCGTGCTCGACGAGGGCAAAGTGGTCGGCAAGGGCACGCATAAGGAACTGATGGAATCGTGCGAAGTGTACCGAGAGATCGCCTACTCCCAACTTTCGAAGGAGGAACTGGAAAATGAGTAATAACAGACACCGCGGACCCATGGGACCCGGCCCCGCCGTAGCGGAAAAGCCCAAAGATTTTAAAAAAGCGCTCGGAAAACTGTACGGTTTCATAAAACCGTTTATCGTACCCATCATTGTTGCGCTCTTATTCGCCGTCGCGGGCACCGTGCTCAATCTCATCGGTCCCAACAAACTGGGCGATCTGACCAATCTGATCCAAGCGTCTTTCGATTTCGATGAGAACAGTTTACAGTGGATTTTGAGCGATGTGAACTTGCAGGAAGTCACTTCCGTATGTATCTTCCTCGTCGTCATCTATTCGGTGGGATTGCTCTGCTCGTACTTGCAGGGCGTCATCATGGCGACGGTCACGCAGAAAAACTCGCAGGGGCTGCGCCGCGCGATCTCCAAAAAAATCAACTTGCTGCCCCTCAAATATTTCGATTCCAACAGCGTGGGCGACGTGCTCTCCCGGGTTACCAACGACGTGGATACCATCGGTCAGACGCTGAATCAGTCGCTCGTGACCGTGTTTACCGCCGTCGTCATGCTCATCGGCAGCGTCATCATGATGTTCGTCACCAACGCGATCATGGCGGTCACCGCCATCGTCGCGAGCCTGATCGGGTTCGTGTTCATGTTCCTTATCATGGGCAAATCGCAGAAATACTTTATGCGCCAGCAGCGGTATCTCGGCGATCTCAACGGGCACGTGGAGGAGGTCTATTCGGGGCACAACGTCGTCAAGGCGTACAACGCCGAAAAACAGGTCAAGGCCGAGTTCGATTCCATCAACCGCAACCTTTATTCGAGTGCGTGGAAATCGCAGTTTCTTTCGGGACTGATGATGCCTCTCATGAACTTTATCGGAAATTTGGGTTACGTGGCGGTGTGCGTCGTCGGCGCGGTGCTCGTTTCCAAGGGCATGAGTTTCGGCGTCGTGATATCGTTCACGCTGTACGTCAGACTGTTCACTTCGCCTCTTTCGCAACTTGCGCAGGCGTTTACCAGCATGCAGAGCGCGGCGGCTGCGAGCGAGCGCGTATTCGAATTTTTGGGCGAAAAAGAACTTTCCGACGAGAAAGACAAGAAAGTTCAACTTTTGCCCGAAAACGTCAAAGGCGAGGTCGCCTTCGAACACGTCACTTTCGGATACGACGAGGACAGGACCATCATTCACGACTTTTCCGCGATCGCCAAAGCGGGACAGAAAGTTGCCATCGTCGGTCCCACGGGTGCGGGCAAGACGACCATGGTCAATCTTTTAATGCGCTTTTACGAAGTCAATCAAGGCGATATCAAGATCGACGGCGTGCCCACGGACGAACTCACCCGCGCGAACGTGCACGATCTGTTCGGTATGGTCTTGCAGGATACCTGGCTGTTCGAGGGCACCATCCGCGAAAACGTGGTGTACAGTAAAGAGGGCGTTTCCGACGAGGACGTCGTGCGGGCGTGCAAGGCAGTGGGGCTGCATCACTTTATCATGACGCTGCCCGAAGGCTACGATACCGTGATGAGCGACAAAGCCAATCTGTCCGCGGGGCAGAAACAACTCGTGACCATCGCGCGCGCCATGGTCGAAAACGCGCCCATGCTCATTTTGGACGAGGCGACGAGTTCGGTCGATACCAGAACGGAAGTGCTCATCCAGCGCGCCATGGATAAACTGACGGAGGGGCGCACGTCGTTCATCATCGCGCACCGCCTATCCACCATCAAGAACGCCGATCTCATTTTGGTCATGAAGGACGGCGACATCATCGAGAGCGGCACGCACGAGGAACTTCTGGCAAAGAAAGGCTTCTACGCCGACCTCTACAATTCTCAGTTCGAAAACGCGGCGTAAGAGCCGTTTGCGGCGGCGGGAAGTTTCCCGCCGCCGTTTTCGTTTGACAGCGCGCCCGCCCGAGTGTTATAATGAAGATATAGGAGTGAATTATGCCGAGAAATACAAACGTGGCGGTCTTTATCGACGCGGAAAACGTAGGGGCGGGCAACGCCAAACAGATCTTCGACGAGGCGTCGAACTACGGCGATATCATCGTCAAGCGCATCTTCGCCGACTGGTCGAAAGCAGCGTTGAAAAATTGGCGCGAGGAGATCAACCGCTATTCCATCACCGCCGAGCAGCAATTCGGCATCGTGAGCAAAAAAAATTGCAGCGACATCGCGCTCATCATTCAGACCATGGTCGTGCTCTTCGAAAAGGATATCGACGTTTTCTGTCTTGTGAGCGGCGACAGCGACTTCACGCGGCTGGTGCAGGAACTTCGCGAGCGCAATAAAGTCGTGGTGGGCATGGGCGGAAGGAACGTCAATCCCGCGTTCGTAAACGCGTTCAGCGAATACGTCTATCTCGACAACGGCGAGAGCGCCGAAAAGGAACAGAAAAAGAGCGGTACGGGCAAAAAAGCCGCGCCGCCCGTGCCCGACAAGGCGGAACTTGCCGAGCGCAAAAAGCGCGACGATCTCATCAAGATCATCGAGCGGCTCATCGACGATAACGACGGCAAGGCGTACTACGCCCGCGTCAGCGCGGAAATGAAACAGAAACACGCCGACTTCATTCCCAAAAACTACGAGTGCAACTCTTTTAAAAAACTGATGGAAAAAATATTGCCCACGCTCAATAAATACGAAAGTTTTACCGAGGTGGACGGCACCACCATGTACCTGAAACGCATGAAAAAGAGGTGAGAAATTTGTCCGAACGCGACCTTTACAAATTATTTTCCGAATACGACGGCGAAGTGGATCTTTCCGACTTTACCGTGGAGGAACTTACGCGCCTTCTGGGGCGGGAGAACGAACGGGATCGCTCCTACAAGGAAAAATATTTTTCCTATTACGACGACGTGAAGAGCAATTCTCTGAAAAAACAGGATTGGTAAAATGTGGCGTCCGCTTGTTGAAAAGCGGGCGTTTTTTTCGTCTTTTTGCGACAAATCATCACAAAATGTGCGCCGCATGAAAAGTCTGTGAAATGCGCTTAACCGACGTTTTTTCGTTTGACTTTTGTTAAGCAATTTAGTATCATAATAAACGATTAAGAGCTTAACAAATGAAGCGAGGAGGGGAGGCAAATATGTTAGATAATAATAAGACGATGCAGGAAATCTATTCGATCTGCAAAAAGTTCGAAGAGATGAGGCTGTTCAGCAAAAAGATCCCTTTCAACAGTTCGGAATTACAACTTTTGAAGCAGGTCGTCGTCGCGTCCGAACAAGGACAGAAACTGATCTCGAGCGAGATCGCCAGAAGGCTGGGCATCACGCGCTCGGCGGTTTCGCAGATGGTGAACAAACTGGAAGAGAAAAATATCGTGCGGCGCGTCGCGGACGAAAAGGACCGCAAAATCGCCTACATCGAACTGAGTTCCGACGCCTACAAATACTATGAAAAACTGCGCGGCGAAACCAATTTCTTTTTCGAAAAACTGATCGCCAAGATCGGGGAAAAGGAAATGGAAGATTTCATACGCGTCACCAATATTTTTATCGACGCGCTGAGCGAGATCAAGGACCAGTACGCGGAAACGATCCCCATCGTTTAAACGGACAATAAATAACGGAGAAATTATTATGGCAAAAGCAATGCTGAAACTGGAAAACATCGTCAAGGACTATAAAGTTGCCGATACCGTCGTGCACGCGCTCAAAGGCGTCAGTCTTTCTTTCCGCAAAAACGAATTCGTGTCCGTTCTCGGACATTCGGGCTGCGGCAAGACCACCCTTCTGAATATCATCGGCGGGCTGGATCACTATACGAGCGGCGATCTCGTCATCCGCGGTACTTCCACCAAAAATTACAACGACAAAGACTGGGACGCTTACCGCAATCACAGTATCGGATTCGTATTTCAATCGTACAATCTCATTCCGCATCAGACGGTTCTGGGAAACGTGGAACTTGCGCTCACCCTTTCGGGCATCTCCGCGGCGGAGCGCAAGGAACGCGCGCGGCAGGCGCTCGTGCGCGTGGGGCTCGAAGAACATATCGATAAAAAGCCCAACCAACTTTCGGGCGGGCAGATGCAGCGCGTCGCCATCGCGCGCGCCCTGGTCAACGATCCCGAGATCTTGCTCGCCGACGAACCGACCGGCGCGCTCGATTCGGATACCAGCGTGCAGATCATGGATCTCATCAAGGAGATCGCGGGCGAACGACTGGTCATCATGGTCACGCACAACCCCGAACTCGCCCAGCAATATTCCACGCGTATCGTGCGCCTCACGGACGGCGTAGTGGTGGACGACAGCGATCCTTTCGTCGAGGACGAAACGGGAGAAGAGATCGCCGCGCCGCTCGCGGAACAGCCCAAAGTCAAAGGAAAAAAACAGAAAAAGACGAGCATGTCTTTTCTCACCGCGTTCGGACTGAGCGGCCGAAACCTTCTGACGAAAAAGGGCAGAACGCTGATCACTTCCATCGCGGGCAGCATCGGCATTATCGGCGTGTGCCTCGTGCTCGCGCTTTCCAGCGGGTTCGGCGGTTACATAACCAGAACGGAAGAAGATATGCTTTCCGCCTATCCCATACAAGTGACCGAAACGACCATGGATTACGAAACCATCATGAACAACATGATGAACGGCATGATGAAACCCGACCTCGACCGCATGGACGATAAGGTGTACGTCAATTCTTTCCTTACGAAACTTTCCGAAGGCATGACGGTGAAAAACAATATCACCCGGGAATATCTCGATTACATTGCCGCCATGGATCCCTCGCTGTACGGCGCGATCCAGTACGGGTACGGCATGTCGCTCAACGAGAACTTATATACCGAAGTGGAGATCAATCCCGGCGTGCTGACGCCAGATACTTCGGACGATAAGGGGCAGAGCAAAAACTGGTCGGTCAGGGCGATCTACGATTATTACAGCATGCTGCTCAATTCCGACGCGGCCGCCGAATATTCTTCGATGGCGTCGCTCCTGTCCTCGCTGGGTTCCACATTCAGCAAGATGCCCGGCACGGACGATCTTACGTCCGACGATTACGGACAGTACGTGCTCTCCCAGTACGAGGTCATCGAGGGAAAAATGCCCGAGAGCGAGGATGAGATCGTGCTCGTGATCGATTCGAAAAACGAAGTCACCGACTTGGTGCTCGCGCAGTTGGGATTTTTGTCGCAGGAAGAATTTTTAGGCCTTTTCACCGATAAAGAGGAAGGGGAGGACAAAACGGACGAAGAGATCTCCATCGATTTCGAAACCGTGCTCAACAAACAATTTACTCTCTATTATAACGACACGATTTATCCCGATACGGACAAATCCGCCACCAATCCCACAACCGATAACATTGCAGACGTAGTCGCGAATTATTTCGGATTTCCGTATACTTACGCCTATGAACGCGATTCGCTCGATGCAAGCGAGAGCGAGGGTATCAATCTGAATATCGTCGGCATCCTGCGTCCCAAAGAGGACATGAATTACGGCTGCCTTTCCTCGGGGCTGAACTGCACCGAAGCGTTGGTGAACAAACTGCGCGCCAACAGTCTGAAATCCAAGATCATCGAGTGGATGACAACGGAAGGAAAGGGGATTGCAACGAGCGAATCGGGTACGGTCTACAAAGTTCCCTGCATAACCAATCTTATCAAATATCTCGCCTATTCGCTTGACGACTGGAAAGCCGACCCTCCCGCTACCCGCTATGAAAACGAGGAAGCCTGGAACAGCGCAATCCGCGCTTTCGGCGGCAACGATACGGCGACCTCGATCGCGCTGTATGCCAAAGATTTCGAAACCAAAGACAATATTCTCAATTATCTCGACGCCTGGAACGACGAACAGGAAAAACTGGGCGACGAGGGCAACGTCGTTCAATACACCGACCAGATCGGCTTGATGATGTCTATCGTGCAGACCATACTCGACGCGATCACCTATGTTCTGGTGGCGTTTACGGGCATTTCGCTCGTGGTTTCCTCGGTCATGATCGGCGTGATCACCTACGTTTCGGTGGTAGAGCGAACAAAGGAAATCGGCGTTCTGCGCTCCATCGGCGCGCGGAAACGCGATATCAAGCATGTGTTCAACGCCGAAACCTTTATCATCGGGCTGTGCGCGGGGCTCATCGGCGTGCTCGTGTCCTACGCGCTGTGCCTCATCGTCAACCTGATCCTGACGCCTCTCACGGGCATTGCGGGGCTGGCTTCGCTGCCCTTGTACCAGGCGGGGATCATGATTCTGGTCAGCGTCGTGCTCACCCTCGTATCGGGGCTGATCCCTGCGAGTGCGGCGGCGAAAAAAGATCCCGTCATCGCCCTCCGTACCGAATAATTTCATACGTTTGCAGGCGGCGCGAGTTTTTGCGCCGCTTGTTTTTATAAACGACGCCCGATTGTCTTGACAGTTGTCAAATTTTAGTGTATAGTATTTTGGATTCCATCAAAGGCAGGAAAAAATTTTGGAAAGTGTACAAGCGAAGATACAGCGGCTGAAAACCGAAAAAAACGCCGTGATACTGGCGCATTATTATGTGCCCGACGAGGTGCAGTCAGCCGCCGACTTTGTGGGGGACAGTTTTTATTTGGCGAAAGTCGCCGCCGAAACCAAGGCGGACGTGCTCGTATTCTGCGGCGTGCAGTTTATGGGCGAGAGCGCGAAGGTCCTCAATCCCGATAAAAAGGTGCTCCTTCCCGAACTTTCCGCCGATTGCCCCATGGCGCACATGGCGAGCATCGGACAGATCGAAGAACTCAAAAAGAGCGTGCCCGATCTCGCGGTGGTCTGTTATATCAATTCCACCGCGCAGTTGAAAGCGCACTGCGACGTATGCGTGACTTCTTCCAACGCGCTCAAAATCGTGCGCGCGCTCAAACAAAAAAATATTCTGTTCATTCCCGACGATAATCTGGGGCATTATATCGCGTCCTTTCTTCCCGAAAAGAAATTTTTCTTTTGCGGCGGCTGCTGTCCCATTCATGCAAACCTGCGCGAAAGCGCCGTGCTTGCGGCAAAGGCGGCGCACCCGCGCGCGGAAGTTCTGGCGCATCCCGAATGCCGCGCGGGCGTTCTCGCGCTCGCGTCGTACACGGGCAGCACGGCGGGCATTATCGAATACGCAAGGCAAAGCGCCTCGCGCGAATTTATCGTCTGCACGGAAAACGGCGTGCTGTTCGAGTTGAAAAACGCCTGCCCCGAGAAATTCTTTTATACGACCGAAGGCGGCATGTGCTGCCCCGATATGAAGACGATCACCCTCGATAAAGTGCTTTCCTGTCTGGAAAGCGGCTGCGGGGAAGTGACGCTCGCGGCATCGGTCGCGGAAAACGCGTTAAGACCTCTCAAAGCCATGTTGGAGATTGCCGAACGAAAATGAATATCGAAAAAAAATACGGCGCCGTCATCGCGGGCGCGGGCGTTGCGGGGCTGTTCTGCGCCCTCAATCTTCCCGCCGCTACAAAGGCGCTCGTTTTGAGCAAGGGCGCGCTGGACGAAAGCGATTCTTATCTCGCGCAGGGCGGCATTTGTATGCTGCGCGGCGAAGAGGATTTCGACGCCTACTTCAAGGACACCATGCGTGCGGGACATTTCGAAAACGACGAGAGGGCGGTCGAACAGATGATCCGCTCTTCTCCCGAGATCATTGACGATCTTATAGGGTTCGGCGTGGAATTCGCCCGCGACGAAACGGGCGCGCTGCGCTTTACGCGCGAGGGCGGGCACTCCCGTCCGCGCATTCTCTTTCACGACGACGTCACGGGCCGCGAAATTACGAGCAAACTGCTGCGGGAAGCGAGATCGCGCAAAAATATTTCCTTTTCCGAATATACCGAAATGCTTGACGTCGTCGAAGAAAAGGGCGTCTGCCGCGGCGTTGTCGTGAGGAAAGATTCAAAAATTTTCCCCGTCTATGCGGATAACGTCCTGCTCGCCGCGGGCGGCGTGGGCGGACTGTACGAAAACAGTACGAATTTCTCCCTGCTGACGGGCGACGCGGTGGCGATCGCACTTAAACACAGGATACGAACGCAGCACTTGAATTACGTGCAGATCCACCCCACCACCTTTTATTCGGAAAAGGCGGGCAGGCGCTTTCTCATCTCCGAATCGGTGCGCGGCGAAGGCGCGTTTATTCTGGACGGCAAGGGCGAACGGTTCGTCAACGAACTTTTGCCCCGCGACATCGTCACCGCCGCCATTTACGCGAAGATGAAGGAACAAAATCTGAAACACGTCTGGCTGGACGTAAGGCCGCTCGGCGAAAAGATGATCGCCGAACATTTTCCCACCATACGCGCGCGGTGTCTGGAAGAGGGATACGACCTGATGCGGCAGCCGATCCCCATCGTGCCCGCCCAGCATTATTTTATGGGCGGCATCGCCGTGAACGGGAAGGGCGAAACTTCCATGCCGCGCGTGTTCGCGGCGGGGGAGACCGCTTGCAACGGCGTACACGGCAAAAACCGCTTGGCGAGCAATTCGCTTTTGGAAAGCCTGATCTGGGCGAAACGGGCGGCGGAAACGATGGCTTTAAACGGCGTTTCCGACTCTATGCCCGCCGTTGATCTTTCCCGATACGAAAACTACGCCGCGCTCAAAGAAGAAAACCGGCGCGCGGTACTCGACGCAATGCAGGAGGAGGAACAATATGATTGACGAAATTACTTTAAAGATCCATGCGGACGATCTGATCTTAATGGCGCTCAAAGAGGACGTGACCAACGAGGACGTTTCGACGGCGTGCGTGCTGCCCGCATACGCGGAAGGCGAGGCGGATCTGATCGCTAAGGAAGAGGGCGTCATCGCGGGGCTCTTTGTGTTCGGGCGCGTGTTTTCGCTGCTCAGCGACCGCGTGACGGTGGAATATCTGAAAAAGGACGGCGACCGCGTGAAAAAGGGCGATCTTCTCGCCAAAGTGCGCGGCGATATGCGCGCCATTTTGACGGGCGAGCGCACCGCGCTCAACTATTTGCAGCGCATGAGCGGCGTCGCCACGTACACCGCGCGCCTTTGCGGTCTGTTGAAAGGGACGGGGATCCGCCTCGTGGATACGCGCAAGACCACGCCCAATATGCGCGTATTCGAAAAATACGCCGTGCGCGTCGGGGGCGGCGGCAGCCACCGCTATAACCTTTCGGACGCCATTCTGCTCAAAGATAATCATATCGGCGCGGCGGGCGGCGTGAAACAGGCGGTCAGAGCCGCCAAAGAGTACGCCTCCTTCGTGATGAAAATTGAGGTGGAAACGGAAAATATGCAGATGGTGAAAGACGCCGTGGAAGCGGGCGCCGATATCATCATGCTGGACAACATGACGGACGAGGAAATGCGCGAGGCGGTGCGCTATATCGACCATCGCGCGATCGTCGAGTGTTCGGGCAACGTCACCCTGGAAAATATTTCCCGCCTTGCGGATATCGGCGTGGATATCGTGTCGTCGGGCGCGCTCACGCATTCCGCGCCCATTCTGGACGTATCCTTGAAAAATCTGCATCCCGTACGGTAAGAGTAACGATGAGGAGGGAGGAAGATTGAACGGTGAAGAACGGCGGCGCGGGATCCTGAACGCTCTCGGTCAGGCTCCGCTTTCCGCAACGAAAATTTCCGAAAAATTCGGCGTGAGCCGACAGGTGATCGTGCAGGATATCGCCCTTCTGCGCGCGGGCGGTCACCCCGTCATCGCCACCAACCGCGGCTATATCCTTTCCGAAAAGCGCTGTGAGCGCGTATTCAAGGTGCGGCACACCGACGAAGAGACGGCGGAAGAATTGCTGCTCATCGTCGACGCGGGCGGAACGGTGGAGGACGTTTTCGTCAACCACAAGGTGTATGGGCGCATCAGCGCGGATATGCGCGTGCATGCGCGCGCGCAGGTGGAGGAAATGGTGGAAAAACTGAAAAGCGGAAAATCCACGCCGCTCAAACGCATCACTTCCGACTATCATTACCACACGGTCAGCGCCGACAGCGAAGCGGTGCTCGACGGCATCGAAGAGAGTCTCCGCGTGCGCGGTTTTCTCATACCTAAAGTTTAAAAAGCGGCGGAAAAGCGCAAAATCGTAAGGTGCGGAAAAATTTGGCGGCAACCTCGGCGATTTCGTTGACTTTTGCGCCGCCGTGTAATATAATAATAAAAAAATAACTCGTGAGGGAGTAGTTAGCGCCCGTAATTTCTTTTGGGCGTGGCAAGTCTACAACCCGTGCCGTCAGGCATAGGCTTGTCTTAAATAATGAGACTCATGTAACGCACAAAACGTTTACATGGGATCATTTTCGTCTTTTTTCGCTTGTTTTGAACTCATGTACGCGTCTGCGTGCGTGAGTTTTTTGTTTTTACCGTCGGGAGGTTAGTAGTAGTGGCATTTTTCAATACGGACACGGAGTCCGTGGTAAGAGATTTCGAATCAGACGCCCGGTCGGGGCTTTCGCCCGAACAGGTAAAGCGCAACGCCGAAAGATACGGCACGAACGAATTTACCCGTACCAAGCCCAAATCGCTTTTCCGCCGCATCTTCGAGGCGGCGACCGAGCCCATGCTCATCCTGCTCATCTTCGCCTGGATCATCACCATGGCGGTGAACATCGTGCGCGAAGTGCAGAACCCCGGAACGGGCGACTTTTTCGAGGTCATCGGCATCGTCTTTGCGATCGCCGTGTCCGTCGTCCTGACCGTGGTCATGGAAGGCCGCAGCGCCAAGGCGTTCGCGGAACTCAACAAGATCAAAGAGGGCATCGAGATCAAAGTAGTGCGCGGCGGCGTGGTGCAGTACGTTCCCCAACAGGAGATCGTCGCCGGCGATATCGTCTATGTGGAAACGGGCAACAAGATCCCCGCGGACGGCAGGCTTTTGGAAAGCAAATCCCTTCTGTGCGACGAATCCTCGCTCACGGGCGAGAGCATGCCCGTGGAAAAGAACGCGGACGCGGTATTCGAATCGGAAAACGTACCCGTTGCGGAGCGGGTAAATATGCTCTATTCGGGCTGTTTCATCACGGGCGGCACGGGTAAAATGGTCGTCACGAACGTGGGCGACAATACCGAGTTCGGGCTGATCGCGCGCGAGATCCAGACGGACAAGGGCGGTCAGACGCCCTTGCAGGAAAAAATGGCGCGCCTCGGCAAGGTCATCACCCTGATCGGTTCGGCGGCGGCTGCGCTCATCTTTATCATTCAACTCATCGTCCTGTGCGTGCAGGGGGCGGCATCTTTCGAGAGCGTGAGCAATATTTTCATCACCAGCATCGTGCTCATCGTGGCGGCGGTGCCCGAAGGCCTTCCCACCATCGTGGCGATCTCCCTATCCATCAATATCGCGCGCATGGCGAAACAGAACGCGCTCGTCAAAAAGATGATCGCCTGCGAGACCATCGGCTGTATCAACGTCATCTGTTCGGATAAGACGGGTACGCTCACCGAAAACCGCATGACCGTCGTGGGCGCGTATACCGACGGAAAGATGCGCGGCGCGGGCGAAACGTGCGATCCTCTCATGCTGCAAAACTGCTGTATCAACAGTACGGCGGATCTCTTCGAAAACGAGAACGGCGTCACCTTCGTGGGCAATCCCACCGAATGCGCGCTGCTCGTCAATGCCGAAAAGTGCGGGCTTGCCTACAAGGAAGTGCGCGCCGCGGCGAAAGTGTGCGACCTGTATCCTTTCTCTTCGGATACCAAAAACATGACCACCGCCGTGGAAACGGACAAGGGGATCGTCGTGTACTCCAAGGGCAGCCCCGAAAAGATTCTTTCCCTCTGTAACATGACGGAGAAAGAGCGCGAGAACGCGGAAAAAGAAATTACCGCCCAGCAGGAAAAGGCGTGCCGCGTGCTTGCCTTTGCGCATAAAGTCGTGCCGTCCCGCCCGAAAGACCGCGAGGACGCGGAGAGCGGGCTGATTTTCGACGGGTTCGCCTCGATCACCGACCCGCTGCGCGCCGAGGTGTACGACGCGGTCAAGACCTGCCAGAGCGCGGGCATCGACATCAAGATGCTCACGGGCGACAACATCGTGACCGCCTCCGCCATCGCGCGCGAACTGAACATATTGGACGAGGAGCATATCGCCGTGGAAGCGTCCGCGCTCGAATCGCTCTCCGACGAGGAGTTTTCGGACGTTCTGCCCAAGATCCGCGTCATCGCGCGCAGCACGCCGCTTCTGAAAATGCGCGTCGTCAAGGAACTCGAATCCAAGGGCAACGTGGTCGCCGTCACGGGCGACGGCATCAACGACGCGCCCGCCCTCAAAAATGCCGACGTCGGCATCGCCATGGGCATTTCGGGGACGGAAGTTTCCAAAGAGGCGAGCGATATCGTGCTCTTGAACGATTCCTTTTCCACCATCGCCACCACCGTCAAGTGGGGCAGGGGCATTTACGAAAATTTCAAGCGCTTTATCCAGTTTCAACTGACCGTCAACGTGTCTTCCTTTATCATGGTTTTCGCGTCCGTCATCATTCGTTTAATTATTCCGGATTTTACAATGCCCTTTACCGCGCTCGAACTTCTGTGGATCAATATTATCATGGACGGCCCGCCCGCGCTGACGCTCGGATTGGAGCCGATGAGCGACAATCTCATGAAAAACAAGCCCACGGCGCGCGGCGAGAGCATCGTGTCCGCGAAAATGCTGCGGCGCATCGTGCTCAACGGCGTTTACGTTTCCGTGATATGCCTTATGCAGCACCTTTTCAACTTCCTCGGCGTGCCCGAAGGGAACGAGGCGATGATGTCCTCCGTCATCTTTACGCTGTTCGTGTTGTTCCAACTGTTTAACGCCTTCAACTGCCGCGAACTCGGCAAAGAGAGCATCTTCAAAAATCTCTTCAAAAACAGACTGATGCTGTTGAGTTTTGCCGTCACGTTCGCCTTGCAGGTCGTCATCACGCAGTTCGGCGGGCTGTTCTTCGACACCGTGCCGCTGGATGCGCTCATGTGGCTCAAAGTCGTCGCGCTCGCTTTCAGTATCGTCCTTTTGAACGAATTGGTCAAACTCGTCGAACGCCTGTTCGGGAAAAAGAAAACAAATTAACAAGATCCCCCGATTTTTCGGGGGATTTTTTCAATATCTTGACTTTTATGATACAATCTGTTACAATGTGTTTATCATGGATGTGACTTCTATTTCCAAAAATTGCACGCGCACCGAATTTGTCGGGACCGCCGTTTTAGATACCATCGGCCTCGTCATCAGCGGCGCGGACGAACAATTGTTACGGCAGATGGGTTTGGGTATGAAATACCGCTCGCTCGGCGTGTACAGTTCGCGCACGGGCGCGGCGGGGCAACTCACCGCGCTGGACGAGGCGGTCAAGTCCACGAATACCGAAATTCTTTCCGTCGAACTGCCGCGCGACACGAAAGGCTGGGGCGGGCACGGAAATTACGCCGTCATCGGCGGCGATACGCCCTCCGACGTGAGAAGGGCGATCGAGATCGCGCTTTCGCTCACCGATAAGTATGCAGGGGAATTGTATATCAGCGAGGCGGGGCATCTGGAATTCGCCTATTCTTCGAGTGCGGGCAAGGTGCTCGAAAAGGCGTTCGGCGCAAAACTCGGGCAGGCGTTCGGCTTTTTGGCGGGCTCGCCCGCGTCCATCGGGCTGGTGATGGCGGATAACGCCGTCAAGGCGGCGGAAGTGGAGATCGTCAACTACATGACGCCCGACAAGGGAACGCGGCACTCCAACGAAGTGATCCTCGCGTTTTCGGGCAAAGCGGACAATGTAAAAGAAGCCGTGCTCTCCGCGCGGCAGTTGGGGTTGGAACTTTTGATCGCGATGGGGAGTTATCCGAACGTTCCGGGAACTTCCTATCTTGGATGACATATAATAAGGAAAGAGGGAATTATGAAAAAAATACTGGTGTTTTTGTTGGTCTGCGTGCTGGCGCTCGGTTTTGCAGGGTGCGCGGATAAAAGGATCGAGGCAAACCGCCCGCCGACCGATCAGGTCGAGGGCGGCGGCAAAGAGGACGAAACGGAAAAGCCGGACGACAAGGACGATGATTTTTCCGTGAGCGACACCGTCGAACTGTACAGTTGTACCTTTCGCGGCACGGCGGCAAAAAAGGAATCGTCTTTGCGGGCGGTTTCTTCCGCCGCGTATCTTAAAGAGGGCGACACGTTTTATATCGACGTGACGCTCATCGATCTGGAAGATACCGTCGATTTTATCTATACGGTCGTCATCAACGGGATCAAATACAGAAATTCCGACGGCGTGCTTGGAAATACCGAACGCGACCGCAAGGAAAAGACCGTGACGTTTTCCGTCGAACTCGTCTACGACGGCGTGACCGATACATACGGTATCGACGATATCGTCATCATGAGCGATCTTTCCATCCGTTATTACGTGACCATTGCCGACGAGTATAAGCCCGTCGTTCTTCCCACGCGCACGGGGGACGGCACGGAGGAAAATCCTTATCTCATCTACAACGCGGAAATGCTGCTCGATATGATCGAATATCCTGCGGGCACTTATTTCAGACAGGCGAACGACATCGACCTTTCCGCCGTGGATACGGGCGAAAAATATCAGAACGGCGAAAATGCGCCCGTAGACCGTTGGAAACCCATCGGCACGGCCGCATATCCTTTCCGCAGCCATTTTGACGGAAACGGCTTCAAGATCGCCCGCCTTTCCATACAGCGATTCGATTGGAGTTATCAGTCGGAAGGCGTCGGGCTTTTCGGCTATGCGGAAAACTGTGAATTCAAAAACGTGACCTTGGAAGATTACCGCGTCGAAGTGCGTTACACCCGCACGGTGGGCGCGCTCGTCGGTTTTGCGCAGAACTGCGTAGTGACCGACTGTAAACTGGTACAGGGCAGAAAAGAAAATTTCGAAAGCGGCAGTTGGTCGTTCAGCAATATGGGCGGGCTCGTCGGATTTGCGAACCAGAGTTATATAGAAGGTTGCAGCGTCACGAGCGATCTGGGGCTTTTCGGAGAAAGCCCCACGGTGTATCCGCGCGTCGGTATGCTCGGCGGCGTGGTGGGCGAATTGCGCCGGAGCGTCATGCTGAATTGTAAATTCAGCGGGAAAATAGAGAGCGGTATTGTCGCGGGCGGCGTCGTGGGGCGCTGCGACGAGGCGGTCATCGCGGGCTGCGAGAGCGACGCGAATATTTATTCCGCGCTGATCGCGGGCGGCATTGTAGGTCAATTGTGGCGCAGCAATCTGATGATGTCCGCATTCAGCGGCGTCATTTCCTTTCCCGAGCGGGCGGATATGCCCATCGGCGAATATACGTACTTCGGCGGGATCGTCGGGGACGCCGGGGTAGAATACGGTTCCTATTCCGACTTGCTCGACGGCGTGATGACAAAGAGCGAGATCCGTGGCTGTAAATTTTCGGGCGAGATCCGCAACGAGTCGTATATGGGCGATCTGTACCGCGCATTAGCGGGCGGCATATGCGCCAGATTGTACGATTGCGAAATTTCCGACGCGGAGGTATGCGGGGCTTTCATCATAGCCGACAGCGCGTTCGCGCTGGCAGCCTTGAACGGCGGCGGGGAAGGTTGGATCGAGGGATCCGTGGTCGGCGATGTCGATTTGGAAGCAATGTCGGGCATGGGCAGCGTAGCGGACGGCGTTGTTTGTCACAACGTTTATGTCGACAGCGAAAGTTACTTTGCCGACGGCTCCGACGCGGTTGCCATCGTCGATTGGCAAGCACAGGCGGAAAATATTCAACTTTCGGATGCATGGTCGCGCGGCAGCGGCAGACCGACACTCCTGTATGCGGGTATTCTTCCCGACGAAATTCTGCAACAAATCAAAGATATGATGCCTCCCGTTTAGGGGGCATCTTTTTTTATAAAAATCTTGACAAGCGCGGCGGCGCGTGATATAATCGGATCAACAAAGATCGTGCACGTGCACGCAAGGAAGATATAATGACGCTGAAAGAAATTGCCGAACGGGCGGGCGTATCCCGCGGCACCGTCGACCGCGTGATGAAAAACCGCGGCGGTGTCAATCCGGAAACGGAAAAGAGGGTGCGCCGCATCGTCGAGGAAAGCGGTTACACCCCGAACCGCGCGGGCGTGGCGCTGGTGCGCAGCAAACGGCCCATGGTCGTGGGTGTGATCACCAACTCCATAGGCAATCCTTTTTTCGAAGAGGTGTACCGCGGCGTGGAAGAGGCGCTCGGGGAATACCGCGATTACGGCTTTTCCGTTTTGCGCCGCGAGATCAAGGGGTACGACGTGGAGGAACAGATTTCTGCCATGCGTTCGCTCTTCGATCAGGTAGACGGGCTCGTGTTCACGCCCATCGACGATGCGAAGATCGCGCGGGAGATCGGCGTCTATGCGGCTGCGGGAAAGCCCGCCGTCACCGTCACGGCGGACGTGGAGGGGAGCGACCGCGTGCTGTACGTGGGGTGCGACTATTACAAGAGCGGTCAGACGGCGGCAAAAATCACTGCGCTCGCCACGGGCGGACAAGGAGAAGTCGCGATCGTCACGGGCTCGTTCAAGATGCTCGGGCATAACGACCGCGTGCGCGGCTTCCGCTCGGTTTTAAAAGATACGGATCTGCGCGTTGCGGAAATTCTGGAATGTAACGACGACGACAAAACCGCGTACGAAAAGACGGCGCGTCTTCTGAAAAACCGTCCTGCGCTCTGCGCCGTCTACGTCGCCGCGGCGGGCGTTGCGGGCACGGTCGAGGCGGTCGCGGAAAGCGGCGTACCGCTCTTTATCATCGCCAACGATCTCATTCCCGCCACGCGCGAATACGTGCGGCAGGGGAGGGTGCTTGCCACCATCGACCAACAGCCCGCGCGGCAAGGTTACGCGGCGCTCAAAAATATGTTCGATATCCTGCTCGGCGAGCGTCCCGCAAACGAGCGCTTTTATACCGATCTGGCGATCCGTATGCAGTATAATATTTGAGTTTTCCCCGTAGTACGGGGCAATTTTCGTAGATGACCGTGCACGTGCACGAAAGGAGTAACAATGCAATATTTGATCGGCAGCGACGTGGGAACGTCGGGCACGAAAACGGTGCTGTTCGACGAAACGGGAAAGATCGTCGAAACGGCGTTTCGGGAATATCCGCTCTATCAGATCAAGAGCGGCTGGGCGGAACAGGATCCGAGGGACTGGGCGGAAGCCGTCCTTGCGACCGTCCGCGAGGTGTTGGAAAAATCGGGGATCGCGCCCGACAAGGTCAAAGGCGTCGGGCTATCGGGGCAGATGCACGGGCTCGTTCTGCTCGACAAAGCGTGCCGCGTTCTCAGGAAAAGCATTATCTGGTGCGATCAGCGCACGCAGGCTGAATGCGACGAGATCACGGAAATCGTCGGCAAAGAACGGCTGACGGAGATCACCGCCAATCCCGCGATCACGGGCTTTACCGCCTCGAAAATACGCTGGGTGCAAAAAAACGAGCCCGAAATATGGGCAAAGACCGCGCATATCCTTCTTCCCAAAGATTACGTGCGCTTTGTGTTGACGGGCGAATTCATCACCGACGTTTCCGATGCGAGCGGTATGCAGTTGATGGATATCGCGGGGCGTTGTTATTCCGACGAGGTGCTCGAAAAGTTACATATCGAACGCCGTTTCCTGCCGCGCATCGTGGAAAGCGCGGAGTGCGGCGGAAGGGTCTGTGCTGCCGCCGCGGCAGTTTGCGGGCTGAAAGAGGGGACCGCGGTCGCGGGCAGCGCGGGCGACCAGGCGGCTGCCGCCATCGGCAACGGCATCGTGGAGAGCGGTATCGTGAGTTGCAACATCGGCACGAGCGGCGTCGTCTTTGCGCATACGGAAACGCCCCGTGCGGATGCGAAAGGGCGCGTGCACACCTTCTGTCACGCGGTGCGGGGCAAATGGCACGTGATGGGCGTCACGCAGGGCGCGGGGCTGTCCATGAAATGGTTCAAAGATCATTTTTACGCCGAACGGGCGAAAGAGACGGACGACATTTATGCGATCGTGAACGCCGACATAGCGTCGGTTCCCGTCGGATGCGAGGGGCTTTTGTACCTTCCGTATCTGATGGGCGAGCGTACGCCCCATCTCGACGCGGACGCGAAAGGGGTGTTTTTCGGCATTACGCCCCGCCACACGAGAGCGCATTTCGCGCGCGCGGTCATGGAGGGAGTGAGTTTTTCCCTTCTGGACTGTCTGCAAATCTTGCGGGAAATGGGCAATTCGCCGCGCGAGATTCGTATCGGCGGCGGCGGCGCGAAGAGCGCGCTGTGGAAACAGATGATCGCCGACGTATTCGGCTGCGAGACGGTCGCCACCAATTCGGGCGAGGCGGGCGCGCTGGGCGCGGCGATCCTTGCGGGCGTCGCCGCGGGCGTCTATCAAAACGTGGAGACCGCCTGCCGCAACATGATACGCATTACCGAACGCTTTTCGCCCGACCCCGAAAAAACGCGCGAATATCGGAAATTCTATCGGATTTATTGCGGATTGTATCCCGCTTTGAAAAATAATTTTAAGGAGTTGCAAGAATTATGTTAAAACTGCCCGAAATCAAGGTCGGCATCGTCGCGGTTTCGCGCGACTGTTTTCCCGTCACTCTCTCCAAAGAGAGAAAAGAACGCGTCGTCAAAGAATACGGCAAAGGGCTGTATAACTGTTCCGTCGTCGTGGAAAACGAAAAGGACGTGCTCGCCGCGCTCGAAGAACTGAAAAGGGCGGAGGTCAACGCGCTCGTTGTCTATCTGGGCAATTTCGGCCCCGAAGCGCCCGAAACCATGCTCGCGCAGAAATTCGGCGGACCCGTCATGTTCGCCGCCGCTACGGAAGAGAGCAAAGAAGACCTCGTGCAGGGCAGGGGCGACGCCTACTGCGGCATGCTCAACGCGAGTTACAATCTCAATCTCCGAGGGATCCGCGCCTACATACCCGAATATCCCGTCGGCACCGCGTCGGAAGTCGCCGCGATGATACGCGATTTTTCAAAGATCGCCCGCGCGATCGTGGGCGTCAAAAAACTGAAAGTATTTTCCTTCGGACCCCGCCCCAAAGACTTTTTCGCTTGCAACGCGCCCATCAAGGCGCTGTACGATCTGGGCGTGGAGATCGAGGAGAACAGCGAACTCGACCTGTTCGAGGCGTTTCACGCGCATAAGGACGATAAGCGCATTCCTGCGCTCGTTGCGGAAATGGAAGGGGAACTCGGCGAGGGCAACTGTTATCCCGGTATCCTTCCCAAACTCGCGCAGTACGAGATCACGCTGCTCGATTGGTACGAAAGCCATCTCGGCGCGAGCGAGTTCGGCGTGTTCGCGAACAAGTGCTGGCCCGCGTTCCAGACGCAGTTCGGCTTCGTTCCCTGTTACGTGAACGGCAGGCTCGCCGCGCGCGGCATTCCCGTCGCCTGCGAAACGGATATTTACGGCGCGCTCACCGAGTTTATTCTCGAATGCGTGTCCGATGCGCCCGCAATGCTCCTCGATATCAATAACACCGTGCCCGCAGACCTTGCGAAGGAAGTCGAAAATTACCGCATCACCGACCTGTTTATGGGATTCCACTGCGGAAACGGCAGCCCTTGTCTGCTGAAAAAACCCAAAATGAAATATCAACTCATCATGAAACGCTCTTTGGAACCCGACGGCGAGCCCGATATTACGCGCGGCACGCTGGAAGGGGAGATCGCCGACGGCAAAGTTACGCTTTTCCGCTTGCAGAGCGGCGCGGATACCCGCCTGAAAGCGTACGTCGCGGAGGGCGAAGTGCTCGATCTGCCCACGCATACGTTCGGTACGGTGGGCGTGTTCGCAGTGCATGAAATGGGGCGCTTTTACCGCCACGTGCTCATAGAAAACAACTTCCCGCACCACGCGGGCGTGGCGCGCGGCAACGTCGGTAAAGCGCTGTTCGAAGTCTTGAAACTTCTCGGCGTCGCAAACGTAGGTACGCCCCGCCCAGCAAACTGCCTGTATCCCGACGAAAATCCCTTTTGACAAACGGCGTCGCTTGTGATATAATGCAGATATGCAGAGCATAACCCGAGAGATCGAACGAAAACTGAAAGAGATCGAAGAGAAAGAGAACGTCACCGTCATCATGGCCGTCGAATCGGGCAGCCGCGCCTGGGGCTTCGCCTCCAAGGACAGCGACTACGACGTCCGCTTTCTCTACGTGCGCAGCAGGGAAGATTATCTGAAACTGCAACCGCCGCGCGACGTCATCGAATGGCAGCTCGACGAGGTGCTCGACATCAACGGCTGGGATATCCGCAAGGCGCTCGTATTGCTCTATAAATCCAACCCGACGCTGTTCGAATGGTGCAATTCTCCCATCGTCTATCGCACGAGCCGCAAGTTTGACGATTTCCGCGCGCTCGCGCTGCGTTATTTTTCACCCAAAGCCGCGCTCTATCACTATTGGAGCACTGCGTACGGGGTGAAGAAAAACTTTTTGCAGGGCGAAACGGTGCGCATGAAAAAGTATCTTTACGCATTGAGGCCGCTGCTCGCCTGCCGCTGGATCATCGATAAAAATCTGCCGCCGCCCATACTGTTCGATACGCTTGTCAAAGAGGAGTTGCCCGAGCCGCTTATCCGCGAGGTGGACGCATTGCTGCAAAAGAAAAAAGAGGGCATGGAAACGAGTATGATCGCCCGCGTGCCCGCCCTGCAGGAATATATCGAAAGTTCGCTCGAGGAAATCCGTCTCGCGGCGGGAGATAGCGTTTCAGATTCCCCCGTCTGGGACGAACTCGACGCATATTTTCTCGGTCTGTTTGAATAAAGAGCCGCCCTTTGGGCGGCTCTTTTCTGTTATCGGTTCGCAGCGGGTTCCTGCGGTTCGTTCTTGTTTTCGGGGAGTTTTTGTTCGTGTTCTTTTTTGGGAAAAGTTGCGAATACCGCGCGCACGCTGGCGGTGTACGTCACGCCGTTGTCGTATTTACCGTCGCCGCAGTCGCGGAAGGTGGGGTAACAGGAAATTTCCTCCACTTTCACGAGTTCGCCGCTCGCGCCGAGCGCCGCGGCTTTCGCCTTTGCGTTTTCCACCGCAAGTTGCAAAGCGCGCAGTTTGAGCGCAGAATCGTCCTTCATGCGGTAGCAGACGCCGTCCAGACGATTCACACCCGCAGATGCGAGTTTTTCGCGGATCTCGTTCATGTTGTCCGTCTTATCGGTCGTAAAAGTGAGATAGCGCGTTGCGGTATAGCCGTTGCTCTCGTACATGGGATATACGCCGTAATGATTTTCGCAAACTTCGCCGTAGGGCTTGAAAATTTCCCGCGCCTTTGCGAGAATTTCGCCGCTCTTTTTTTCGGCGTCCGCCATGTCGTTGCCGATCGCCTCGATGCTGCCGCTGATGACGCATTCGTCCGCTTCGCCCTGTACGTCGGCGCAACCCATGACGATCAGATGCGCGTTGTCGATGCCTGCCGTCGTTTCCGTCGTATCGGCGAACGCGCATACGCTGCCCGCACATATGAGCGATGTCAAGCCGATGACGGCCGTCAGCAAAACGATTTTACTTTTTTTCATTGGGGAAAACCTCCTTAACGGTTATTTTCTCCTAATTTGCCTCATTTTTCCAATTTTATGTGTTTTGCCGAAAAATTATAGTTGCGCAGTCAAAAAGCCCGAACCGAACATCTTTGAAAAGGTGTAACGTTTCAGGCTTTTTTTATTTGTATGCGATCATAGGGAAAGGCCGTCGGAGGCTCTATACGCATGAATCAGAATATATGCGAGGTATCCGGAAAAACCGTGATTGCAACTGGCGATCGTAGTCAGGTTTTCCCATAACGTTCCCGTGCTTTGCGCCATGGGCAGATAATATTTTTTTGCTTCGTTCAATACGGTCGCGTATTCCTTTTGCCTTAAAAAGTAGTCCATTCTCAACAAACGACCGATAAACGCATTGGAAGGGTACACGTAAGGATAAACCTTTTCGGGATCCCTGTTTGAAAAATATTTTAACATGGTTTCGTATAAAACGGGGTAGTCTTCTCTTTGCGCAATACCTGTCCAAAAAGCGTAGTACTGGCATGTTTCGCTGATATTGTTTGTCAGAATCAGATCGTGATTTCGGTCGCGCAAAGCCTGGTCTACAAAAAATTCGCCGTTATATGACATGGCGCAGATGGTTTTCTGCATTTTTTTATGTCTTATCGAAAATTCTTCGTCGCCGTAGAGTTCGGCGGCGCTCTGCAGTGCGAGCGCATACATCATATTACTTGGGAAATTCACGCCGCCGACAAATTCGTTCGCTTTGCTCCATTCCAGAAACACCCAACTTTCCAAATTTTCCAAAAGTCCGTACTCGTTGAGATAGCAATCTAGAAAGCGGATGATACCGTATACTTTATCTCTGCATTGCTCCACGAATTCACGATCGCCCGTGCGGGCAAGGAAATCCTTGAGTTCGACGATGAACCACATCGCCCAGTTGGGGATATAGACGCCGTCTATATGGTCGGCGGGGTAACACATCGGCACCATGCCTTTGCCGAAAGAAAATTCGGGGGCAAGCAGGTAAGATTGCAGAAAATTCTTTTCTACGCGGTTTTCGCCCGTTAAAAATTTTTCGGCGCGGGCGGTAAAATAACTGTCGCATAGCCAGCCTGCGCGTTCTCGGGAGGGACAGTCGGTCAGAACGTCAACGGCGTTTTGCCGAAAAGTCGCGCGGGCGGCGCCGATCACTTTCATCAGATCCCCGTCTTCGCAAGTAAAATCCAACGAATCGTCAGGGTTTTCGTAAGTCACCATGCCAAAATCATTGATTTCGGCCGCGCCTTCCAACACAACGGCGCGGACATACTTTGCGGTGTAGGGGGCAAACGATGTAACGGAGTAGTTTCCCTTTTCGAAAACGTATTTGATCGCATTGCAGCATTGCAGTCGGTTGATATCGATAAACAGCCCTTCGCCGTCTTTGGGAGTCGCGATCTCGTCAAAAAGAAAGTAGAGCGTCGTTTTTGTGAAAACATTCACGCAAAAACGAAAGAATCCGGAAGTATTTTGCCCAAGGTCGTAAGCGACGTATCTGTTGGAAGTCAGGCGATGCTCCCGATCGCTGTCGGGTCGGCATACGATTTTTCCCGCTTCCGCGCTGAGGACCTCTTCCAGAATATTTTCGTCAAAGCGCAAAAATCCATCGACGCAAGTTTCGCCTGTGAGGGAACGGTCGCGGTAGATCGGACGGTTTTCGTCCGTAAATGCCCTCCCTTGCTCGTATGCCTTGCCCGTCACAAAATGGTAATCGGGTTCGGAAAGAGAATTTTCGGGCAAAAGGGTATTGCCGTTTATTTCCGAAAGGGCAACCACAGGGAAATTACAAGGCAAGCCGCGCAAAAGGTTTTCTCTGTCGGAAGTTATGCGGTAACTTTCCGTAAAGGTGCGCTGAAAACTGTAACGCTGCACCTTTTGCAGGCGGTCTGTAACATGAAACGCTTTAAAATCGAGCGAATTTGCGATGATTTGCCCCGAAGAAAGGATCTCCGCGGCAAAAAAAGGCTGTTCGTTTACGCGGTCGTAAGAATTGATCTGCGCGCCGCATACGAGAACCGCAGCCGCGATGCGGCCGTTTTCGTCGGGGACGAGCGGATATGTCCGTATATGCGAATAACCGTGCGCGCTGCGCATGGGACCGTAGGCAAGAAACTTTCCGTTCACGAATACCTGGTATTCGTTGGATGCGGCGAGTTTCAGGCGCAGTGAAGTTTCGCTTTTTGCTGTGTATACGAAAGCGAGGGTAATATTTTTTTCTTTCAGCAATTGCTTGCACCAGACTTGCTGCATGGCACGCTCCCTTATAATTTAAACTGTTTCAAACGCATCGATGCGCCATTCGAAAGCCCACTCGATATACGGATCGCCGTTTTTATCGAATCGGACGGGGAGCCAGACATACTTGGCTTCGCTCGTGTTTTCATCGGAAAACGTCGACAGATCGGCATTCGCAGCGATCTTCGGCGCCGTTTCGTCAAAAAGCCCGTGGAAAACTTTTTGAATATCAGGCATTTGCGGAGAAAGATCTGTCAGCCAGCGGTCGCCGAGGGCGATATAAAGGTCTTTTTTATACGGATGACGGAATACGGACGAAAACTGCGCGTGAAAAGAATTGTTTGCGGTATCGTTTCGGCAAGCATTCCCGAGCGTAACCCAGCGGCCGTGAAGTTCTTTGATCTCGTCAAAACGGGAAGGGTTGGGAAAATATCCTGTCGTTCCCGACGTCAGCAAAAATTTTCTGCCCCCGCGCTGAAAGAATGCGGGCGCTTCTCTGACGAAGGGCGGGCATTTTTCTTTCATATGCTCGGAATATTCGTCTGTTAACGAAGTAAAATCTTCGGTCAGCGTCTGGCAGATCATGGAAGTGTGCGGGTTTTCGTACACGACGTATCCTTTTCCGTCTTCCTCGATCAAATCAAAATCTCCCGCGTGAAAAGGCGGTAAGTTGATTTCGTGTAAAAAACGAAACGGCTTTTTTATATCGTCGCTGATACATACGGAAAAGGCGGCGCCGTCAAAACTTCCCCGCGCCGTTTTCGCCCACATTACGTACATTCCGGTTTTTTTGTTGAATATGATGTGCGGCCTGTCCATGATATGTGCGGGATAAAAAGGATTATTCTCGTCAGCGCTTTCCGGCATGATCAACCCTTCGTCTTTCCAGTTATATAGATCTTTCGAAGAATATAATTTTACCCCGTGATGCCAATAGCGGCAGGCGGTACCCGTTGCCCTGCCCGTAATTCCCTCTTTATTTTCCCCGTACCAATAAAAGGTATCGTTCGCAAACAGAATCGACCCTCCGTGCGCCTGGATCGGCTTTCCGTCCGTATCGTACCAGGTTTTACCGGGGCGAAAACAAGAATACATAATCTGCTCCTAAGGTTTTTATTTGTATTGTAACATATTTGGTTTATTCTGTCAATATGCGCTTAGGGTATAACGTTATACTGCCGAAAAGTTTCAAAAACGCATCAAAGACAGCCAATATTTGGTATAACGTTTTACCGCTTTTTAGTATTGACGAACCAAATGTTGTATGATATAGTACAAACGAATTTGAGGCGGGAAGCAGAAAATCCGCATCGAAAGGAGGGGTTTTTTTGAAAAAAATATTGTGTTGTTTTCTGGTACTGCTCATGCTGTTTTCGGTCGCGGCATGCGCGCAGCGGGATGATTCGGGCGGTGACGATAACAAACCGCCTGTCGTCGATCCTGGCGGCGATAGCGAGGGGTTTATTCCGCGTAAAAAGCAGGAAATGCCCGTTGCGAAAATCGTGGATACAGACAACGATTACGGCGCCGATAGCGGTTGGGCGGGCGATGCTTATGCGTCTTTGGACCTGGGCAGCGTGTATTTGCAGGACGTCATAAACGATACCGTCTACGATTGGGGACACAGCGTTATCTATGAGGACGGTACATATAAGATGTGGTGGGTCCGTCCTGCCATTTACGATTCCATATACTATGCGGAGAGCAAAGATCTGAAAAACTGGACGAACGTCCAACGGGTCATCTGCCTTTCTCCCAATTCTACAAACGTTAAAAAATACGATAATATCAAGGGCATGATCGGCAAACCTTCCGTGTTGCATGTCGACGGAACGTATTATATGTATTTTGAAGCGCCCGCCTCGGAAGATCCCGACATTACGCAAACGGTGCTCGAATGGGATAACCAAGTCTTGCTTGCAACTTCTTCCGACGGGATCGAGTGGGAATTTTATTGCGACGAAAACGGCGAGCCGATCCCCGTCATCGCGATGCCCGAAGAGTTGATGGGCAATACGAACGATAAAGAATACGGGGCGGGACAACCTTCGGCGTTCTATAAAGACGGCAAATTTTACGTGACGTATTGTTACGTGATCTATTCGCAGAATATAGCGGAAATTCGCGTTGCGAGTTCTGAGGACGGTAAAACGTTCGGTGACGTATCGACGCATAGGAAGATCTCGGGCGGCAACGGGTACGGCGTTACTTACAATACGAAAACCGAGAAATACATGATGGCCACGCCCGAAAAGATCTATGAAAGCGATACTTTGGATTTCAATTCCGCAAAATCTTATACTTACTATACATACGATACCTCTTCCGTGCAGACGGGTTTTTGCGAGTTTGTGAAAAATCCTTCCGGGCTGGTGGATACCGAAACTTTCTATACCATTCATTTACAGGGCGCGAAATCCACGACGGGCGACTGGCGCGGCGAGCATAAAACGTGGGACGGGCACATTCATGCCGTAAATCCTTGCGAATACGAAAACAGGCCGCTCACGCTTCCGAACGGCGGCAAGGCAACGGAAAAAAATATACAGGAATATCGGGACAGAACGCAGGTGTATTCCAGACCGACGGCGGATGCGATCTATGTGGCGGACAACGCGATCGCGATCGACGGAGAGAAGGATGAGGCGTATACAGGCGCGACAAAGATCGAGGTCACGCGTCCCGTCTACGAATGGGGCAGCACGTTTACGGACAGTTGGGCGGAAATATACGTGGCTTGGAACGAAGAATTTTTGTACGTATACGGTCAGGTATACGACAAAACCGTCGATAACAGTTACGCGATTTCGAGTATGTTGGATACGTATATGCGGGACAGCGTCGACGTGTTCGTAGACGTGCCGAACGATCATACGGGGACGGAAGTTCCGTATACGCTGGATCAGTATATCATTTGCACGGGCTCCAACAATACCGATTTTATCATCAAGAGCGGCGGCGAGAAGTCAAACGACATCACCGATGAATTCGGAGTCGTTTCCGCACCGCGCCATCGCGTCCGCAAAACCGATTACGGTTATTCTTTCGAGTTTCGTGTCGAATGGTACGAGTTCATCGCGGACCGCATCGAAGAAAATAAATGTATCGGCATGGATTTTCAGATCAACGATTGCATGGGCGGAAAAGTCGGCAGGGAAGCGCTGCAGAGTTGGAGCGACAATACGGGGAACGCATTCCGTTATCTGGACGTGATGGGAGACGTGTATCTGATTAAAGCGAAATAGGAGGGGGAATGAAAAAAGGTATAAAAGCAGTCCTGCTGTTGCTGGTGATCGCATTGCTGGCAGGCATGACGGCGTGCGCGCCTCCCGAGCCGGATAAGGACGGCGAAAAAGATGAGACGTTGGCGGAAAATTACGATTTCGGCGACCCGTCGGGTTGGTCGGGCAACAGCATGGCCGTCACAGATCTCGGGGATTGTCTCTTGGACGCCTATCCTTACGACGATAAATACGATTGGGGGCAGAGCATTCTGTGGGATGAAGAAACGCAGTCGTATCAAATGTGGTGGTGCAGAAATTCCGGTTACGATACCATCTGGTATGCGGAAAGCAAAGATCTGAAACACTGGACGAACGCGCAGAAATTGATGACGGTCGAGCAGGATACGACTTGGATCAAGATGCACGTGGGCAAACCCTCCGTTCTGAAAGTAGACGGGCAGTATATCATGTATTTCGAGGCGCCCGCGACTTTGCTCGATTACGAGTTCGACAATAACGTTTTGATGGCGCGATCGGAGGACGGTATTCACTGGGAAATGTATGAGGGCGATGCCGGCGAGCCGTATCCCGTGATCCGCATGACCGATGAACAGATGGCCGCCAGCATGGCGCAGTATCAAGCGCAAGGGAACGGCTATTACGGGATCGGGCAGCCTTCGGCTCTATATCATGACGGGAAATACTACGTATATTGCACCTATTCCTTGGAGCAGGGCGATCGGATGTATGTATTCACCTCGGACGACGGGATCCATTTTTCCGAAGGGCAGAGGGTATTCGACCGCGCCAACTGCGGCGTAAAGTTCAATACGCTGACGCAGAAATTCATGATGGCTTACGAATATACGCAGAACGGCGTTTCGCGCGTGTATTATATGGAATCGGACGACGGGATCGAATTTACCTATGCGGGGCTTTCGGATGCAGGCAAAAATACGGATATACTCAGTACGGGCGGCGGATTCGTTCGCTGTTATCCCGATTTTATATCCGACGGGCACGGCAATGTAAATACCCATACCTTTTACGTCGCTTACATGGAAGGAACGATGGCGGATTCGGGGCAGGACTGGCGGCAATACAGCAATACATGGGATATTCATATTGCGGCCGTCAATCCGAAAGAGTTCGGCAACCGTACGCAGGTATTGCCTGACGGTCACGTCGTCACGCAAAATACGATCGCCCCGTACAGGGAAACGCACAAGGAGTATGCGGATCTGCTGTGCGGCATTCATAAACTGAACGGCGGACCGAAGGTAGACGGCACGTGCGACGATCTGTACGGCGTTTCGGAAACTTTTTCCGTTTCGCGGGCGGTATCCGATTACCGCGCGGTACCGAATGATACAACGGCAAATTTCCGCATGGGGTATACCGAGCAGGCGCTCTATATCTTTATAGAAGTGAAAGATTCTTTCATGCACGAAAGCGACAGCGTCTTTTGCCTGATCGACGAAAAACGTTATGCGGAAGAACTTTCTCAAGTGACAAATATCGAATTGCAGAGAAACGGCGCGGTGACCGTTTCGGACGGGGACGGGAATCCGCTTTCTAACGCGGAAGTCGTCGTAAAGGATTCGGCGCAGGGATATACGGCGGAGATCAGAATGCAATGGCGTATACGCACGTCCTTCGCGCAATACGAAGGGTTCGGGTTCGATTGCTATGTGTTCGATAACCGTGATAGCAAAGATTTCAAATCGTTGATCGCATGGAACGATTGTCACGCTTCTTACGATTATCGCAAGGCGGGCGAAATGTATTTTATGGATAAATAAGGAGGAGGAAATTATGAAAAAATTATGGACGGCATTGCTGTCGGCAATATTGTGCTGTAGTCTGGCATTCGGTGCGGTGAGCGTCTGCGCGGAAACGGGCGGGGATACAAACGTCATTCCCGTCTTGACAACGGAGATCACGCAAGCGGATTGGGATTCCGCCGAAAAATATGAGATGACCGCAGTGAGCGAAGGAACTTCCGGCGCAACGGGTACGGTCAGTTTTCTCGCGACGGGAACGCGCCTGTATTTTTTGATGCAGGTGCAGGACGCGACGAAATTCGATTCCGACCGCCCCGATTACACGATCACGATCGGCGGCAAGACGGCGAGCGCGCGCGGCAAATTCTGGGATTCGCCTTCAGGCGCTCCCTGGATGGCGGACAGGAATACAGATTTCGGGCAGCCGATCAAGATGAGTTCTGTCTATACCGACGGCGTGTACAATTTGGAAGTGGGGTTTGACATCGGAAAGGAATTATTCGTAACGGGAGCGCATATTCAAGTGGATATATCTGCCGCCGATGCGCAAACAGCAGAAAACGAATGGGCGGATAATTATACTTCGTACCCGCACGCGATCCGTTTTGCGGATACTCTGTATTTGGGAGAATATTCGGAGAAAGATCCCGTTGCTCCGAATCCCGACCCCGATCCTGAGCCCGACCCCGATCCTGAGCCGACGCCCGGGCCCGACAATGAAGATCTGCAGATTGTAGTCACCGACCTTGTTTCGCAGCCGAAAGAAGCGGATTGGGAGAATGCTACTGCCTACGAAATGCTGCCGAACAACGGCAATCTCAGCGGTGCGACGGGCACGGTGAAAGTGTTTACCGCCGCAAAGAATATTTATTTCCGCATGGAAGTAAACGATCCCACGACGTGTTTCAACAAAGACGGCATTTACGTATATCTTGGGACCGAAGATTGTTATCTGGAAACGCGCGGCAATTATGATTTATGGCTGAATCACATTCATAACGATCTGGGAAGCCCTTCGCTCCTCGCTATGTCTACGACGGCGGAGGATAAGACCGGCTACGGTGAGGGCAAATATACGTTCGATTACGGATTTTATATTCCCGACGCCTATGAACCAGGCGCGACTATCCGCCTATGCGTAAAACATCGCGATTCGCGCAGCAGTTCTGAAGCCTGGGCAGATAACGATTATAAACATACCATTTATTTCGATCAGATTCTGACTTTCGGCGAAGCGGCGGATACCACGATTCGCCCGCAGGAACCGACGGAAGGTTTTACGGCATCCGTCAAAGATATTTCCTACAATAAAGCGAGCGCCGTATGGAACGAATTCGAGGGGGCGGAAACATACAAATTTTACGTTTACGCCGTAAACGCTGCGGGCGCGGAAGAGCCGTACACGCATCTTTCCGTCGAGGGACCTGTGTACGCGGGCAGCGCGTCTTATGCGGAAGAATTTTTGGGGCTTTCCGCAACGACGGAATATGCGATCCAAATCGTAGCGTATGACAACGACGACAACGTGATAGGATATTCGCAACTCGCCAAATTCAAGACGATTAGCAGGGAAGAGGCGCTCAATCCAGGCGGCGATAAAGACGATACGGATAAAGACGATCCGAACAAAGACGATACGGAGAAAGGCTGCGGTTCCTATTTGTTCGGAGGATCCGTTGCCATAGCGGTTTTGTCGATAGGCGGCGCGGTGTTTATGCTTGCAATAAAACGTCGTAAAGAATAATACGATAAGCAAAACTGTGTACCGCGCGTTGAAAAACGCGCGGTACAATACAGAATGGCCAAATCGGAGGAATCATTGAAGACAACCATTAAGGACATAGCGCGTGCATGCGGGGTTTCGGTCGGTTTGGTGTCGAGGATATTGAACGGAGACGAAACTTTGCGTTGTACCCCGCAAACGCGGGAAAAAATTTTGCGGGAGATCGAACGCACGTCGTATACCCCGAATTATAACGCGCGGATGCTGGCGAATAATTCCGTAAAAGAGGAGAGCGATATCCGTATCGGTTATATCACATACAAAGGCGCGGTTATGAAACCGAATCCCTTTTTTGACCGCATCATCGAAGGTATCACGGCGATCCTGATCAATTCCCGTTGTCAGGTTTATCAATATTACATCGACGAAGTACACGAATTATATCGGCAGAAGAAGCCGTTATGCGAAAAAAAACTGGACGGATTGGTTCTATTCGGGTCGATCGACGACGACGGACTGATCCAATGGCTGCGGCGGCAAAGTCTGTATATTTCCAGTATCTACGGCGACATCATCGAAAACGCGGATTTCGTCGGCAGCGATCTGTCGAGCACGATCAATCTGATGCTGGATTATATCGCCAGACTCGGTTACAAAGAGATCGGCATCGTGAGCGGAGACAGACATCGCGAACCCGCGCTCTTTACGTATGCGGAAAGTATAGGGCTTCACATTGTAAAACAATTCAGTTTCAATGCGGAGAACGAGATGCGGCGTTCCTATGAAATGATGAAATGGCGCCTGGAACAAGGACTGAAACCTCCGCAGGTGATGTGCTGCATGAACGACGAAATGGCGCTCGGCGTCATGAATGCGGCTTTGGACGCGGGATTGCGCGTGCCCGAGGACGTGTCGGTCACGGGGCACGACGATATACTCAAATCGAGTTACAGCCGCGTACCGCTCACAACGGTGCGCATATATAAGGAAGAGATCGGGCGGCTTGTGACCGATCTTCTGTTGGAAAGAATCAATTACAAGCGTAAATTTCCTGTAAAATTATTGGTGCCGTGTGAGTTGGTAGTGCGCAAATCAATTCAGAAAAACGGAAAAGTCACGCGGAGGAACGATGAATAAAGTTATTTTAAAGCAAGAGCACATACATATTTGTTTCACGGATACGGCAATGGTCTGCAAGGATGAGTATACGGGAACGACGATCGTTTTTTCAGGCGCGGATGAATTTGTGCTGTATGTGAGCGAAAACGGAGCGATACGGCCTTATTTTTCTTCCGAAATGGAAAAAACGTTTCGTTCGGACAAACAGGGCGCAGGAACGTTTTGTTTTGCGGGAAACGGGTTCGAGGCGGAAGTTTCTTATAAAATCGAAGATTACCGTATCATAAAGCGCGTGCGTATCGCCGATAACGCAAAGCGGAAACTTGTCCGCATTGCGTGCGAAAATCGCCGATGCAATCTTGCCTTACAGCGAGGCGGCGAGGGACAGCCCGTATTCATCGGGAACGTTATGTGGTGCGGGATCGAATTTCCCGCCGCGAACAACGGGCAGGACGGGCAGTCGCTGAATTTAATGCAGGCGCCGTTCTGCAGATTGGATACGCCTTTCGAGTCGTTCGATGTCGTGTTCGCGTTCAGCCGCGGAAATTCTTTGGAAAACAGTTTCCGCAGATATATAGAGCAGATGCGTCCGCGCGAAAATTTAAAGATCTACTGCGATTGGGGACTGCATGACGATCTGTCGGATAACATCGAACTGACCGAAGAAATGACGCGCAACAACATTAATAAATTGGATATACTGATGAAAAAATCGGGCGTGCGTTTCGATTATTATTTGATGGACGCATTCTGGTTTGAAGAGAATCAGCCGTATATCTGTTTTAAAGAGCGCACTTTTCCCAAAGGCATCGACTACATTATTCAAATGCTGGAAGAAAAGGGGATCAAATTCGGGTTATGGTTCGATCTCAACTGTATACACGTGCATCTGAAAGGAATGGAAAAATACGACACGCTTTTGGAGAACGGCTCGCTGTGTTTTGCCTGCGACGAGATCGCGGACATGATGTTCGAGGCGATACGATATCATATCCTCAACCATAAAGTCCAGTTGATCAAGTTGGATTTTGCGTATTTCGAATGTAAGAATCCGACGCACGGACATTCGATCGATTTTGTGGAATCAAAAGAAAAGAGCATCGTAAACTTTATTCGCATGACGCAGCGGCTCAAAGAAATCGATCCCGGATTGAAAATTATCTGCTACAACGGTTGGACGACGGAACTGGATTGGATCGGCAGCGTAAAGCAGAAGAGCGGGTTTGCGGTTTCGCCGTATTGGAGCAGATCCGTAGACTATGTATATTGCGGCGATCCGCGCCCGAGCGAGATCGTAACCCCCGATCTTGCCGATTCGCTCGTGTATTATACGGACGCCATGATCCGCAATTTCTACGACGCGCTGATGCCATTCGGCGGGATCGACGATCACGGTACCATGATCGGGGATACCGCCACGATTTACAGGCTCGGCAAAAAGTTGTTCCGTTGCGGCTGGCTGATGAACGCGATGCGCGGCGGCGGAAAACTGCATTTATACGGAAAAGTAGATCTTCTGGACGATTCTGACTTGGAATATATGCGCGAAGTATCCGACGTGTTTGACGATATCAACGCCGGGATTTACGAAACATCCTGCATACTCGGCGATGCGCGCCGCGCAGAAGTGTACGGTTACAGCATTTCGGAAGGCGATACCGGTTACGCGGTGATACTCAATCCCGCTACCTATGCCCGTCCGTTTTCCTTAAGCCTTCCCGAATGGGAAAATTGTTCGATCGTGGTGGAGCGCATCATAGAAAACGGCGAAAAGGTAAATTCGGAAGAAAAGATCTTTACAAACTATACGGGCGAAATTTCTCCGAACGGTTACCGCCTGTTCCGTTGGAAACGTTTGCAGCGCGTTTCCCGCGAGGGCAAACTCGTATTGGACGCGCACAGCGAACTGGTCCTTTGCACGAATGGAAAAGACGTAGCTTTGCGGTTTGAGCGAAACGGTCTGCCGCTGCGCAGTCTTCTCGGATATCCGGAAGGGCTGATCGTTACAGACGGCGAAAAAGTTCTGCAAAGCAGCGTCGAAACGGATATATGGAGCGGCATTTCCTGGCTGTATTTTCGCGTACACGGAGAAAAAGAATTGCACGTTTGTTACAACGGCGACGAAAATATCGCTATGGCGTATTCTTTGGAAGGGTATAGGAATGAACACGATTAAAAAATTGATCGTAATAGGCGCTTTGATAGCCGTCTTTGCTCTCGGCGCGTTGGTGGATTTTCTTATATCGCTGACGTACGATATCGAATTTATCTCTATACGGCGGCAGGGGGATCCTGTTTATACCGACGACGGCTCGCTGCTGGAAGAGGATATCGGCGTGGCGGACGGGGAAACTTACGTGGAATTCGTCGTCCGCGTGACGCAGGGCGGCGCGCCCCGGAAAAACCACACGTTGTATATCAAGACGAACAGAAACGTCGTCGGCAGGGTCGTTACCGACGAAGACGGTTATGCACGGTTCGATTATCGGTGTTACAGGGCGGGAACGACGGCGAAAGCCGAGCCTGTCACGGTTACGGTGCGGGACGAAAACAACTCTTTGTTTATTTTTGTTCCTGCCGAGCGGTCGTACGATCTGGAAATGTACAAACCCTCTCAAAGCGACGGCGACGGCATGACCACGGACGATATTTTTTACGATATTTAAAAGACGGGGGTATGAAATGCGATCTATTAAAAAATCATTGTCAGAAGTCGGACGGGGCGTCGTTTCGGTCGGAAAAAAACTGTATGCGTCCAAAAAGGCTTATGCGTTTCTTTTGCCGCTTTTCTTTTTTCTGCTCTTATTCTCCTATTATCCTGCCTTCAGCGGAATTTATCATTCTTTTTTCGACTGGAAGGATATCGGAGAATCGTCGTTCATCGGGTTTGCAAACTACGTTGAACTGTTTACGGACACAGAGGTGTTTTGGCCGTCGTGCCTGACGCTGCTGAAAATCATGATCCCGAAACTGATCATCAATATCGTGGTCCCGCTCGTCATTGCCGAAATGATTTTCAATTTAAATAGTAACAAGGCGAAATCGTTTTACAGGCTGTGGGTGCTTATTCCTATGGTCGCGCCCGGAGTCGTCATCACGTTGGTATGGGATTATATTTACGATCCGAATTTCGGTTTGGTTTCGGCATTATGGACGATGTTCGGCGGTGAAACCGTCGACTGGCTCAACGATACGCGCACGGTCATCCCTGCGATCATATTTATGGGGTTCCCGTGGATCGGGGGTACCAGCGTGCTCATTTATACATCGGGTTTGAACGCAACTTCCGCGGAGGCCCGCGAAAGCGCGAGGATCGACGGCGCGGGTACGTGGCAGATCATTTTTCTGATCGATTTGCCGCAAATTTTCGGCCAGGTCAAATTTTTCCTGATCAACGGGCTCATTGCAGGCATACAGGATTATTCCGTTCAGTTTTTGCTCACCGAGGGCGGCCCCGGCTATGATACGATGGTTCCCGGCTACTATATGTACCAGGCGGCATTTCAGTCGGGACGCATGGGATATGCCAGTGCGATCGGTACGTTTCTGTTCGCCGTCATTATGCTGTTCACTTTGCTTGCGTTCCGTCTCGGCAAAAAAAATCAGGGGGATCAGATTTAATGTTACGTAAAAGAAAGCACGCCGCTCAGTTGATCGACCATATTTTGCTCGTCGTTCTGCTGTTTCTGATGGTTTATCCCTTGTTTATGGCGGTCTGGTGCTCCTTTAAGTCGACCGCGGAATTCAATATTTCCAAGTGGTATCCCACTTTGCCGCTGAATTTCGAAAACGTAGCCTTTGCCGTCAATGAACTCTGGATCTATATTTTAAATACGGTGTTTGTCGGCGGCGTCGGCACTCTGGGCGTCATTGTCGTATCGTCGCTGGCGGCGTTTGCGTTTGCGCGCATAAAATTTTTCCTTAAAAATTTTCTTTACGGAATGGTGATCGCGCTGATGATGATTCCTGCGATCATGACGCTCGTCCCCAGTTTTATGCTGTATAAGCAGTTGGTCGGTACCGATACTTATCTGATTTTGATCATTCCGATCATCACGGGCGGGTCGGTATTCGGGGTCTTTCTGCTGCGCGGGTTTTTCGAAGGCATTTCCGAAAGCATATTCGAAGCGGCAAAAATCGACGGAGCGGGCGATCTCCGCTGTTATTTCAACATATGTATGCCTCTTTCCGCGCCGATTTTGCTTACGCTTGCGATCATGCAGTTGTCCGGCACCTGGAACGATTATATCTGGCCGATGATCGCCATACCTTCGGCAACGGACAGGCTGACCATTGCCGCGGCGATCAAAAAGGAGTTCTTATCAGCGAATTCAGGCAGTTATCCCACTCTGTTTGCGGGTTACTTGATTTCGTCGATACCTTTAATACTTCTCTATGTCTTTTCCAATAAATTTTATGTGGAAGGGCTTACGAGCGCGGCAGTCAAATTTTGATTCGGAGGAACGAATGTGCATAAATTACTAAAACGGACTATGGCGATCGTGATCGGCGCCGCGCTTTGCCTGGCGGGCGTCGGCTGCGGCGGTGAGAAAGAAACGATTTCCGGCGGCTGGAACGATATCGTGATCAATGAAGGAAAACCCGTGACTCTGTTGGTGGATCTGAACGGTCTTCTTCCTACGACCAATACCGAACCGACCGAACAGCAGCCCATCGTTTTTCGTTCCATTCAGGATATCACCGACGAGTTTTGCGAGATGTTTCCGAATGTAACGGTAAGATGGGCGTATAATAAGAAAAGCGTCGGCGATTGGGCACAGTGGATGACTACGCAGATCGCTTCGAACGAGCCGCCCGACATTGTAATGATGCACGGCGCGGAATATGCGGACAGGGGGTGGTTTATCGGTCTGGACGATATTTTGCAGGAACCGAACGTTTTTGTGGAAGAAGGCGAACGGGGCAGCGAACATTGGAAAGATATGTTCCCGAACTATATGTGGACGAGCGATATGACCACCGACGCTGCCGGGAATACAATCGCCGTTCCCGTCATGTGTTATCCCGGAACGGCGACGGCGTATTTTTACAATAAAGATATTTTTGAGGAGTTGAACCTGTCGATCCCGCGCACATGGGAGGAGTTTAAAAATGTCTGTAAGATCATACAAGATGCGGGTTACATACCTGTCGCGCCGTGGTCATTGAACGCAGAGGCGAACGTCGACACATGGGATATTCAGTTTTCGCTCGGACCAACCTATGCGAAAGCCATTCAAGACCAGTGGGATTACGATAAAAACGGATATATGACGCAGGACGAAATGCTGCGCGCCGTATATGAGGGCGTTTTTTACGGACAGGGGCCCAACCGTGATAATCTCATGTCGATGTACGGCGAAGTGCGCTACAAATACGAAAATATTTTGCAGACGGGCGCGGCAAACACCGATTACGAACCGCTTTGGAACCAGGGCAAAGTAGCGATGATGGAAGACGGTATGTGGCGTATCGGCACGGAAAACGTGAACGCCGAGCGCAAATTCGAATACGGTATTTTCGCAACGCCCCTAGCCGATTCAAAAACGTCCGAATACTGTGCGGATTTTGAATTCGGGGAGGGGGCATATAATCCGCCGATTGCGGAATCGTTCAATATCTGCAAACAAGCGGTCGAAAAAAAGGGTGAAGGTCAACTGCAAGCGGCAAAGTTGTTCTTGATGTGGTTAACGGTTCCCGAAAATATCAACCGCATGGTCGATGAAAAGGCGGGCGAGTACGTGGGCGCCGTTTACGGTACGATCATCCCCGCGGAAATCGAGGATTATATCCGCGGCGAGTTTGCCCGCACGCCTTCCTGCCAGTGGACGACGGGCGTTACGGTTGCAACGCAAAGTTCGATGTCGAAAAGTTTTCAGTATTGGATCGCAGGAAGATACGACGACGCAAGATTTCTTGCATCATACGATAAGAAACTGTACGAGGGAGCCCAAACGATGATTTCGGCGCTGAACATTGATACGCGGGGCTGGACGAACGGATATGATCCCGATTATGATTACGGGAGAGGATAAAACAGATTTCCGACGTCATTCAAAAAGGCGATAAAGGGTTGACCTTTGTCGCCTTTTTATCTTTGAAAACAAAAATAATCCATGAATTACGAATTTTAGCAGGACATAAAAAAACACAATATATAGTAATTGATCAAAAATACTATATATTGTGTTTTTTGATTTGGTGGAGTGCCTATATCGTAAATTGAACGAAAAAAAATCTATCGAATTTTCGATAGATTTTTTTAATTGCTACTTGGGGGCTTAAATAGTTCAACGGGTTCAATTTCTAAAACCTCACAAATCTTCAATATCATTTTCAAACTTATATTAATTTTACCGTTTTCTACTTTATGAATATAACTTGCATCTCTACCAATTCTTAAACTTAATTCATAAGCGGATAAATTTGCAGCCATTCTTTCTTTTGCTAAATTTATGCTAAAATCTTCGAATTTCATACTTATAGTTTATCTCATAAAATTCCTTGACTAATTGACCCACAATCCATATAATAGAATTATAGTCAACTATGTAACAATTATGAACATATTCTTGAACAATTTATTGACATTCGAAAATATATAGAATACAAGGAAAGGAGTGCAAAATGAAATATTTAACGAAAGAATGGCTGATACAATACAAATTATCATATATAAACAGCGTCACAAAGAAGTCTAAACAGGCTCAAACTCAAAATATCGTTTATTACAACAACCTTTATCGAAATCGCTATTTAAAATTTATCGAGATTGAAAAATCTGACGAAATCTATTCGGATCCCTGCAAGGATTTAGAATTGTGCGAACAAAGAATGAACGAGCAAGGGATAACCGAAGAGGAACGAAAACTCAGAAAATGTATATACAGGTATTATGCAAAAACTTGCGAAAAGCGGATAGCGGCAGGCGCGCCGTTTGTGTTCGATGAAAACCATGCCGCCCGTAAATTCGAAGAAGGCTTGCGGCAAAAGATAGAATTATTGCAGCATATGCCGCCGACGATATTGGATAAGGTTGCAGATATCGGTGTTTTTGCGTTCGGATATGTAAGCGAGGAAGTAAAAAGATTATTAAAACCCTATTGCGGAGAATTGAAACGGCAATGTAAAGGTGTACTGAAACAAGCAGAACGCGAAACGGAAAAAGCGGAAAAATATCTGACAAAAAGGCTCGGGGTAAGCGAATACACGGAATTGTTTTTAACAGATATCATTTTTGAAAACGAAGATATCTATTTACTGTTTGACAACGGCGAAAAATTGCTTATCAAAAACGGAGAAATACTCGAAAGGGAGGAAGAAAAACTGTTTGCATGGAACGCGGATATCCCCAACAGCGGTTGGAGCATGGTGATTGCCGCCGAGTTGTACCGCACAGACAAAAAATTTGAAATACATTTTTTAATGGAAAACAGAAACGAATATGAACGTTATACAGTATGGTACTTGACATTCCGAGGAACGGATATACAGGAAATCATAACCCCAAATAATGAATTTCGGTTCAAATAATTTAATAAAAATCAGTACTGAAAAAGACGCTTTCGAGCGTCTTTTTTTTCATGTTCACAGCAAACGGAAATCGCGGGAAAAGTCCGAGATAAGGTAGGTAAGTGACGATGGGACGCGTGCTTGTCTTGATACAAGTACGGCGGCTACGCTGACGAGGCGGCAGAGCCGCCTCGTCACCCGCTCGCTGCGCTCGCGGGCGCCTAAGACAAGCACGCGCCCCAAACAAAGCAACAACGCAACAGCGGAACGCACAAAAAAAGCGCGGCGGCGCGGGGTGGCGCCGCTAAACCGCTCGGCGGTCACTCCCGCGCATACCGTCGCGCATACTTTTTTATTCTGCTGTTCCCCCCTTTTTTTCGCAAATGGCAGTAATACGTGCGCTTGTCTTTTATACAAGTAAAGGAATAAAAGTCTTTTGAAAGCCCTCGGAATTTTGTCCGAGGGCTTTTCTCTTTTCCCCAACCGTATATCTGCGGGAAGAGTACGAAAAAAAACGATATTTAATGAAAACAATCCGATTGATAATGGTTTTTGTACGGGAACAGTCCGTACCAATTTGAATTCGTTTTTGATATAATCTGTCCATAAAGATTTTACGGACAGGGAAAGAATATGAAACGACAGGATTTAACTTATATCGCGGGGAATGACTTGTATATAGCGCCTTTATCAGATTGCGAAACAAATGCCTTTTTCTCCGCGGTATTGGCAGAAATAAAAGAATTGAGCAAAGAAGAAATGGAAAACAATCCTTTTTGTCTTTCGTCCGTCGGAGCGTAAACGAAAACACCCTTTCCGTCAAGGGTAAAATACATTGCCTGCGGCAACCCTTGACGGAAAGACAACACACGGACAGATAAGGGAAAGACTTTGCGTTTCCGTTTCGTCCGTTTCCGTCGAAAGACAAAAAACAATTCAAAGGAGTTATGTATCATGAAATCAGCAGTTATCTATGCACGCTATTCCAGCGCAAGCCAGACCGAGCAGTCTATCGAAGGGCAATTAGACGTTTGCAAAAAGTATGCACAAGACAACGATTTACAAATCGTCGATACCTATATCGACCGCGCCATGACAGGCAAGAACGACCAACGCGCCGCATTTCAAAAGTTATTGTCCGACAGCGAAAAGCCCGTAACGTGGGAAATCGTGCTTGTATATGCAATCGACCGTTTCGGCAGAAATTCCATTGAGATAGCCGTCAATAAACAACGCTTGAAAAAGAACCGTAAAACGCTTATTTCCGCTACGCAACGCACCTCGGAAAATATAGACGGCACCAAGAACCTTGACGGCATTTTACTTGAAAATATGTATATCGGGCTTGCCGAATATTATTCCGAAGAACTCTCCCAAAAGATATTGCGCGGGTTGAACGAGAGCCGTAAGAAAGGCTTTTACTGCGGCGGGGGCGTGCCTTACGGGTACAAAGTGGTTGCCCGCAAAATCGTTGATGATGCCGAAAAAGCCGATATTGTCCGTTACATATTTTCGCAATATGCCCTCGGCGTGTATGTGCCTACGATTATCAAAGCCTTGACGGAGCGCGGCGTTTACCATAACGGAAAACCGTTTGCGCCCAATACCGTGTACCATATACTGAAAAATGAAAAGTATCTCGGCATTTACCGCAATAAAGGCGAAGAATACGACAATATCTATCCGCAAATCGTACCGATTGAAATTTTCGATAAAGTACGGGCAAAAGTACAAAAGAACAAGTACGGCAAAAGGAGCGTACAGGTAACATACCTATTGCGCCATAAACTGAAATGCGGATATTGCGGACACCCGATAAGCGCGGAAAGCGGTACTTCCTCAAACGGTGAAGTGATACACTACTACAAATGCCACGGCAGAAAAAAGTATCGCAACGGTTGTGAAAAAACGGCATTACGCAAAGAGTTTTTGGAAAACTTTGTACTTGAAACTATCCTGCGCGAACTCTCCAAGCCCGATACAATGAACAAGGTCGTTGACGGGCTTATGCAGATACAGGAAATGCAGAACAAAGAAAGCCCGATACTCAAAACATTGCTTTCGGAAAAGCGTCAGACGGAAACGGCATTGAACAACTTGATGTCCGCTATCGAACAGGGTATTATCTCCGCTACGACAAATAAGCGTTTGCACGAACTCGAAAACAAACTTACGGAACTCGAAAGAAATATATTGATAGAACAGAGCAAAACAAAGATAACCCTATCCGAAGATAAGATACGGAAATATTACGAACAGGCTTTACTGAAAGAGCCGCAAATGCTGATAAACCTGCTTATAAAGCAAATCGTATTGTATAACGACAAAATGATAGTTTACTACAATAGCCCCATACAAACAAGCCCCGACGGAAACAGTCAGGGCTTTTCTTTTTACGATGAAATTGCTTTCATGCCGTATATCATACAGAATAAACCTAATCCCGCCATGCGCGCGATACGAGTGATCATGACCGTATAAGCGGCGGCTATTTATTCCACGGTGCTCTTGACACGAGCCTCTCTCGGAGCGTGTTTGAGGGCAAATACGGGCGAAACCATGCAACCCCGCACCCAAACAGGGTACGGGGTTTTGGTTTGCCTTCGGCGGAAACAGCCTAACACGCTCCGACTCGCGTCAAGAGCCTTTCGCGGCATAAACCGCCGCCGCTCACCGTTACGGAGATTTACTCGACCGAAAGCATTGTGCGCCGTAAATTGCCGATTTCGAGCCTTAAACGCGATTAAACGGCTTTCCGCGGCAAAAGAAAAAACCTAAACCAAACACCTTTTTGAGATGTTCAATTTAGGTTAAACGTGGTGGGGATGGTAGGGCTCGAACCTATGACCTCATGCATGTCAAGCATGCGCTCTAACCAACTGAGCTACACCCCCGCAGATGACTTTATAAATATATCATGTTCGGGGGGGATTTGTCAAATCATTTTGCGGTTTTTAAGAAAAATTTTCACGGACAAAATCGAAATGTTTTCGGGCGGCGAACATAAACGCGGCGGGCGGCGAATAACATAATTTAGAGTAAAATGTTTTCACGAGGTTGTAATGCGCGATTATCATCTTATGGGCACGCAGGCTTGTCTGAATGAATTAAAGACAAGCGGCCAGGGACTTTCGGAAGAGGAGGCGTCAAAGCGCCTCAAAGAACACGGCGCCAACACGCTGAAAAAACAAAAGAAGGGGGGCGCCCTGCGCCTGTTTTTTGCGCAGTTCAAGGATATCATGACGATCCTTCTCATCTGCGCTGCCGCCATTTCCGCAGGTATCTCCTTTATCACGAGAGACAGGGGCGAATTGGTGGATACGGGTATCCTTCTTTTTATCATTCTTTTAAACACCTTTGTCGGCTTTATCCAGCAGTACCGCGCGGATACCGCCATCGAAAAACTGAAAAGCCTTTCTATATGCGAAGTGAAGACGCTCCGCGGCGGCCGCACGCAGATGGTCGGCAGCGAGGACATCGTACCCGGCGATATCGTCTATCTGGAAGAGGGGAACATGGTTCCCGCCGATTGCAGGATCTTGGAATGCGATGCGCTCAAATGCGACGAGTCCGCCCTGACGGGCGAATCGCAGGGCGTGAAGAAAAACGCGGATATTCTGAGCGACAAAAAGACTTCTCTCGGCGATCGGAAGAATATGCTTTTTTCCTCTACGTTCGTGGTCGGGGGACAAGCGAAAGCGCTCGTCGTCGGCACGGGACAAAATACGGAGATCGGCAAGATCGCGGATCTCATCGACAACGCGGAAGCGGTTATGACGCCGCTGGAAAAGATTTTGTCCGTACTCGGAAAGATCATCACCGCATTCGTCGTTTCGGTGGCGGCTGTCATCTTTATATTCGGACTGTTCTTTAAAGACGGCGGGATCCTCGGCAACTTTATGGCGGCGGTCGCCGTGGCCGTCGCAGCCATACCCGAAGGCATGCCCGCGGTCGTCACCGTGATCATGGCGCTCGGCGTACAGAAAATGAGCCGCGAGCGCGCGGTCGTTCGAAAACTGCACGCGGTGGAAACGCTGGGCGGCTGCAACTATATCTGTTCGGATAAGACGGGCACGCTCACAGAAAACAAGATGACGGTCGAGGAGATCTGGACGGATTTCACGGCTTCGGAAACCGCGGATAAGAACAAGCCCGTGCACCGGACGCTGCTCGCCTGCATGGCGGTCTGCAACAGCGTGAAAGCGGACGGCGACAAACTTCTGGGCGATCCCACGGAAACCGCGCTCGTGAATTTCGCGAAAAAATGGGATCATACCGCCGAGGGCTATCGGCACCTCGGCACCATTCCGTTTAATTCCGAACGGAAAATGATGAGCGTGGCGGCGGAAAAAGAATACCCGCTATGCTACGTAAAGGGCGGGGCGGACATCGTCCTGAAAAAATGCACGAGGATATTGACCTCGTCGGGCGTGCGTGCGCTGACGCTTTCCGACAGGCGCGCCATTTCCGACGCGGTGCAGAATATGGCAAAGCGCGCGCTGCGCGTATTGGGGTTTGCCTGCCGCGAATACGAAAAAGAAATTTTCGAAGAAGATCTGATCTTCGTGGGGCTTTGCGGCATGATAGACCCGCCCAAGCAGGGCGTGGCGCAGGCGGTGCGCGAATGCCGCCGCGCGGGCATCACGACCGTGATGATCACGGGAGATCATCCCGACACCGCTTTTGCCATCGCCAAACGGCTCACGATCGCCCAAAACGAGTCGGAGGTGATCACGGGCGCGGAGATCGACGCCATGGCGGAGAGCGCGTTTTTCGAGTCCATAGCGCAGTATAAAGTATTCGCGCGCGTCAGCCCCAAACACAAGACGATGATCGTGCGCGCTTTGCAGAAAAAGGACAACGTAGTGGCAATGACGGGCGACGGCATTAACGACGCGCCCAGTATCCGTACGGCGGATATCGGCATCGCGATGGGCGTTTCGGGCACGGACGTGACAAAGAGTGCTTCGGACATGGTCATTACCGACGATAATTTCACGACCATCGTCACGGCTGTGCGCGAGGGACGGCGCGTGTTTTCCAACATCAAAAAGACCATTCAGTTCTTTTTGGCGACCAATCTGGCGGAAGTTTTATGTATTCTCGCCGTAACGCTCGTGCTGTATAGATTCGATTTTCTCACGTCCACGCAACTTTTGTGGATCAACCTGATCACGGACAGCCTGCCCGTTCTCGCCCTCGGCGCGGAAGGCGCGGACCGCGACGTGATGGAACGCCCGCCCAGACGCGCGTCGGAGATATTTGCCGCGCCCTCCGTCGTTTCCATGCTCTTTTTCGGCGCGGTGCAGGCGCTCATCGTCATTCTCGCTTTCATCTACTGCGTCAATGCATACGGCAACGCCGTGGCTGTGACCGTGACTTTCTTCGTCCTGTCCTTTTTGGAACTGTTCCATTCCTTCAATATCCGTTCGGACGTCGAATCGACTTTCGGGAAAGGATTTTTCTCCAACAAAATGATGTTTCTGACCGTATTTATCGGCATCGCCGTGAATATGATCCTGTGTTTCGTGCCCGTATTCCGCGCTGCGTTCGGCATCGTGCAACTGACGGCGATACAGTGGCTTTTCGTGTTCGCCGCATCGCTCGCTATCATACCTGTCGGCGAACTTTACAAATTCGTCGTGCGCCGCCTGCGCCCCGCGCAGCCCGCCGAAAGACTGCGCAAAACACAGCGCGTTACATCGCTGTAAAAAAGCGCCCCGCATACGTTGCGGGGCGCTTGCCTTTTATAAATTTTTCATTTTACGTATCAAATCGAGCGCCGCCTGCGACTTTTGCCGTTCGTCGTCGAACCCGAGCGACTCGGCGACGCTTCGCGCGCTCCGCATGAACAGATCGAACGCGGCGAAAAGGGCGTTCCACATTTCTTCGGCAGCCGCGCCGCTGTACGTGGAAAGGAGCAACGCGTATTCCTCCTGCGAAAGATAACGGCGAAGATATTTTCCGCACTTTCCCGCGCTGATTTGAAAACCGGAGGCAAGGGCGGCTTTCCAGGAGAGCATTTTCAAAAGTTCGGGGCGCACGCAGCCGTTCATCTGCGCCTGCGCGTAGGTCGGCTCGCCGCGTCGGATGCCCTTGGCGACGTAAGGCGCCACCCAGCGGAATTCGCCCAGACACGCCGCAAATTCTTGTGCCGTCGGTCTTTTTACACGGTAATCTCTGTCGGAAGGGGGCGGGATCGCGGGCAGGATGCCGTCTTTATCCAAAAGAAGCAGCGTCTGCGAATCTTTGCCGTATTCGGCAAGCACGGTTTCCATCGGAACGAAACCCAGGTCGATGCGGTTGACGTCGGCAAACTGCATGAGATACGCGTAGCGCTCCCGCGATTTGTTTTCGCGGTAGGGCGGGCCTTCGGGCTCCTGCATGACGGCGATTTCGCCGAATCGTTGCAAAAAGTCGGTTGCATCGACAAAGGGCGCAAGGTCGGTCACGGCGCATACGACGTCGTAATCCATGAAAACGTCCTTATCCGCGTCGGGATTCGCGCGTGAGCCGTTGAGCCACATGGCGCGGATGCGCTCGTCCGACAGGGCGAAACCGCGCAAAAGCGCAAACATTTCCCGTTCGGTCCTCATTTTTCTTCGGGTATCACTTTGACCGCGATTTTGGCGATCACGCCTTCCATCATGCGGATCTCTACGGGATATATGCCCACGTTTTTGATCGCGTCCTTTAACTGGATCTTCTTTTTATCGACGGCAAATCCCAGATCTTCCAATTTGGAAGCGATCTCTTTGGAAGTCACGCTGCCGAATACTTTGCCGTTTTCGCCGCACTTGATGGAAAGCGTCACTTCCGTCTTGTCGATCTTTGCGGCAAGTTCTTTGATCTCGCGGATCTCTTCCGCTCTTTTGCGTTCTTCCGCCTCTTTTTGCAGTTTCAGGCTGTTGACCGCCACGGAGGACGCCTGTTCCGCCAATCCTTTTTTCAGGAGGAAGTTTTTGGCATAGCCGTCGCTGACTTCGAGGATCGCGCCCTTTTTACCCGTGCCTTTTACGTCCTGTTTTAAAATTACTTTCATAATTGTCACCTCAGATGATATGGTTTTATTTTACATGGAAAGCGCGAAAATGTCAACCCTTCTTTGTATGAAGACGCCGCTTTCTGCGCATAATAGCATATAGGAGGTAAGTTGAAATGGATAGATGTAATCATTCCATCGGCTGCGAAGTGACCGAATGCATGTTTAACTGCGAAGGCAGAAACTGCTCTTTGGATAAGATCACCGTGGGAAACACCTGCGATTGCGAAGCCGACAAATGCACTTGCTGCGAAAATTTTAAGAGAAAATAAGGAAAAAGAGGAAGTCCGTACCGCATTCTTGCGGTACGGACTTCTTTTAAATTTTGTTCTTTTTGAGTTCCGCAATTGCGTTTTGCAGAAAAAATTCCGCCGTGGAATCGCGGCTGACCGTTTGAAGCGCTTCGTCGAATCCGCACCATTTGATCTCGCTGATCTCGTCCTCGTTGAAGACGATCTCGCCGTCGCTGACGACGACGATGAAGTTGAGCATCAGAACGTTTCTCGGTTCGTGATATTTGGAACTCATGTACTTATATTTGACGGCGTTGAGTCCCGTCTCTTCTTTGATCTCGCGCACGAGCGTCTTTTCTGCCGATTCGCCCTTTTTTATATAGCCCGCGAACAACAGAAAATCGTTGTTTTTCGTATGTTTTGCGATTAAGATTTTATCCTGCGTCTTGTTGACGACGACCATACTGACCGCTGTGGAAAAAGGCGGAAACTTGAATTTTTCGCACACTTCGCAGTAGGGGACAAGACCTTCGTTTTCGCAAAATTTCAATACTAATTTATTGCCGCATTTCGGACAATGCATAAAAATCCCCTCCTTGGTTCTTATTTTAAATAGAATACTCCATTTTTGCCGAAAAGTCAATATCATTGGAAAGATTTTTGCACGATTTTCCGAAAAAATCCACGAAAACGCCATAAAAAGCCCCGCGGCAGCGCCGCGGGGCTTTTGATTCGAAGGCGCGGGATATTTTATTCCCTGCCTGCCAATTTTTTGTAACTTTCCAGACGTTCTTTGCTCTCTTTTTCCGTTTCCGCAAACAGTTTGTCGGCAAGATCCGGCTGCGTCTTTTTAAGCGAGGAGTATCTGGTCTCGCCGAGGATGAATTCCTGATAATCGGCGGTGGGATCCTTGCTGTCGAGCGTGAAGGGGTTCTTGCCCTCGTCCGCAAGTTCGGGATTGAAACGGTACAACTGCCAGTAGCCGCAGTCCACCGCGCGCTTTTCTTCGTCCTGGCTCTTGCTCATGTTGATGCCGTGGTTGATGCAGGGCGCGTAAGCGATGATCAGCGAAGGCCCGTCGTACTTTTCAGCCTCGACGATCGCGTTGAGGAACTGCTGTTTGTTGGAGCCCATGGATACCTGCGCCACGTATACGTAGCCGTAACTCATCGCCATCATTCCGAGATCCTTTTTCTTGACGCGCTTGCCCGCGGACGCGAACTTCGCGACCGAACCCGTAGGGGTGGATTTGGAAGCCTGGCCGCCCGTATTCGAATACACTTCGGTATCGAGGACGAGCACGTTCACGTTTTCGCCCGAGGCGAGCACGTGGTCGAGGCCGCCGTAACCGATGTCGTAAGCCCAGCCGTCGCCGCCGAAGATCCAGATGGATTTCTTGACGAGGCAGTCTTTGGCCTTATAGATCTCCTTGCAGAGCGCGTCGCATTCGCAGCCGCAGTCCTTGCAACTTTCCAGCGCTTTGACCAGTTTTTCCGCCGCCGCTTTGCTGCCTTCCGCGTCGTTCATGTTCGCGAGCCATTCTTCGCAGGCCGCCTTTCCTTCCGCGTACTCTTTCCAGCCGTTTTCGGCAAGCGCTTTGACTTCCGTTTCCAGTTTTTCGCGCCTTGCTTTATACGCAAGATTCATGCCGAAGCCGAATTCCGCGTTGTCCTCGAACAGGCTGTTCGCCCATGCGGGGCCGTGGCCGTCCTTGTTCACGGTGTAGGGGCACGTAGGGGAGGAACCGCCGTAGATGGAGGAGCAGCCCGTGGCGTTGGCAATGATCATGCGGTCGCCGAACATCTGGGTGACGACTTTGACGTAAGGCGTTTCGCCGCAGCCCGCGCACGCGCCCGAGAACTCGAACAGAGGCTGGTTGAACTGGCTTCCCTTCACCGTGCTGCGCTTGAACGCCGCGGTGTCGGCCTGCTCTACGCTCTGGGAATAATCCCAGTTCTTGCTCTCGGCTTTCACGAGTTTCGCAAGGGGAACCATTTCCAGCGCCTTATTCTTGGCGGGGCACACGTTCGCACACACGCCGCAACCCATACAGTCGAGCGGGGAAACCTGGATCCTGTACTGCGTGCCGGCAAGTCCCGTGGTGGGCTTGGTCACGAAAGAATCGGGTTTTTCCGTGCCTTCCGCAATGACGACGGGGCGGATGCATGCGTGCGGGCAGACGAAAGAGCACTGGTTGCACTGGATGCAGTTTTCGGGGATCCACTTGGGGACCTTGACCGCTACGCCGCGCTTTTCATACTTCGTGGTGCCCGTGGGAACGGAACCGTCGGCGTTGAACGCGGAGGTGGGCAGTTTGTCGCCTTCGAGCGCGAGAATGGGATGGACCACGTTCTTGAAATACTCGTTATTGGCGATTTTGACCATGGGAGCGCCCGTCTTGGCAGTCTGCCAACTTTCGGGTACCTGAATTTCGACGAGGCCCGAGATCGCGCTGTCGATGGCGTTGTAGTTCATGTTGACGACGGCGTCGCCCTTACGGGAGAATTTCTTGTAAACGGCCTTCTTCATGTAATCGGCGGCCTGCTCGTAGGGCATGATTGCCTGGTTGATATAGAAGAACGCGGACTGCATGATGGTGCTGGTCTTGCCGTTCAGGCCGATATCCTGCGCGATCTTGATCGCGTCGATGTTGTAGAATTTGAGGTGCTTTTTCGCGATCTGCTGTTTGACGCGCGCGGGAAGGTTCTTCTCCAACTCTTCCACGGTATTCCAGGAAGAGTTCAAAAGGAACTTGCCGCCCTCTTTCGCGTCGGAAAGCATATCGTAGCGGGTGATGTAGGAGGGGTTGTGGCAGGCGACGAAGTCGGCGCTGTCGATAAGGTAAGACGACTGGATGGGCGTCTTGCCGAAACGCAGGTGCGAAACGGTGATGCCGCCCGACTTTTTGGAATCGTAGAAGAAATACGCCTGCGCGTACATATCGGTGTGGTCGCCGATGATCTTGATGGAATCTTTGTTCGCGCCCACGGTGCCGTCCGAGCCGAGCCCGTAGAACTTGCAGGAAATGGCGCCTTCGGGAGCCGCGTCGTATTTTTCGGAGAAGTCGAGGGAAGTTTTCGTAAGATCGTCGTAGATACCCACAGTGAAGTGGTTTTTGGGACGTCTTTTTTCCAGATTTTTATATACGGCGTAGCACATGGAGGGGTTGAACTCCTTGGAGCCGAGGCCGTAGCGTCCGCCGACGACTTTGATCTTTTTGAGGCCCTTTTCGAAGAGCGCGGAGCACACGTCGAGATAGAGGGGCTCGCCGATCGAGCCGGGTTCCTTGGTGCGGTCGAGTACCGCGATCCTCTTGCAGGTGGCGGGAATGGCGGCGACGAAAGCGTCGGTCACGAACGGACGGTACAGGCGTACCTTGATCATGCCGACTTTATGTCCTTCGGCGTTCATCTTGTTCACGGTCTCTTCCATGGCGTCCGCGCCCGAGCCCATGATGACGACCACGTTCTCCGCGTCGGGAGCGCCGCAGTAGTCGAACAGGTGATAACTTCTGCCCGTGAGAGCGGAAACCTTGTCCATCATTTCCTGCACGATGGCGGGGGTGGCGTTATAGTATTCGTTCGCGGTCTCGCGGTTCTGGAAATACGTATCGCCGTTCTGCGCGGTGCCTTTCTGGATGGGGTGTTCGGGGTTGAGCGCGCGGTTTTTGAAATCCTCGATGTCCTTCATATCCACGAGGGGTTTCATCTCGTCGTAGTCGATCACGTCGATCTTGGAAACTTCGTGAGAGGTGCGGAATCCGTCGAAGAAGTGCAGGAAAGGGACTTTCGCTTTGAGCGTGGACAGATGCGCCACGAGCGCGAGATCCATAACTTCCTGCACGGAACCGGAGGCGAGCATGGCAAAACCCGTCTGACGGCACGCCATCACGTCCTGATGATCGCCGAAAATGTTCAGGGAGTGCGCCGCGATCGCGCGCGCGCTGACGTGAAACACGGTGGGCATGAGTTCGCCCGCGATCTTATACATATTGGGGATCATCAGAAGAAGACCCTGGCTGGCGGTATACGTCGTGGTGAGCGCGCCCGCGCAGAGCGAACCGTGCACGGCGCCCGCGGCGCCGCCTTCGGACTGCATTTCGGCAAGTTTGAGTTTCTGGCCGAACATGTTCACGCGTCCGGCAGTCGCCCATTCGTCCGCCACTTCCGCCATGGGGGAAGAAGGGGTAATGGGGTAAATGGCCGCAACCTCCGAGAATGCGTAGGCGACGTGGCTGGCGGCGGTATTGCCGTCGATCGTCATCTTTTTCATAAAAAAATATAACCTCCGAATACTATTATTTTTTCCGATTGATAAGTTTCACGGCGTTTCGTGCAAAATCGCACCGAAAGCCTATATTATTATAATATTTTTCCCGTCAATAGTCAATCCTTTTGTGGTTATTTCGTTAAAAGGCGGTCTCGGCTTTGTGAATTGAAAAGAATGTGTTTGAAAACTGTTGTTAATTTTTTCCGCTTTTGCTATAATATCAAGGTATGGAAGCAGTTCATTTCGAAAACGTGAAATATTCATATACCGAAAACGGCAAACGCTTTGCCGTAAACGGCGTCACTCTCTCGATCGAAGAGGGGGAATTCGTCGCCGTGCTCGGCAGAAACGGCAGCGGCAAATCCACGCTGGCAAAACTGATCAACGCGCTATTAACGCCCGTTTCGGGCAAGGTGGAAGTGTTCGGCATGGACACTTCGGACAATAAAAAGACCTTCGAGATCCGCAAAAACGCGGGTATGGTCTTTCAGAATCCCGATAACCAGATGGTCGCCTCCATCGTGGAGGACGACGTGGCGTTCGGCCCCGAAAATATCGGCGTGCCGCGGGAAGAGATCGGGGAGCGCATCGGTTTCGCGCTCAAAGCCGTCGGCATGGAGGAGTACCGCACGTCTACGCCCACGCGCCTGTCGGGCGGGCAGAAACAGCGCATCGCCATCGCGGGCGTCCTCGCGATCAAGCCGAAGATCATGATCTTGGACGAATCCACCGCCATGCTCGATCCCAAGGGGCGGCGGGAGGTGATGGACGTCGTCAAACGGCTCAATAAAGAGGAAAACATGACGGTCATCCTCATCACGCACTTTATGGACGAGGCGCTCGAAGCGGACAGGGCGATCGTCATGAACCAGGGCGAGATCGTCATGCAGGGCACACCCGAAGAAATTTTTCGAAGGAGCGACGAACTGGAGATCTACAATCTCGCGCTGCCGCGTGCGGCGGCCATCGCCAAAAAACTGTCGGCGGGGGGAATGCCCGTCGCGACCGCGTTCGACGCGGAAACCGTCGCGGAGGAAATATGCGAATCGTTGCGCAGGATCTGACATATACGTATAACGCCAAATCGCCCTTTGCAAGTCAAGCGCTTTGCGGCGTTACGCTCACCATTGAGGAGGGCGAATTTTTCGGCATCATCGGGCACACGGGCAGCGGAAAATCCACGTTCGTGCAGCACCTCAACGCGCTCATACGGCTGACGGGCGGCTCTCTCAAAGTGGGGGAATACGACCTCGCCGACAAAAAGTGCAATTTTCTGGAACTGCGCAGCAAAGTCGGCATGGTGTTCCAGTATCCCGAATATCAGCTGTTCGCGGAAACGGTGGAAAAGGACGTCATGTTCGGGCTGAAAAACTTTGCCAAGGACATGAAGGAAGAGGAGATGAAAGCGGCCGTCAGAGAGGCGCTCGAGATCGTCGATCTGAATTACGCCGAGATCAAGGACAAATCCCCCTTCGAACTTTCGGGCGGACAGAAACGGCGCGTCGCCATTGCGGGCGTCATCGTCACCAAACCCGAGGTGCTCATTCTCGACGAACCCGCGGCGGGGCTCGACCCGCTCGGTAAAAAAGAAGTTATGCAGCTTTTGCACGCCATTCACGGCAAATGGTGCAAGACGATCGTCATCGTGTCGCACGACATGGACGAGATCAGCGAAAACTGCACCCGCGCCGCAGTGTTTGCCGACGGGAAAGTGGTGATGGAGGGCAAGCCGCACGAACTGTTCAAGAAGGGCGCAACGCTCGTGTCGCTGGGACTGGACGTGCCCGTGACCGCCAAGATCTGTATGCTCTTAAAGGAGCGGGGCATCGAGATAGACACGGATTTTTCCACCGAAGATTTTACCGCCAAAGTTCTCGCGCTGTATCGGCGTTCCAAAGAGGGCATATGTTAAACGACGTTACTTTCGGACAATTTTATCCCGCCAAGTCCTTTGTGCACAACATGGATGCGCGCGCGAAGATCGTCTTCGTGATCGCCTACATCGTGGCGATATTTCTGGCGGACAATTTTATCGCGCTGGGCGCGGTGACTTTATTTCTGATATTTGTCGTGCTGTTGTCCCGCGTGCCTTTCGGCAGCGTGCTGCGCTCGGTCAAGATGATCCTCTTCCTCATCGTGTTCACCGCGATCCTCAATCTGTTTTTCTATTCGGGCGAGAGCGCGTATAAGCCGCTCGTGGACTGGTGGATCATCACCATCACGCAGGAATCTCTGGTCAACATGGCTTTTCTGGCGCTGCGGCTCTTTCTTTTGGTCATGGGCACGTCGGTGCTCACGCTCACGACCACGCCCGTCTCTCTGACCGACGGCATCGAGAGCCTGCTCACGCCCCTCAAATGGATCAGATTCCCCGTGCACGAACTGGCGCTCATCATGAGCATCGCGCTGCGCTTTATCCCCACGCTGACCGACGAGACCAACCGCATCATCAGCGCGCAAAAGGCGCGCGGAGCGAATTTCGAAACGGGCGGGCTGATCAAGCGCGCCAAGGCGACGCTCCCGATCCTGATCCCGCTGCTCGTGAGCGCCTTCCGCCGCGCCGAAGATCTGGGCGACGCGATGGACGCCCGCTGTTACAGCGGCGCGAAAGGGCGCACGAAATATAAAAAACTCACCTTTACCTGGCGCGATCTTCTGGGGCTTCTCGTTCTCGGCGGACTGATCACGGGCATCGTATTTATCAATCTGTATTTCGGCAACGAGTTCGCCTTTCTCGCCTGGTTCAACAAGTGAGGCGCGTATGACGATCGCTTTGCTTGTTTGCTATGACGGAACGCGGCTCTCGGGCTGGCAGACGCAGTCGAACGCCGACAGCGTGCAGAGCGCGCTGGAAAGGGCGGTTTACGATGCGTTTTCCGAAAACGTGCGCGTTGCCGCGAGCGGGCGCACCGATTCGGGCGTGCACGCGGCGGGGCAGGTGTGTTCGCTTTCCTTGGAAAACCGCATTGCGCCCGAGAGGGTGGCGGACGCGCTCAACCGCTTTCTGCCCGAGGACGTCCGCGTGCTCGAAAGCGCCGCCGCGCCCGAAGGGTTCGACGCCTGCCGCATGGCGAAACAAAAGACCTACCGCTACCGCTTTTATGTAAGCGCGCGGCAAAATCCACTCAAAGAACGCTACGCGGCGCAGTTGAAGCGCATGCCCGATCCGGAAAAAATGCGCGCCGCCGCGAAACTGATAGAAGGCGAGCACGATTTCAAATGTTTCTGCGCGAGCGGCTCGGCGGCAAAAAGCACCGTGCGGCACGTGCTCTCCGCACAAATATCTCTCGAAAGATCGCTCGGCGGCGACGATATCGTGCTCGACGTGTGCGGCAAAGGGTTTCTGTATAATATGGTGCGCATCATTGCGGGCACGCTCGCTGCCGTCGGAGAGGGGAAAATCCGCGCGGAGGATATTTTGCGGGCGTTCGAAAGCGGCGAACGCGCTCTGCTCGGCAAAACGATGCCCGCCAAGGGGCTGACTTTATTGAACGTAGACTACGGTTTTCCGCTCTTTCCGAGAGCGATAAAGGAGTAAATCAAATGGAATTATTCGTATTATTTTCGATATTTTTCTCGTTCTGCAATCCATTGCTGGGCGTCGAAGCGGGATTCCGCGTATGGGACTGCTCGACGGCTCTCATCGTGTCCCTCTGCCTGTACGCGGTGATCTACGTGTTCAAGGCGATCGCGCTTTCCACCATGGCGAAAAACGCGGGCAAAGATAAACTCGTCTGGTGCGCCTTCGTGCCCGTCGCCAGCACCTATCTGATGGGGGAACTTGCAGGCGACACGCGCTTTTTCAATCATACGTTCAAGAAGATCGGGCTGATCGCCATGATCACCGAGATCGTCGTCATACTGGCGTTTCTCTGCTCTTACGTGCCGCAGTACTATATCATCGACGGCGGCTATTATCTCGAACCCGTAAAGGGCAGCGGCGGACTGCAGATCGTAGATTCCGTGCCTTTATGGTTATTCAACCTCTATAAGGTCGGCGATATCGTGTACAGTATTTTGTCGTGGATCTATCTCTTCGTGTTCGTATTCCTGTATATCGCTATTTTCCGCACCTATTACGCCCGCGGGCATGTGCTGTTCACCATCATTTCCGCGCTGTTTCCCGTATCGGCGTTTTTCCTGTTCGCCATCCGCAACAATCCCGCGGTCAACTACGAAAAATTTATGCAGGAGCAGATGGAGCGCATGCGCCGCGCACAGCAGGGAAATCCCTACAATCCGTACGGCAATACTCCTTACGGGCAGGACTCGTACAACGGCGACGCGCCTGCTCCGCCCGACGATCCGTTCGACGAATTTTCTTCCCAAGACAAGAACGAGGGGGGCAAGAAGGACGACAACGACCCCGACGATTTCTTTAACTGAACGAAAGCGCGGCTTTTCAGGCCGCGCTTTATTTTATGCCGATTGACAAGAAGGCTCGCTTATGATATAATCGGGATGATAAAAAACGACAGGCAGAAGAGGCGCAGCGTATGAAAAATCCCAATATAGCCGCGATATCCACGCCGCCCGGGAAAGGCGGCGTCGCGATCATCCGCATCAGCGGCGGCGACCCGCTTTCCATTGCGGAAAAAATGTTTGTTCCCGCGGGCAAAACGGCGGTTGCGGCGTTTTCGCCCAATCATATGTACCCCGGCGAGATAGACGCGGGCGATTTTAAAGATTACGGGCTGTGCGTCTATTTCCGCGCGCCCAAAAGTTTTACGGGCGAGGACGTGGTGGAATTTCACTGCCACGGCGGGTCAAGCATCGCGCGCGGCGTTCTGCGGCGCGCTTTCGAACTGGGCGCGGCGGGCGCGCAGCGCGGCGAATTCACCAAGCGCGCGTTCTTAAACGGAAAACTTTCCCTTTCTTCCGCGGAGGGGCTCATCGACATGATCAACGGCGAGAGCGAGGCGGAAGTGCGCGCTGGATATATGCTGTACTGCGAGCGCCTGAAAAAGGTCGCCGACGGACTGCAAGCGTCGCTGACGGAAATTTTGGCGGGCATCGACGCGGACGTCGATTTTCCCGAGGAAGATCTCGAACACACCGACCTTGCCGACGTCAAAACTAAAATCGGCGCGATCCGCGATAAACTGATCGAACTTCGGGGCACCTATTCGGTGGGGCAAAAGATACGGCAGGGCGTCAACGTGGTCATCGCGGGGCGGCCGAACACGGGGAAGAGTTCGCTTTTGAACGCATTGCTCGGCGCGGATAAGGCGATCGTTTCGTCCGTTGCGGGCACCACGCGCGACGCGGTGGAGGGGGCGCTCGAGATCGGGGGCGTACGCTTTAATCTCTACGATACCGCGGGGCAGCGCGAGAGCGAGAACGAGATTGAGAATATCGGCATCGAGCGCGCGCGGCAACTTACGGAGGGCGCCGACCTCGTGCTCTTCGTGCTCGACGCGGGCGAAGAATTTTCCGAAGAGGACAGATCGATCGCCGAAAAGATCGAAAACAAGAATAAGATCGTCGTATACAATAAATCCGACCTGTCCGACGCGCGCGGGATGCGTGCCGATATCCGCGTGAGCGCGAAAACGGGCGAAAATATCCAAACGCTCAAACAGATGATGCTGGAAAAGAGCCTCCAAGGTTACAGCGCGGACGCGGAATACCTTATCGAGCAGCGCCATTATTTCGCGTTGGGGAAGGCTCTCGAAGGCGTCGAAGCCGCATATCGCGCCTGCGGCAATGCGCCGCTCGATCTTCTCGGGATCGACTTGAAAGCCGCGTGGGACGCTCTGGGAGAGATCAGCGGCATGACTGCGAACGAGGCGATCATCGACGAAATATTCGCAAAATTCTGCGTGGGCAAATAAAGGAGAGTTTTATGGTAAACCTGGAATTATACCGCGTCTTTTATACCGTCGCGAAGTGCGGCAGCCTGACGCGCGCGGCGGAGGAACTTTTTATCAGCCAGCCTGCGGTCTCGCAGGCGATCAAACAGTTGGAAGGGCAGTTGGATACGCCGCTGTTCAACCGCACGCACCGCGGCATGGAACTTTCCGAACAGGGCGGCAAGCAGATATTCGACATCGTCGAGCGCGCGCTCGGTCAATTGGAAACGGCGGAAAACAAACTGAAAGAGATCAACCAGACCGCGACGGGCACTATCCGTATCAGCGCGTCGGATACCATTTTTTCTTACGTGCTCATCGACAAGATCGCGGAATATCACGCAAAATTCCCGAGCGTCAAACTCAATCTCGTCAACTGCATCACCACGGAAACGCTTGACTTATTGAAGAACAACAAGTGCGACATCGCCTTTCTGAATCTGCCCATCGAGGACAAAGACATCAACCTCACGAGCGTGGTCATGCCGCTGCACGATATTTTCGTCGCCAACGAAAATTACGCGGAACTTTCCAAGGAAGTGCAGCCGCTCAATTCCATGCACGATTATCCGCTTCTGATGCTGGACATGAGCACGGTCACGCGCAAGGCGATCATTCAGTTTTCCCATTCCATCGGCGTGCATCTGCATCCCGAGATTGAATGCGGAAGCCTGGAACTTCTGATCCAACTCGCGAAAAACGGCGTGGGCATCGCGTGTGCGCCGCGCGAATACGTCAGGCGCGAACTCAACGAAGAAAAATCGCTCGTCGAGATCCGCACGGATCCGCCGCTTCCCGCGCGCGCCGTCGGCATTGCCTTCCCTAAAAACCAGCCGCTTTCCTACGCGGTCAAAGAATTTTTCAAAATGTTCAACGAAGAGGGAAAATGAAAATGGACGAGATAGATGACGGTACGTATTATGAAGTCGTTTTTAAAAAAATCACAAAATATGAATGGCTGGCAGCCGCGCTGCTCGCGGTGATCTTCGCTGTCGGCACGGCGCTCGCAATTATGAATTACAAGCCCGCGAAAGGCACGCTGACGCTCGACAACTACGAGGATTTCGTGAATATAAAGGGTTCTGATTATATATCAAACGCGACCCAGACCGAATTTAATGCTTACTTTTCTGTCAGTGTGCAAATCCCGTACGGAGTAAAGTACGAAATTGAAAACTTTTCCGTCACCGTTCTTGTTTCGGCGGTCGGCGGCGTGACGGCGGAAACGATCACTCTATCGGGGCATTTAAAGACGGACAGTCGCTTTTCGGAAGATTGCACGATTCATGTAAAAAAAGATCCTAACGCTTCGAATGTAATCCCTGCCGAAATTACGATACAGAGCATAGAGGGGGATTATTACCATGTCTAATTATACCAGGCGAAAATTATTTACGGCTTCGCTCTATGCGTTGGGTATACTCTCGTTTGTCGTTGCTCTTTGCGTGCGCCATTTAGAGACATTGATGCTGATTTTAGCAGTATTCTCTTACTTTGCGGGGGGTTTGATTGCCCGTTACGCGTACAATCTTTGTAAATTCTCCAATTTCATCCAAGGCTATTTTGGCCATCGCTACGAGGTAAGTTCCGAGCCGAGCGATTTGGCGGTTTATATTGTTCGTGGCTGCGGATATTTTTTAGCCGTATTCGGTTTATGTTTGTTTATGTTTTCGTAAAAAAGAGAGCGTCCGAAATTTCGGACGCTCTCTTATTCGGTTTTATCGAAATCTTCTATGAAGCGGACGGCCGAAAGATCCCAATATTTCCGATAAACGTTCTGATCCCGGCCGTCGAAATTTAACTGATACATCCGAAACGTAACGGGGAAATTTTTCGGCTGCCACTGCTCTTTGTAGGAATAGCGATAGCGCATACCCAGCCGCCGCATGACTTTGCCGCTGCGGGGATTGTTTACGTCGTGCGTGGCGGTGATAAAGCGGAAATCGTCTTGTTTCAGTTGCTCGATGAGCGCTTTTCCCGCTTCGGTTACGATGCCGCGATGCCAAAACGCAGGCAAAAGCCCGTAGCCGAAATCGTGGTGTTCTTCCGTGCTCGCATGTATGTATCCGATCGGGATATCGTCAGTTTTCAGACAGATCGCGTAACTGTAACCGCGCGGCTGCCTGTATACTTGAAAGAACCGCTCTTCCAGGATCGCACGCGTTTGTTCAGAATCTTTCGCGGGATACCACGGCAGATACGTATTCACCGTGAGATCGCTGAATATGCGGAACGCGGCACCGAGGTCGTCTTCCGTAAATCTTCGTAGGCGCAGGCGCTCGGTTTCGATGCATGGTGTGTTTTCGAAATGCATTTTTATTTTTTCATACCGTCGATGACGTTTTTCATGTCGTATCTTCCGGCGGGTTTGCCTTTCATAAAACTGGCGGCTTTTAAAGCGCCCGCCGCGAACACGCGCTTGCTGCGCGCGCTGTGCGAAAGGGTGATGATCTCGTCTTCGCCCGCGAACATCACTTCGTGCTCGCCGACGATGGTGCCGCCGCGCACCGCGTGGATACCGAGTTCGCGCCTGTCGCGCGCGCCCGTCATGCCTTCGCGACCGTATACGTATTTTTTGTTGCCGTCGAACGCCTCGTTCACGCTTTCCGCGAGCATGTACGCCGTACCCGAAGGCGCGTCCTTTTTCAGGTTGTGATGCTTTTCGATGATCTCCACGTCGAAATTTTCTCCGAGGAACGCCGCCGCCTCTTTTACGAGTTTTTGCAGGAGATTGACTCCCACGGAGAGGTTCGCCGTCTTGAAGAGTGGTATCTTTCCGCTCGCCCGTTCGATGGTTTTGAGATCTTCCTCCGAATAGCCCGTGGCGCATAAAATTGCAGCCGCGCCCGTTCTTTCGCAGTAGGAAAGCACGTTATAAAGATTTGCCGCCGCGGAAAAATCCACGACCGCGTCCGCCGCCGCGGAAATTTTATCGAAACCGTCGTAGACGGGCACGCCCGCCGTTTCGCCGTTTTTCATATCCACGCCCGCAAGCACGCAAAATTCTTTGTCGGCCTGCGCGAGTTCCAAAACCGTGCGGCCCATATGCCCGAAAATGCCGCTGATGATCAGATTCGTCATGTCAGTCCACCCTATAGCCGAGCGCGCGGAGAGAATCTCTCACCGCCGCCTTGTGCGCCTCTTCCAATTCCGTTAAAGGGGCGCGGGGGACGCCGCCCGAAAGCCCGAGCATATCCGCCGCCGCCTTGACGGGAATGGGATTTACCTCGCAGAACATGAGATCGGTAAAGGGCAGCAGTTCGTCCTGTAAAATATACGCCTTTTCGAACTCGCCCGCCGCCATATATTCGTAGAGTTGTTTCATCTGGCGGGGGAGCGCGTTGGACACGACGGAGATGAGCCCCGCGGCGCCGATCGCGAGCATGGGTAAATTCAGGTGATCGTCGCCCGAATACAACTCGCATTTGCCGCGCACCTCGCGCGCGGTGTGCATGATCTGCTCCATATTGCCGCACGCCTCTTTGATGCCCGCGACGTTGGGGATCTCGGCGATCCTGCCCATGGTGGCGGGCTGAATATTGACGCCCGTCCGCGGCGGCACGTTGTAGCAGATGACGGGGATATCCACCGCCTCGCAGACGGCCTTATAATATTCGTATAACCCGTTCTGCGTACACTTGTTATAATAGGGCGTGACGACTAAAAGCCCGTCGGCGCCCAGTTTCTGCGCCTTGACGCTCGCTTCCACCGCGTGGGCGGTGCAGTTGCTGCCGCTGCCGAATATCAAACGTACGCGGCCCGCCGCGCGCTCTTTGGAAAAGCGCATCACGTCTTCTTTTTCTTCTTCGGTCATGGTTGCGGGTTCGCCCGTCGTGCCCAGCACCACGAGCGCGTCCGTCCCGTTCTCGATCTGATACTCGATCATGCGGCCGAAGGCTTCGAAATTGACTTTGCCTTCCGCCGTGAACGGGGTGATCATGGCAGTCGCGCTGCCTCTGAAAAAATTCAACATAGATTTCTCCCTCGGCTTTGGCTCAGCCGAAATATCCTTTTGCCGCCAGAAGTTCCGCCATCAGCACCGCGCCGCCCGCCGCGCCGCGAAGTGTATTGTGCGAAAGGCAGACGAACTTGTAATCGAACAGGATGTCGTCCCTGAGCCTCCCCACGCTGACCGCCATGCCGTTTTCCAGGTTCCTATCGAGTTTCGCCTGCGGGCGGTTGTCCTCTTCGAAATAGTGGATAAACTGCGCGGGCGCGCTGGGAAGTTTCAACGCCTGCGGTTCGCCCGAAAATTCCGCCCACGCCTTTAAAATTTCTTCTTTGGAAGGTTTGTTCTCAAAGGAAACGAACACCGCCGCCGTATGCCCGTCGGAAACGGGCACGCGCAGGCACTGCGCCGTAATGACGGGCGCGCTCGCGTTCACGATGGCGCCGTTTTCGATATGCCCCCAGATCTTCAACGGTTCGCGTTCGGATTTTTCTTCTTCGCCGCCGATATAGGGGATCACGTTGTCTAAAATTTCGGGCATGGTTTCGAACGTCTTGCCCGCGCCGCTGATCGCCTGATAGGTGGTGACCGCCGCCGCCTTTACGCCGTATTTCATAAGGGGATGCAGGGCGGGCACGTAACTTTGCAGCGAGCAGTTGCTCTTGACCGCGATAAAGCCGCGCTTTGTGCCCAAACGCTTTTTCTGCGCGTCGATGATTTTCGCGTGATCGGGGTTGATCTCGGGAATGATCATGGGCACGTCGGGTGTCGCGCGGTGCGCGGAGTTGTTGGAAATGACGGGGATCTCCGCCTTTGCGTAGCGCTCTTCCAGCGCCTTGATCTCCTCTTTTTTCATGTTGACCGCGCAGAATACGAAATCGACTTTTTCTTTGATCTTTTGAAGATCCGCTTCCGCGTCGTAGACGATCATGTCCGCGAGTTTTTCGGGGATGGGGGAGGTCATCGCCCAGCGTTTGCCGACCGCGTCTTTATATTTTTTCCCCGCGGAAGAGGGGGAAGCCGCCAAAGCGGCGACGCGGAACCAGGGGTGCTCCGCAAGCAAAAGACTGAATCTCTGACCGACCATTCCTGTCGCGCCGATGATCGCGACGTTGTACTGTTTCATATTTTTCTATGCTCCTCAAAAATTTTTCCGTAAAACAAAACGGCGCCGAATCCGACACCGCCGTAATAATAAAGAAACTCTGTCTGCGGGCGCGCGAAACGCCGAAACCGACCTTGTCGGAACAGCCTGCAAAAATAGTTCTCCACGTCGGTGACAGTCGCAAGGGTATTGACCTTTGCGCCCAGCGAACCGTTCGGGCAAACGAACGGCGCTTCGGCGGAGATACCCTTTCCCGCGCACCAAAATCTGCCTTTTGTCCGCGCGCACGGTACTTTTGTTCATCCGCTCCTCTATTTAGCAACAGTATCTTACCATACAGCGAAAAAAAAGTCAAAGATTTTATTTCCCGACAGCAATTTAATTGAAAAAAATTTTGTTTTGTAGTACAATGAATTGGTATTTTAAACTGCGAAGTCGTTTCGCTATTTATTTAGTAAGAAGATAATTTCGGAGGACATATGGCAACAGGAGAAAAGAAAGGCTTTATCGCCCGCATGCTCGAAGGCAAGGAGAGGGACGACGCGTACGCACGGAGCACGCTTCCTTCCAACCGCTGGGGGCTGTTTTGGGATATATTCAAGGGCAGGTTTTCCAAACTCGTCATTTTAAACCTTTTGATGCTCATCTTTTTCATTCCGCTCATTCTCGTGATCGTGTTCCGCTCTCTCTACATTCAGGTGCAGAGCGGGCTGATGCCCTTTGCCTCCGGTATGGGCGGCGGCTTCGGCGCGATCCCCAACCTCGCGGGCCTGCAGGAAAACGTGGCGATGTCCACCAACCTCATGTTCGGTCTGTTTATCATCGTCGCGTGCGTCATCGCGGCGGTCGGGCTTTCGGGCGGCATCTACGTCATCCGCAACATGGTCTGGACGGAAGGCATCTTTATCGCCAATGATTTCTGGCGCGGCATCAAGATCAACTTCGTCATCGTCATGCAGTCTACTCTATTTTACGCGGTCATGCTCTTTTTGTTTACCATGAGCATCAGTTGGGCGAACTATCTTCTGTCCGTAGACGGCGGCGTCGCCTTTCTCCTTGTTACGTCACAAGTCCTTTCGTATATCGCGATCGGCGTCGTGACGGTCATGTATCTGTGGATGCTGTCCATGGGCGGAAATTACAAACTCAAATTTTTCCAACTTCTGAAAAATTCCTTCCTGATGACGTTCGGGCTTATTTTCCAGAATATTTTCTTCATCGCGCTGATGGCGATCCCTCTCATTTTGCTGCTCCTCGGCTCTTTCTTTATGATGATCGGCATCGTCATCATGATCCTTTTCGGCATTTCCTTCATGCTCCTCGTGTGGTTCGACTACTCGCAGTGGGCGTTCGATAAATTCTTCGAATCCAAGAGGGAAGGCGGCAAAGTCAACCGCGGCATCTACGCGAAGGCGGGCAAGGGCGGCGCGGAGAGCAAGGCGGTGCAGGAATACAACGCGGCGCTCGCGAGCACGAAATCCGAACTCGCGTCCCGTCCCATCAAGCCCATCACCGATAATCTGAAAGTGTACGAACTGCCCGACGCTTTCTCGCGCGAAGATCTGAAAAAACTGCGCGAATCCAAAACGGCGATCGCGGAGGATTCCGAACGCTACGAGAACGAGCATAAAAACGACAAGAAATACGTCGAATACAATGCCATGTTCGAACAGCAGGAGGCTGAGGCGAAGGCCGCGGAAGAAGCCGAAAAAGGAAAAAAATCCAAAAAATCCAAGGACAAGTTGGGCACAGGACCCAAGGGGGAAGGCAAATAATGCGCCGTTTTCCCGCGTATTTCGCGTTGGCGGATTGGTTCGAATATCTGAATGCAGACTGCGACTATGAAAAATGGTCGCAGTATTTGCATAACGAGTTGCTTTCTTTGGGCGTGCGCGCGGGCGCGGGGCTGGATATCGGCTGCGGCAGCGGCTGTTTCTCGCGCGCCTTTGCCCGTTTCGGCTATTCCATGACGGGATACGACGTGAGCGAACGCATGCTCGCCAAAGCAAACTCTCTTTCCGTTTCCGAAGGGGTGCGGCCGCGCTATATCCTGTGCGATCTGTTAAAATTGAAAACGTTTGAAAAGGCGGATTTCGCCCTGTGCGTGAACGACTGCCTCAACTATGTGCCGCAAAGCAAACTTGCGGCCGCTTTCCGTCGCGCGGCGGGCGCGCTGAAAAAGGGCGGGGCATATCTTTTCGATATCTCTTCCGAATACAAACTCAGAGAGATCGTCGGAAACAATACCTTTTGCGAGGACAGGGAAGAAGTCGCGTATCTGTGGTTCAACCGACTGAAAGGCGACAGTGTGGAAATGGATTTTACCATTTTCGCCAAGCGCGAAGACGGCGCGTTCGAGCGCGGCGACGAGCGGCACGTGCAGTATATCCACACAGAAGAGAACGTGGAACGCTGCCTGCGCGAGGCTGATTTTACGCTCGTGAAAAAGACGGGCGCGTTCGGGGACGACGGCGACAAAACGCGCGTGAACTTTATCTGTGTGAGGAACTGAAAATGGGTAAGACCGAAAATAAAATTTTAAGAGGGCTGGTGTTCGACGACGAAGTTTCTTTGGCGGTGCTCGACACCACCGAACTCGTCAACGAAGCGATCCGCATACATAACCTTTCGCCTCTGGCGGCGGCGGCGCTGGGGCGCACGCTTACCGTGGCGGCATATATGTGTTCTTCCCTGAAGAGCGAAAACGCGGCGCTTTCCGTCAATATCCGAGGGGACGGCGTCGGCGGCCCCATCTGCGTGAGCGGGGACAAAGACCTGCATATGCGCGGCACGATCGAAGATCCCGCGGCTTTTCTTCCCCCCAACGAGGCGGGGAAACTGGACGTGGGCGGCTGCGTCGGGCGCAAGGGATACCTGAGCGTCGTCCGCAGCGACGGCGAGGGAGCGCCTTTCGTGGGGACGACGGAACTGATAAGCGGAGAGATCGGAGAAGATTTCGCCGCCTATTTCGCGTACAGTGAACAGATCCCCACAGCCATCGCAGTGGGCGTCAAGGTGGGAAAAGACGGGACCTGTCTGGGTGCGGGCGGCGTGATCTTGCAGCCGCTTCCCGGCGCGAGCGAAGAAAATATCCGCAAAACCGAAGAGATCATGGAAAATTTCCGCAGCGTCAGCTCGCTCGTGGAACAGGGTTCCGCAGAAGAGATCGCGGAAAAATATTTCGGGAATGTCAAATATTACACATTAAAACCCGAATACAAGTGTAATTGCAGCAGAAATTATATAGAGGGAGTTCTTCTCTCCATGGGCGAAAAAGAACTTATGGACGCGCTCGAAGAGGAGGGGAAGATCTGCGTGCACTGCCATTACTGCAACACGGACTATGTTTTTTCGGCGGAGGACGTCGAAAAACTTCTTGCCGGCGCCCGTACATAAGAGGTACCCGAATGGATGAAAAAGTAATCGCGTTCGATGCGGGCGAAGATCGTCTTGTCGAACTCGCCGAGCGTTACTGCGACGAAAAGAATTTTTGCGCGGCGCTGCGCATGATCCATAAAAAGATCAACCTTTACGGTGCGGAGCCCGACGACTGGATGTTTCTGGCGGAAATTTACGACGACATGGAAACGTACGAAATGGCGATCAACTGCTGGTTCCGCTATCTTGCCGTCTGCGAGATAGAGGCGCTCGCGGACGCATACGAAGGGCTTGCCGCCTGTTATTACAATGTGGGAAACGAAGCGCAGTCCGCCTATTATTACAATAAAATGCTCTCCGAAGACGACGACGTGCCCGCCGAAAGCAAAATGGAGATCGCGCGTATGTTCACCCGTTCGCCCAAGAGCCTTTTCAAGGTGGTCTATCCGCCTGAAAAAGCGGATTACGGCGAAACGGTGGACGAGGGCGTCAAACTTTTGAAATCGGGAAAGTACGAGGACGCCGCGACGGCGTTTTCCAAGGTGCATCCCGCCTCTCGCCTTGCGGGCGCGGCGAAAAATTATCTCGCCGTCTGCCATCTCGTCACGGGGGATTCCGATGCGGCGGAAAAGGATTGTCTGGAACTTCTGGAAAAAGATCCCGACGACGTGCAGGCGCTTTCCACTTACTGCGCCGTGCTCATCGAAAAGAAACAGACGGCAAAGAGCCGCGAGATCGCGCGCAGACTGGCTTCTATCTCCACCGAAAATCCCGACGAACTGTACAAAATCGCCACGGTCTGCTGCGAAAGCGGACTGGACGCAGAGGCATACGAAAAATTCTGCGTTTTGGAGGAGATCGTCCGTTACGATCTGACTCTTATCTACTTTAAATCGGTAGCCGCCTGCAAATGCGGCAAATACCGCGAAAGCCTGGAAGGGTTCGGCAAGATCATAGACGTGTTCCCCCATGCGGAAGTCGCGCGCTATTATTATAACGCGATGCGCCTGTATCTGGAAGAGGGCGGACAGCCGCCCGCGGTCGACTATTTTTATAAACTTCCCAAAGCTGAGCGCGATAAGCGCGTGCAGTTGTTGGCGGCGCTCTCGGACGTCAAAAGCGACGAACTCAGACGTTACGGCAGGGAATACGACCTCGTGCCGCTGTTTCGCTGGTGTTTCGACGAGTTTGACGGGCAGGAGCCCGAATTGCAGCTATTGGCCGTGAATGTGGCGGTGCGTGCGGGCGAGTACGGTTTTTTGCAGGAAATGTTTCTGGACAGCACCGTGAACGACGTCATCAAGATCGAAACGGCGCGGAAGATCTTCGAGCGAAACAAAGACGCGAGCATCGCGGTGGTGCTCTGCGACGTGTTCAAACAACTGGAATTCGTGCGTTTGGAAGTGGGGCGCGTCAAACACAAGATCTTCGTTTCCGCCTATTCGATGTGCGCGGCGAAATTCTGTCTGCTCGGCAACGAACATACGCATAAATTCAACCGCGCGGCAGTTAAAATGTATAATATTCTGGAAGAAAAAAATCTGTTGACGCTGGTGACGGACAAGGAAAGCCTGGCATGCGCGATTTTCCTCTTCACGCGGAAGGGAAAGGGCGATTTCAAGGGCGCGCTGGAATCGTTCCGCGCCGACGAAACGAACGTCCGCACCTTATTGGAAGCGGTCAGGCAAGGAGATAAAAATGAAACTCATTGATTTCGACGGTATTTTTAACAACAAGATGGCGAAGATGATCGAAAAACACGCCGCGGAGCATACCGAAAGCGAGTGGGAAGATCTGATCGCGGATCTATACAAAAAGTTTGGGGACACGCCTTTGAAAGAACTTGGCGCCACGCCCCGCGCGTATTTCGGAGCGATGAGCGAGTCGGCGCTCGTCGAAACGCTCAAAGAATATCTTTTGCAGGATATTTCCGTGCCCGATTTTCTGTGCGAGGCGCTCGAAGGGCGCGACTGTACCGAGCCGCTATTGAAACTTCTCTACGAAACGGACGAACAACTCGTGCAATACGCGATCAATCTTCTGAACACGAATCCGAAAGCCGCCGTGCGCTATGCGGAAATGCTGAAAGAGGACGCGTACGACGAGCACGTGAAAGACAGCCTTGCGGATATGCTCAAACCCAACGCCGATCTGTTGCTCGAAGAGGTGCTCGCGCTTTGCAAGGACAAAGAGACCGAACCGTACGCTCTGGAGATCCTCTCCAAACTGAAAAACAAGGACGACAGGGCATACGCCGCGCTGATGAACGCATTTCTTGCCGCGGACGATCGCGAACTGCCCCTTTTATGCGCCTATCTCGCCTCCTACGGCGACGAGCGCGCGCTGCCCGTTTTCATGGGGACCATCGAGCGCGAGGATATCGATTACGTGCTCTTTCAGGAACTCAAATTCGCCATCGAGGCTCTCGGCGGCGAATACAACAAAGAGCGCGATTTCTCTTCCGACGAAAATTATCAGAAGATCATGGCGGCAGAAGCCCGCGAAATATTCCCCAAAAACTGAAAATTTTTATACACAAAGGAGTAAATATGGCTTGGCTGTACGAAACCGACGAAGAGGACAGGTCGCGTTTTGTGTTGGGTGAGGTCGCGGATCCTCGTTCGCGCACGCTATTATGTTTCGGGATCAACCCGAGCACGGCAACATTGCAAAAATTCGATCAGACGCTGAAAAGTACCATACGGTTGGCGCATTTCAACGGTTATAAAAACTGGGTTATGTTAAATATTTATCCGCAGAGGGCAACGGATCCGAACGATCTGTCCGTATCAGAAGATTTCGGTTTAATGCAGACGAACTTATTACATATCCGAAACCTGCTCCAAACATATCCCGCTTGCGACGTTTTGTTCGCTTACGGCAATCTGATTTCTAAAAGAAAGTACCTGAAAACGTGTCTGCAACGTATCGTCGACCTTTTACATGACGGATTTCAAGGCAATTATCTCATGATCGGCAGGACGAAACAGGGAAATCCACGCCATCCTCTTTATGCAAAAACATCGAAATTTTTGCCTTATACGTTATAATTCTTCCGTATAATTCCTCTTTAGAACGAGCATACTTAGCGTACATCTTTTTTGACGGAGGTAAATATGTCAAATTTCAGTTCAAAAGATCTGGAAGTGCTCTCTTCTCTGCTCGCGAGCGAAGGCATGGCGTGCAAAAAGGCGAGAATGTATTCCAAAACGCTGACCGACCAGTCGCTGGCGGAATGTATGTGCGGCATTGCGGAATGTCACGAAAAGCGCTTTAATACGCTTTTGCAGATGCTGACGGGTAAATAAGGAGGAATTATCATGGCTAAATTGAGTAAAAAGGAAAGCGAACTGAACGAGCAAGATTCTTTGCAGGATATGCTCAATACGGAAAAAATGCTCATGGACAACTATCTTCTTGCGATCAAGGAAGGCAGCACCAAGAGCCTGCGCACCATGTTCATGCAGAATTTCAACAAGGCGGCGGACGATCAGTACACCGTTTTCAAGCAGATGCAGGAAAAGGGCTATTATGAATTGCAGCCCGCGCAGAAACTGATGCTCGATCAGAAAACGCAGGATTTTTCGAAAATTTCCAAAGAAATCGCTCAGGGCTGAACAAAAAGTTTCAAAAAGCCGATAAAACGCAATCGATTTTGCGCTTTATCGGCTTTTTGCTGTACAAATAAAGAAAAATATGATATAATCCCCCTGATTTTTAACCGATTCTAAGTAAAACGGAGGCAATTATGATCAAGAAAAAGGGCACTGTATATCGTCTGGAAACGCCCGCCACGACGCTCGTACTCAAAGCGGATACGGCGCAGATCCTCTATTACGGGAAAAAACTGGTTTCCGCCGACTGGTGCGAGGCGCTGCGATCTTCGCCCTGCCGTCTTTTTTCCGAATACGGGCAGGGGGATTTTAACGAGCAGAGCGTTTTGCTCGTCAATGCGGACGGCGGCTTTTCCACGAATTTCGTCTATTCCAAAAGTAAGATCCTTGCCGAAAAACCCGTTCTTGAAAATCTGCCTTCTTCTTACGGCGAGAGCAAGACGCTCGAACTGAAATACGTCGATGCGACGAAAGTCGCGCTCTATCTGTATTATACCGTGTTTGAGGACACCGACGCGATCGCCGTGTCCGCAAAGATCGTGAACGGCGCGAAAAAGGAAATACATATCAAAAAACTTGCGAGCGTCCAGGCGGAATTGACGGGGCGTTTCGAGTTTATCACGTTCAACGGCGCATGGGCGCGCGAACGCCGTAAGAACGCGCGCGCCGTATGCGGCGGCACCTTCGTCAACGAGAGCCGCGCGGGGGCGTCCTCGCACGCGCACAATCCTTTCGTCATGGCGAAAGGGGAAAAAGGCGTGTTCGGGTTTCATCTCCTGTATTCGGGAAACCACAAAGAGAGCATGACCGAATACGACGGCGTCACCCGCGTGATCGCGGGGATTAACGACTTTATGTTCGACTGGACGCTCGGCGCGGGCGAAGAATTCTGCGCGCCCGAAGCGGCGATGTGCTATGCCGAAACGGAAGACGCGCTGTCGCGGCAGATGCACGCGTTTGCGGCGGAGCACGTCGTGCGCGGTAAATGGAAGAAAAGAGAGCGCCCCGTGCTCGTCAACAGTTGGGAGGGCGCGTATTTTGATTTTAACGCCGATTCCGTCGTGGAAATGGCGAAAGTTTCCAAAGACCTGGGGGCGGAACTGTTCGTTTTGGACGACGGCTGGTTTGGCAGGCGGAACGACGATACGTCTTCGCTCGGCGACTGGTCGGACAACGTCGAAAAACTCGGCTGCACGCTCGCGGAACTTGCCGAACGCGTGCGCGGCTGCGGTCTGAAATTCGGTATCTGGATCGAGCCGGAAATGATCAGCGAAGAGAGCGAACTTTTCCGATCCCGCCCCGCCTACGCCATGCGCGTTCCCGGGAGGACGCCCGTGCGGCTTCGCAATCAACTCGCGCTCAACATGGCGGACGAAAAAGTGCAGAATTTCGTCGTCCGCACCGTCAGCGACGTGATCTCGCGCTGCGGCGCTTCCTACGTCAAATGGGACTATAACCGTATGCTCACCGATTGTTTCGGCAAAGGCGTGGCGGCGGGCGAATATTTTCACCGCTATATGCTGGGCGTATATAAAGTGATCTCCAAAGTCGTAAAGCGCTTTCCGTTCGTGCTGTTCGAGGGCTGCGCGGGCGGCGGCGCGCGGTTCGATCTGGGGATGATGAGTTATTTCCCGCAGATATGGACGAGCGACAATACCGACGCGCGCGACCGTCTGCAAATACAGGACGGCAGTTCTTACGGCTATCCGCAGAGCGTCATGGGTGCGCACGTGTCCGCCTCGCCAAACCATCAGAGCGGCGATTCGCACCCGTTGGAAACGCGGTTCAACGTCGCCTGCGGGGGGCTTTTGGGATACGAACTGGACGTGAGAAAACTTTCCGAAAAGGATAAAAAGACGGTCGCTGCGCAAATTTCCTTTTACAAAGAACACAGAAAACTTTTACAATTCGGAAATTTTTATCGCCTCGGCGACAGTTTCGGAGGGGATTACGGCGGGTTTATTTCCGTGTCCCCCGACCGCGGCGCGGCGATTGCCGTAATTGCCGCGGAAAAGCGCACCAACGTTCCGCCGCCCCGCGTCGCGTTCAAGGGGCTCAATCCCGCTTACGTTTACGAAGTGACCGCGCGCAGACAAGAAAATTACGAAAATAATCTTTCCTTTACGGCGGGCGGCGACGTTTTGATGTGCGGCGAACTCTTTTTCCCCGACTTTTACGACGATGCGTCCGCGCGCGAAAATTCGGGCTGTATGTATACCCGTATGTTCCTCATCAAAAAACAGAAAAATTTATAAAACTCAATCGTTGGTTGATAAAAATACAACCGTTCAGATACCTGTTCAACCGATGCTCTCTTGTTAAACTGAATAAAGTATAGTACAATGCAGATATAGATTCAAGGAGGGTTTTATGGATCATTTCGGAGAAAGATTGGCGCGGCTGAGAAAGGATGCGAAACTTACGCAAGAACAGGTCTCAGAACGGTGCGGGGTTTCCGCACAGGCGGTTTCTAAATGGGAAAACGGCAGTACGTATCCCGATATCTTGTTGCTTAAAACTCTTGCCGACCTTTTTCAAATCAGTTGTGACGAACTTCTCGGCAGAGAATCGACCGTCTATCTAAACGATTCCGGACGAAAAATGAAATTGCTGAAAATAAAAGCGCGGGACGATTCGTCGACGACGAATTTGAATATTCCCGTGGAGGCAGTGAAACTGCTTATCTCCGACGGAGGCATTTGGAAGGGAATACAGAATGACATTTTAGAAAAGATAGACTTTTCAAAACTTTTACAGATGGTCGATATCGGTGTGGCAGGCAAATTGTTGGAATTTGAAGATGGCGAAGATTCTGTCGAAATTTGGGTGGAATGATGTATCTTACAATTTCGGAAAAAACGATTTCGGACGTTAAGAAAATTTATATACCTTGTTTTTTAGGAGTTTTCATATTAAAAAAATTGTCAGGTTTCAGATTTATTTCGTGGCGTAAGATCGTGCGCATTTTAAAAAAATATAAAAAAGAACACGGTTCGTTCGAGGTGTTAAGGGTAGAGGATGGAAATGATTTGTTCATTTTAACAATGTAAAAGAGGCTTGCGCCGTACGGCGCAAGCCTCTTTTTTAGCGTATCTGGATTCTCGTACAGCGCGCTTTGCCCGAGAGGATCTCTTTGAGCGTGTATTTTGCATTGGCGATAAGCACTTTCGTGCCCTGCGCCGCGGCCTCTTTCACGTATTCGAGTTTGGCTTTCGCGCCGTTCGCGCCCTTGCGGGAGGCGCCGTCGCAGTACTTTTTATAGTTTTCGATGTTTTCCACCAATTCGTAGGCGTTTTTGCCGCCGATCTCTTCGATAATCGTGGAAGGGTCGTGCGGGTCGGTGTAGATGCCGTCGACGCTCGTTAAGATGAGCAGCGTTTCCGCGTGCACGAGACACGCCACGAGCGACGCGGTTTCGTCGTTGTCCACGCATTCGTACACTTTGGCGTGCGATTTGGATAGTGCGGAAAGTTCCAGACGGCGGTTTTCCGACTGCGACACCGCGTCGTTATAGTTGATGATGGGCACGGCGTTTTGTTCTTTGCAGCGCAATAGCAACCGTTTGAGATATTCTTTCTTCACCTCGTCGTTGAAGTGATGGTGCTCCACGAGGATCTGACGCACGGAATATTTGCTGTCCACGAACTGGCGGTAGGTCTGCATGAGAATGGTCTGTCCCTGCGAGGAATAGTCCGCTTTGGATTCTTCTGTGTCGGGCAGATCGCAGCCGTTGCGCATGCGGTAATCCAGCCTCCCGATCTCCGTCGCGCCGCTGGAGATCCAGATATATCCGGGTTTCAGTTCCCGCGAAATACGCGCCACGCGCGTATAATCTATCATATTGTCGGCCTTGTCGATGAGCGCCATCGAACCGATCTTTCCCACCAATTCCACGTCGTATTTCATAATTTTGCCTTTTCAAGAGTATTTTTTCGTGATTTGTACGATACTAATTATAACTGGAATTCCAGGAAAAAGCAAGTTATTTTAAAGGAAGGAACAGGGTGAAACGGAAAATCAAAAAGATAGGATGCCTCATTTTAATTTTGCTGTGCTTTTTTGGCACGACGGCGTTTACGGGCTGTAAAACGAGCGAACTTTCTTCGCTGTATTCTCTGACGAAGCCTTACATCGGCGTTTACGAATGCGAGAGCGCAACGCTCGAAGGAAAAGACATTTTGTCCCGATTCAAGATCGTCACGCTGGAACTCAAAGAGGGCGGTACGTTCCTCGTGATCGCAAAACCGAAATTCGGCTTTACCGTGCGGCAGGAGGGCAACTACTCTTTCGACGAAAAAGCGAAGACCATCACAATGACGGCGACGCGCGGCAAAAAGAAATACGAAAAGACTTTCCCCGCGGACGGCGGCGTCTTTGCCGTCTCGACCTCGCTCGGCGGGCGGGAACTTGTTTTAAAATTTTCGGTAAAAACGTAAGCCGAACTTTTGTATAGTAAAAATCTCCGCAAATCCTGCGGAGATTTTTACTATAAAATTTCGAAAACTTCTTCAAGCGGTTTTCGCCGTTTCTGGCGGAGCGGATCGTCCTCGGCGGGATAGCCGAGCGCGATGACGAGGGGAATACACTGCTTATCTTTGAGCCCTAAAACGCGTTGCAGCGTCTTTTCGTTGCGCCAGCCGATGATGCACGAGCCGACGCCCAGCGACTGCGCCGCGAGGACGATATGAGCCGCGAATATGCCCACGTCGTAAGGCACGAGATGCGACGCGCCGCCGACCTTGCCGATAAAACTCGTCTTGCCCTCGGCAATGGCAAAGAAAGCGGGGCACTTTTCCGTAAACTTGTTCATGCCCATACCTTGCAGGGCGTGCGCCACTTCTTTCGCTTTGGCGCCCGTCGCCGCATAAATTTTCCAGGGCTGCGCGTTGCACGCCGAGGGCGCGAGATGCGCGAGTTCCGCGATTTTTCGCAGCGTTTCCTCGTCAACGGGCTTTTCCTGATAGTTGCGGCAACTCTGCCGCGTCAAAAGCAGTTGTTCGATATCCATAAAGAAGTTCTCCTTAAATTACCATTCGCGCCATTCTTCGGTCACGTCTCCGTCCGTATCCCGAAGACCGCAGGCGACGGCGCTGTTTTGAAAGATTTCCCACAGGGCTTCTCTTTCATCCGTTTCCAAAAGACAATAATCGGTGCGCTCGTTCAGTTTGTTCAGGGCAAGCACCGTTTTCTTGACTTGCTTTAAGATTTTTTCATCTGTAACTGCGGTGATTTTTTTCAACTTGCCGAGATACGAGAACATGAGGTTTTTGCATTTTTTTATATCGCGTTTGGAAAACCCACATTCGGGTTCCTCTTGCAGATAAGCATACAGGGGTGCCTCCACGGTTTCAACGACAAGTTTTTGAAAAGACCGGATATCCATAAAAATACCTCATGTCCATATACGGATCTACTGCTTATTGATGGTGCGGAAAGCCTTTTCCACAACGTTTTCGGCGGTAAAGCCGTACATTTCGAACAGTTTGCCCGCAGGCGCCGAGGCGCCGAATGTATTCATTGCGATGATCTCGCCGAGATCCCCCGCGTATTTATACCAGGAATAGGGGGAACCCGCCTCCACGCAGACGCGCGCGCGGACGTGCGGCGGCAGCACCACGTCCTGATAGGATCTGGACTGTTTTTCGAATTCTTCGATGCAGGGCATGGATACGACGCGGGCGTCCACGCCTTTTTCTTTCAACAGAACTTTCGCCTGCATGCACTGTTCGACTTCCGAACCCGAGGCGATGAGCAGAACGTCAGGCGTCTTTTTGTCGCTGTCGGCGAGGATATAGCCGCCTTTGAGCGCATCAAGCCCCGATTTTTCGTACTGCGGCAGATTCTGCCTTGTGAGAACGAGGCAGGTGGGCGCGTTGCCCGACAGCGCGGAGATCCACGCCGCCGCCGTTTCTTTGCCGTCCGCGGGACGGTACACTTTCATGTTGGGAATGGAGCGCAGCCCGATGAGTTGTTCCACGGGCTGATGCGTCGGGCCGTCCTCGCCCACGCCGATGGAATCGTGCGTGAGGATATAGGTGACGGGCAGGTGCATCAGTGCGGAAAGGCGCATGGCGTTTTTCATGTAGTCGGTGAACACGAAGAAAGTCGCGCAGTAGGCTTTCAGTCCGCCGTGCAACTGCATTCCGTTTGTGATCGCTGCCATCGCGTGCTCGCGGATACCGAAATGAATATTGGACCCCGCTTTATCCGCCGCCGTGAAATCGGCGCGTTTTTTCATATTGGATTTATTGGAGGGCGCGAGGTCGGCCGAACCGCCGATGAGGTTGGGCAGAAGATCCGCCAGTTTGTTGAGAACCGCAAAACTGGTATTTCTCGTCGCGTCGGGCTTTTCGAATTTGAACAGGTCTTCGTTGTTTTTGAGATCGGGGAGTTCGCCGCTCTGGAACTTTTTGTACGTTGCCGCAAGTTCGGGATACGCTTTGGCGTATTCTTTGAACATTCTCTTCCATTTTCCCTGGCGGGAGGCGCCGCGGCGGGCGATCTGCGCGCAGTGCTCGGCGACTTCTGCTGGAATTTCGAAAGGCTCTTCCGACCATCCCAGATTTTCCTTCATTTTTTGCAGATTTTCTGCACCGAGCGGGGAGCCGTGGCAACTTTCGGAGCCTGCGAGAGGGGAACCGAACCCGATGACCGTCTTGCAGACGATGAGCGAAGGTTTATCTTTTTCGGCTTTCGCCTTTTTTACGGCGCGTTTGAGCGCGTCCATATCGTTGGCGTCGTCCACTTTGAGCACCTGCCAGCCCTGCGCCTTGAATCGCGCGGGCACGTCCTCGGTAAAGGTGCAGTCGGTATTTCCCTCGATGGTGATATCGTTGTCGTCGTAAAAGAGAATGAGTTTTCCCAGTTTATGGGAACCCGCGAACGAGCAAGCCTCATAGGAAATGCCCTCTTCCAGACAGCCGTCGCCGCACAGCGCGTAGGTGTAGTGGTCCACGACGGGGAAATTTTCGCGGTTGAAGATTGCCGCAAGGTGCGCTTCGGCAAGCGCCATGCCCACCGCGTTCGCGATGCCCTGACCGAGCGGGCCCGTCGTCGTTTCCACGCCGGGGGTATGGCCGTATTCGGGATGGCCCGGCGTCTTGTAACCGAGTTGGCGGAAGTTCTTTAAATCTTCCTTGGAGATATCGTAGCCGAACAGGTACAAAAGGGAGTAGTTGAGCATGGAACCGTGTCCCGCGGACAGGACGAAACGGTCGCGGTCGTCCCATTTCGGGTCTTTCGGGTTGAATTTGAGAAAATCGGCGAACAGGGTATAGCCGATGGGCGCGCTGCCCAAGGGGAGTCCGGGGTGTCCCGAATTGGCCTTCTGGATCGCCTCCGCGGAAAGGACGCGGATGGCGTTTACCGTTTGCTCACGAACGTTCATTATATGTGTTTCTCCTTAAAAAAATTTTTTCAGTGGATCTGCTTTCAGAAAATCATACTTCCCGAGCAGGGAATACAGCGTTTTTGCGATGACCGCCATGCCGCCTTTTACGTTGCTTTCGAAATTGACGGGCATGATCGGCTCGTGCAGGCTCATGCGCACCAGCGCCCAGCCGTCGCCGCGCCCCTTGCCGAAGAGGAGGCGCACGCCCTCGTAATTCTTTTCGGCGAGCGAAAGCCCTTCGCCTGCCGCGGCGGACTTTAAATCCTGTAAAACGGTTTCACCCAGCGTTTTGAAATCCGCGCCGTCCGAGAACGGCAGGCGGACTTCTCCTTCCTCGGCGGGCGTTTTTAAGCCCGAGATCAGATCCCGCACGTTTTCGCCCTTGGCGACGGATATGAGGATGCGCGTCACGAGATACGCGCCGTCGTCGAGGAAGTAGTTTTCTTTGAGCGCGGCGTGCCCGCTCGTTTCGATGGCGAGAGGGGAATAAACGCCCTCGTCGTTCAGCCGTTTCGCCTCGTCGATGACGTTTTTATATCCGCGTTTGAAGCGGTGGTGCCGCCCGCCATACTTTTCGATGAATTCGGTCAGATGTTCGCTCGTCACCGAATCGGTGACGATGGTGCCGCCCGCCTGTTCGGATAACAATATGGCGGAAACGAGCGCGATGAGCCGGTTTCGGTTGATCTCCGCACCCGTATCGTCTACCGCACCCGCGCGGTCCACGTCGGTATCGAAGATGATGCCGAGATCCGCGCCCGTTTTTTTCACCTGTTCGCAGATCGCGTTCATCGCCCGTTCGTTTTCGGGATTGGGTATGTGATTAGGGAAATTGCCGTCAGGCTCTAAAAAACGGCTGCCTTCGGTGTCCGCTCCCAGAGGAACGAGCACTTTGTCCACATAAAAACCGCCCGCGCCGTTTCCCGCGTCCACGATGATCTTCTTGCCCGCGAGCGGCTTGTCTTTACCCGTCGCCGCGCGCACTTTTTCAACGAGCGCCGCCGCGTAGCGGGGCATATAGTCGAGCGTTTGTACGCGCCCCGCGCCCGAAAGCGTCGTGCCCTTCGCCGCGAGTTTTAAAATTTCCGTCACGTCGCGGCTTTCCAGCCCGCCGTCCGGCAAAAAGAATTTCAGTCCGTTTTTATCGCTGGGCATATGGCTCGCCGTGATCATGATCGAGGCATCGGCGCAAAATTCTTTTTCCTGCAGCAGCATGAACATCGAGGGCGTGGAGGACAGCCCGCAAAAGAGCACGTTCGCGCCGCTTGCCTGCGCCGCGGAAACTGCCGTTTTGCAAATGCGCTCCGCGGAAAGACGCGAGTCGTGCCCGACGGCGATGATCTTCGCGCGGTTTCCCGTCTTTTCTTCTATCCAGTACAAAAACGCGCGCACGATTGCGTCTACCGCTTCGTCCGTCAGATCGGTCTTTTCGCCGAGCGCGGTGCCGCGCACGTCCGTGCCGCTCTTCAATTTCAGAAAATCTTCTTCGCGCATGATTGCCTCCCGTTCACGTTTCCCTATCATTATACATAAAAAGGCGGATTTATACAAGTGATTTCGTTACATTTGTCTGCATTTTGCGGAAACAGAAAACTGTTTAAAATCGTTTACATTCTTGCGCAAGGTATGATATAATACATTCGAAAGGGGGCGGCTCATCGCTTATGCTTTCAAAGTGAGGATTATCATGGTTAAATTTACGGTTTCCACCGATTCTACCTGCGACCTTTATAGGCAATACGTCGACGAGAACGACGTCAAATTCGTCAGTCTGACTTTTACGGTCGAAGAAAAGGGGACGCTGACAGACGGACTGGACGCCTTTACTTCTTATCAGCAATACGTCGACTTTTACGCCAAACTGCGCGCGGGCGGCTTTTCGAAAACGTCGATGCTCAATCTGGAAAGCCACTACGAGCATTTTCTGAAACTCGCAAAAGAGGGATGCCGCGACGTGCTGCACTTTACCATTTCCAGCGGACTTGCCACCACCTATACCGTGGCGGAAAAGGCGTTCCAGATGGTCAAAAAAGATTATCCCGAATTGAATATCACCGTTATCGACCCCTTGACGGCGACGATCGGACAGGGCGAACTCGTCAAAGCGGCGGTGCGCCTGCGCGACGAGGGGAAAAGCGCGAAAGAGGCGGCCGATTACGTCAACGAAATGAAACACCATATCCAGCACGTGATCATCGCGAACGATCTGTATTATCTGAAACGCGGCGGCAGGGTCTCCGCGGCGGCGGCCGTCGCGGGCACGCTTTTAAAAGTCAAACCCGTACTCACGTTCGACCGCGAAGGGAAACTTTCCGTCGTCGAAAAGTGCAAGGGCATGAAAAAGGCGTTTGCCTACGCATTGGATAAAATGAGCGCCATGCCGCCCGTAGAGCGCGACCGCATGATCAGCATCGTACATACCGACGCCGAACAGGACGCGGAAGAACTCAAAAAAATGGTGGAAGAGAGATACGGTTACACGCCGCCCGTCACCATCATGGGGCCCGTCATCGGTTCGCACGTGGGCCCCGGTTCGGTTTCCGTGATCTGGACGAGCAAAGAACTTCGCAACGAAAAATAATTTCTCCGTGAAAAATAATTTCTCCGTTAAAATGGATTTACGGACGCGGAATTTTGTGGTAAAATAAAAAAAGTACAGTTTTTTTCGGAGGATCTTATGGCTAAGGACAATCAATTCGTAAAGGACATCGCGGATATCGAAACCGACTTTCCGCAGTGGTATACCGACGTGGTGTTAAAGACCAAACTGGTGGATTACGGTCCCGTCAAGGGCACCATGGTCATTCGCCCGTACGGTTACGCGATCTGGGAAAATATTCAGAGAGAACTCGACAAGCGTTTCCGCGCGACGGGGCACCAAAACGCGTATTTCCCCATGCTGATCCCCGAAAGTTATTTAAAGAAAGAGGCGGAGCACGTGGAGGGCTTTGCGCCCGAAGTCGCCGTCGTCACGCACGCGGGCGGCGAAAAACTCGCGGAGCCGCTCGTGATCCGTCCGACCAGCGAGACCATCATCGGCGAAATGTATTCCAAGTGGCTGCAATCCTACCGCGATCTGCCCATTCTCGTCAACCAGTGGGCGAACGTCGTGCGCTGGGAAAAGACCACCCGCCCGTTCCTCCGTACCAGCGAGTTTTTGTGGCAGGAAGGGCACACCGTCCACGCTACCGAGGAAGAGGCGATGGAAGAGACCATGAAAATGCTGGGCGTCTATAAAGAATTTGCCGAATCCTGCCTCGCCATACCCGTATTCACGGGCCGCAAGACGGAAAAAGAAAAATTCGCGGGCGCGGTCGCGACCTTCGGTATGGAAGCGATGATGCACGACGGCAAGAGCCTGCAGGCGGGCACTTCGCACTATCTCGGACAGAATTTCGCCAAGGCGTTCGACATTCAGTTTCTGGATAAGGACGGCACGCATAAATACGGATATACCACGTCGTGGGGCGTATCCACGCGGCTCATCGGCGCGCTCATCATGGCGCACGGCGACCAGAGAGGTCTTGTATTGCCGCCCGTCGTCGCGCCCGTGCAGGCGATCCTCATTCCCATCGCCGCCAAAAAAGAGGGCGTTCTGGAAGCGGTGGCAGCGCTCAAAGAGCGGCTCGCGGCTGCGGATATCCGTGTGGACAGCGACGTTTCCGACAACAGCCCCGGCTGGAAGTTCAACGAGTGGGAAATGAAGGGCGTGCCCCTTCGCATCGAACTCGGACCGCGCGACATCGAGGCGGGCAAAATGGTGCTCGTCCGCCGCGACACGCACGAAAAGATCGAGGCGGACCTCTGCAACGCCGAAACCGTGGTCAAAGAACTTTTGGCAAAGATTCAGAAAAATCTTTACGAACTTGCGAAACAGAACAAGGAGCGCCGCGTCGTCACCGCAACGAACATGGACGAGATCCTTGCGGGCGTGGAAAACGGCAACTTCGTAAAGGCGGGCTGGTGCGGCTGCCGCGAATGCGAGGATAAAATCAAAGAAAAGACCGCCGCGAGTTCGCGCGTCATCGCCGAGGGCGAAACCGCCGAAACCTGCGCCTGCTGCGGCAAAAAAGCGGAAAAAGTCGTCTATTTCGCGAGAGCGTATTAAATTTTAAAAAAAAGAGAGGCTAATGCCTCTCTTTTTTTGTGCCGAATGCTTGACAAATGATTATAGTGTATATATACTATATATACAGTTAACTGAAAAAGACGGAGAACCATGGATATCATCATCAGCAATGCGAGCGAAAAGCCCATTTACGATCAGATCTACAGTCAGGTCAAGTCGGCTATTATGAAAGGCGTGTTGAAGGAAGGGGACGCCCTTCCTTCCATCCGCGCGCTCGCAAGGGATTTAAAGATCAGCGTGATCACGACCAAGCGCGCGTTCGACGATCTCGAACGGGACGGATTTATTCATTCCGTGCAGGGGAAGGGCAGTTTTGTGGCGCCTTCCAATCCGCAGATGCTCAAAGAAGAGATTTTGCGCGAGATCGAAGCGGCGCTTTCGAAAGCGTATGAACTTTCCCGCGCGTGCGGCGTTTCGAAAGCCGAACTCGCGGAGATGCTCCGCGTCGTTGCGGAAGAGGTTTAGAATATGGAGAACAACATAGAAATTCGCAAACTGGCGAAACGTTACAAGGATTTTGCCCTCAAAAACGTATCTTTCGATATTCCCAAAGGCGCCGTCGTCGGATTTATCGGCGAGAACGGCGCGGGTAAAAGCACGACCGTCAACTGTATACTGGGTTCCGCGAATCCCGACGGCGGCAGTATCCGCATTTTCGGCAAGGACGCGTCGCGGCTTACCGCTGCCGAGCGGAGCGAGATCGGCGTGGTGCTCGGAGAAGAGTGCCTGCCGAAAAATCTCAACTTAAAGCAGATCGGCAATATCATGCGCAATCTGTTTGCAAACTGGCAGGAGAGCGCGTACGAAAAATATCTGAAAGATTTTTCTCTCCCTCTCGATAAAAAATATAAGGATCTCTCCAAGGGCATGAAACAGAAAGCCGCCGTCGCGGCTGCGCTGTCGCACGACGCGCGCGTACTCGTGCTCGACGAGGCGACCGTGGGACTCGACCCCGTAGCGCGCAACGAGATCCTGGATATTTTATACGAATTTATGCAGAACGAGGAGCATTCCATTCTCATTTCCTCCCATATCGTCAGCGATCTGGAAAAAATCTGCGATTATATCTGCTTTATCCATCATGGCGAAGTGGTATTTTTCGAGGAAAAGGACGCGCTGCGGGAAAAATTCGGCGTGCTCAAATGCGGCGTTTCGGATTTTTCAAATCTCGATAAAGGCGCGGTGGTCGGCTATACGCGTTCGGAATACGGCGTATGGGCGCTCGTTTACCGCGATAAAATTCCCGCGGGATATCTCGTCGAGCGCGCGGAAATCGAGGATATTATGCTCTACTTTATTCGGGGCGAGCGCCCGTAAGGAGGGGAATCATGAAAGGTTTGCTTTTAAAAGATTTTTACAACGTGAAAAACCTGATCTCATATTACGCATTGGTCGCGGCCGTCTTTGCCGTCGTGTCCGTCGTCAGTTCCAATATTTATTTTTTCTGCGGCTTTATGATTTTTATTTCCGTGGGATTGGTTTCTTCGACCATTTCCTACGACGCGCAGGATAAATGGGACCGCTATGCCCTCTCTTCGGGCGTTTCCCGACGCACGGCGGTCTTGTCGAAGTATGTTTTTACAGTCGTAACCATACTCTGTTCGCTGGCGCTCGGCTTGATTTTGGCGTTGGCGCTCGGGTATCGGCAGGCGGTGGATTTTCTGCCTGTCGTCGCCTATTCCTTTGCGGGCGTGTTAAGCGTCGGCATCGTCCTGCCCTGTTTTTTCCGTTTCGGCGTGGAAAAGGCGCGCGTCATTTACATGATCGTCATTGTTTTCACCGTTGCGTTGATGGTCGGCGGCATTTCTTTATTCGAACGGCTGAATTTTGCCGCGCAGGCGCCCTGGATGCTCGTGCTGCTCGCCGTGCTCTCCGTTGCGATCCTCGCGATTTCTTATTTCGTGTCCCTTCGCATCTACCGCAACAAAGAATTCAACTGAGCGAACTTTCTTGACCGTAGTATGAAAAAATGATATAATACGCCCTGAGAGGGATAAACCATGCGGATACGAAACGTTTTTTTCAGTCCTACGGGGGGAAGCAAAAAGATAGCCGACTCCTTCTGCGCTCGCTTGCGGAAGGAACTCGGTTTCGAAGTCGTACATACCGATATCACGCCCGTCAAGGCGCGCGGGCAAAGTTTCGATGGCGAGGGCATACTCGTTTTTTCTTTTCCCGTATACGGGGGTAGGGTGCCCGTTCAGATCTCGGACCGCGATTATGACGACGCGCTCCTCGAGTGCGCCGATATTCTGCGTTCGCGCGGATACCGTTTGGCGGGGTCGGGCGCGTTCGTTGCCGAGCACAGTTATGCCGAATATTTCGTTTGAGGAACACTATGGATACGCAAGAAAAGACGAATTACGATAAACAGGCCATCATACGCGAACTGATGGGCGACGACGAGTATAAACTGTTCGAAACGCTGGAAAATTTCAGCGAAATGCTCATGCGCTACAATTCCGCGATCCGCGAGATCCGCACAAAATTCGAGGTGCTCAACGACGATCTGTCGCTCAGAAACAGCCGCAATCCCATCGAGAGCATTTCCTCCCGCGTAAAAAAGCCCATCAGCATCGCCAAAAAACTCAAAAGAATAGGATACCCCGTCACGGTGGGATCCATCCGCGACAATCTGAACGACGTGGCGGGCGTGCGGGTCATCTGCTCGTTCGTGGACGACATCTACTCGGTCGCGGAAATGCTCGCAAAGCAGGACGATATCGAAGTCGTGTGCGTCAAGGATTACATCAAAGATCCCAAGCCTAACGGATATCGGAGTTATCACATGATCGTGGAAGTGCCCGTGTTTTTTTCCGACCGCAAGGAGAATATGCGCGTGGAAATACAGATCCGAACCGTGGCAATGGATTTCTGGGCGAGTCTGGAACACCAGATGCGCTATAAAAACGACAACGCCGCCGCCAAAAAGATCTCCGACGAACTCAAAACGTGCGCTGAGACCATCGCCGCCACCGACTTAAAGATGATGGAACTCCGTAAAAGAATCGAAAACCAATAAATTTATTTGTAAAAGAGCGTTCGGCATTTGCCGAACGCTCTTTTCTGGTAATTATAAGGCGCGTATGCTTTCCACGGGGCGTTTTTTTGCAATGGAATAAACGGGCAGGAACGTGGAAACGACGGAAGTGAAAACGGCAATTCCCGCCAAGAGCGCGGCGCACAGCGGACTGAACACGAATAGCGTCAGAGGGAGAGCGAGTTTTTGCAGTATGATATTGTTGATGATCGAACAAAGAACGATGCTCGCGATGATTGACAGAACCAAACTGATCGCCGTAATGATGGCGGATTCCGCGTAAAAGATCTTAAAGACGTCCGTCCCGCGCGCGCCGACCGCGCGCAGAATGCCGATCTCCTTCTTCTTGTAGGTGATGGAAACGGAAATAAAATTGAACAGCATCAGCATGGCAAACAGCGCCAGGGCAAGCCCTATGTATAAAAAAACTTTGGAAAATATACTCACCGTTTCGACGATGCCGCCGATCGTTTCTTTGGTTTCGCTGTTCACGTCGAAGAAAGAATCGTCCTCTTTCACGTGATACAGTTTATCGAGCGTCTTGTCGATCGCTGCGTCCGATTTTTCTACGAAAACAGCCGCATATTTGCCGCCCGCCGCATCGTACTTGGTTTCGTATTCGGTCCAGGTGTTGGAGGGATCGTGCAAAACGAAATCGTACAGCGAATCGCCGAGATACGCCGCTTCGTACCAGCTATCGTTGACCCCGCATGGTTCTATATAAAATCCTGCGACGCTTGCCGTCGTCGAGAGTTGCGTGTATCCGTTTGCAAATTCATATTCGGTTTTGGGCAAAGGTACGTTGTACGCGTCGATGATACCCTTTTTGATATCCCGATAAAATTCTACGCTTTTTTCTTCGTCTAAGTAGACTCTGTTGTTATCGTCGTCATCATAATAGCCGTACTGCAATGCTTGCAATTTGTCGTAATAGGATATTCCGTGTTCGTCCTCGTCAGAGAGATGCCAATACCCGTCGGAATTTTGAATCGCATTATAAAGCCATTCCGCCCAGACTTCCCGTGATACCGCGATCTCGTCGGGCCGCAGGGAAGCGAGGGGCGTTCCTTCAAATCCGTATAGGGGAAGTCCGTTTTCCGTATGTTTGGAAAAATAATTCAGGCTTATTGTATTGTTGTTTTCGTCTGTCAGGTCGTAATCATATGTATAGTCTTTGAAATACGTCGATACGCCTATGATCTCTTCCGGTTGATAAGAATGCGTAAAATATTTTTCGTTCGCCGCGTAGAAATCATCGGAAACGAGCAGGTAATTATAAAAACCCGTGCGGATTTCGGTTTCCCATTGCTCTTTGAGCCGCGACTGACCGATTCCTCCCGTTTTTAAATCGTCGAATTTATCGGGAACGGTCTGCGCCTTATAGACGCCGCAAACCGTATAATAACGATTATTCCATAAACTGATTTTTACGTTTTTCAAATCCCCGAAACTATTTATTTCTGTTTCCGTTCCGTCGGGGGATATGATCGAACCCGCCGCTTTGAGGCACTCGAAGGTATAGTCGGAGATCATGACTTCGTCCGTCCCTGCGGGATATTTTCCCCAAAGTATCTTGTCGGAGCGGTAGGAACTGCCCTGGCCAGTTATGCCGAAACCGAATATTTGATTTTCGTAGAGCGGGGGCGCGTCTTGGGAGGATATGTTCTCGATGGAAAAGACTATGCTGTAATCTGAGTATGTAAAGGCAATGACTGCCTCGTTGCCGTAAGCAGTGCGGATCTCGTCCACGTCGCTTTCCTTGAATTGGGTCAAGGTGGGGTTCTCGTACGTGCCTGTCAAGCCGTTCGCGTTAAATTCTTTTATGGTGACTTGATATTTCTTGACGATTTGCAGATATTCGTCGTTCGAAACTTTCAAACTCTCGCCCAGGACCTGTTTTTCGTTGAACAGCATCAGCGTGGAAAAAAGTCCGAACATGACGAAAGAAATAAAGGTCAGAAAGATGGTAAAGAACAAGCGCAAAGGTTTTACTTTCATGCTGCTCGCGCCGATCTTTGCCGCGTGGCGCATGGGAAGTCTGGACTTGATAAATTCGCTCTCGTCCTGCCGATAGTGCCTGATACGGATATCTTCGGGTTTCGTTTCACAAAATTCTTCGCGCGAGCCGTTTTCGTCCACGTGCGCCTGCCGATAAAATTTTTCGATATCGGCGTTTCCGTTGGCGATCAGAACCTGTTTTTCGGACGATGCGATGAACGCGCGGATATTTTGCAGATCCGTGTCCGTAAGAGCCGCGCCGCTCTTGACGCTGATCAGGTCCGTGCCGATAAAGGACACGTTTTCGCTCGCCTTTTTCGCCGCGATCTTGTTCTTTTTCACGTCGGAGATCACTTTCCCGTCTTTGAGTTCGATGATGCGGTCGGCGTACAATTCAGCGAATTCCCGATCGTGCGAAACGACGAGGACGAGTTTATCTTCGGAAAGTTTTTTCAGCGTATCGAAAACCTGCCGCCCCGTTGCCGAATCGAGCGCGCCCGTCGGTTCGTCCGCCATGATGATCTCGGGTTCCTTGACGAGCGCGCGGGCGATCGCGACGCGCTGTTTTTGTCCGCCCGAAAGGGTATTCGGCTTGCGCTTTGCAAAGTTTTCCAACTCCACCGCGCGCAGAATTTCCTGGATTTTTTCCCTGTCTTTCGCCTTGCCCTGCAATTCGAGGGCGAGCGCGACGTTCGCTTCCACCGTAAATTCGTCTAAAATGTTGTATTCCTGAAAGATAAAACCTATGTAGGTATTGCGGTAACTGTCGAAGTCGCCCGCCGTGAAAGTTTCGCTGCCCCGCCCTTTTACGATGATCTCTCCCGAATCGGGCCTGTCCAGGCCGCCGCATAAGTTTAATAGGGTGGATTTGCCGCTTCCCGATTTTCCGAGAAGAAAAACCATGCCCGTATCTTCGAAGGTGAGGGACACCCCGTCGAGCGCGCGCACGCTAACCCCGCCTTTGGCGGTATAAATTTTGGTAAGATTGCGAATTTCTAACATTTTTTCTCCTGTTGCCGTAAAGGCCGATAGATGAAGTATAGCATAAACATATACAAAATGCAATGCTTATACAAAATGAATAGGGCAAATATATTGCAAAATTCGGGAAAGCGTGATAAAATAGATTTTATAATAATTTGCACGGAAGGTGAAGATCCATGGTCATGTTCAGTCCCGAATTCGAAACAGCCGACAGAAAAGCGATCGAGGCGCTGCAACTCGAACGCTTAAAATATATCGTCGGCTACGCATATGATAACGTGCCCATGTATCGGCGTAAATTCGACGCGATCGGGCTCAAACCCTCGCATATCAAGACGTTTAAAGACGTTTCGCTCATTCCCTATACCACGAAGGACGACCTGCGCGAAAATTATCCGTTCGGGCTGTTCGCCGTCCCCATGAAAAAGATCATCCGCCTGCACGCGTCCAGCGGCACCACGGGCAAACCCGTCGTGGGCGGCTATACCCGCAAAGATCTGGACGACTGGGCGACTTGCATCGCCCGCGTTCTGGCGATGGCGGGCGCGACCGACGAGGACATCATACAGGTGTCTTTCGGCTACGGACTGTTCACGGGCGGGTTCGGTTTGCATTACGGCATCGAAAAACTGGGCGCCACCGTTGTTCCCATGTCCTCGGGAAATACCGAGCGCCAACTGATGCTTTTAAAAGATTTCGGCGCGACGGGGCTGGTCGCAACGCCCAGTTACGCCATGTATCTGATGGAAACGGCAAGGCGGAACGGCATGCTCAAAGATCTCAAACTGCGCCTCGCCATTCTCGGCGCCGAGGCTTCGACCGCGGAAATGCACGCGTCTTTGCGGGAAATTTCGGGCGTGTTCCCCACGGAAAACTACGGACTGACGGAAGTGGGCGGCCCCGGCGTTTCGGGTGAATGCCGCGAAAAGGCTGGCATGCACATCAACGAAGATTATTTTTATCCCGAGATCGTCGATATCGAAAAGAACGAGGTGCTTAAAGAGGGCGAGAGCGGCGAACTTCTGATCACGACGCTCGCGAAAGAGGGAATGCCTGTTCTCCGTTACCGCACCAAGGACATCACTTCACTCACCTATGCGCCGTGTAAGTGCGGCCGCACGACGGCGCGTATGTCCCGCGTGGTGGGAAGAACGGACGATATGCTCATCATCCGCGGCGTCAACGTGTTTCCTTCGCAGATCGAAAGCGTGCTCATGGGCATGCGCGAACTGGGCAAGAATTACGAGATCATCGTGGACAGGGCAAATTACATGGATTCTCTGGAAGTGCGCGTGGAGGTGGACGACGCCAACCTTTTGACCGATTACGGAAAGCTGGAAGAGTTGGTCGCGCGTATCCGCCACAATTTGCGTGTGGTCGTGCAGTTGGACGTGAAAGTCAAACTGGTTGAGCCCATGTCCATCCGCCGCGGCGAAGGAAAAGTCAAGCGCGTGATCGATCTGCGCAGCAAATAACAGCGAAAAACTTTGTGAGGTATGTATAGATGAAGAAATTATTGTTAGGCGATTTCGCCGTCGCGCGCGGCGCGTACGAGGCGGGCGTGAAAGTGGCGACCGCCTATCCGGGAACGCCTTCCACGGAGATCACCGAGGAGATCTCGCGCTACGACGAAGTGTACAGCGAATGGTCCCCCAACGAAAAGGTGGCGCTGGAAGTGGGCATAGGCGCCGCGATCCGCGGCGCGCGCACGCTCGTTTCCATGAAGCACGTGGGGCTCAACGTGGCGTGCGATCCGCTGTTTACGTCTGTATATACGGGCGTCAACGCGGGGCTGGTCATCGCCGTGGCGGACGATCCGTCCGTGTTCAGTTCGCAGAACGAACAGGATACCCGCCTGACTGCGGTCAGCGCGAGGATCCCCGTGATTGAGCCTTCCGACAGCCGTGAGGCGAAGGACTTTACCAAGGCGGCGTTTGAAATTTCGGAAAAATACGATACGCCCGTCATTTTGCGCATCACCACGCGCGTCGCCCACTCCCAGAGCCAGGTGGAGTTGTGCGAACGGGAAGAGCGCCCCGTCAAAGAATACAAAAAAGACATTGCCAAATACGTGATGATGCCCGCCAACGCCAAGCGCAAGCACGTGGTGGTGGAGGAGCGCCTCGAAAAACTTTCCGAGGATGCGAACGGATTTTCATTCAATCAAATCGAAGAGGGCGACGGCGAGATCGGCATCATCTGCGCGGGCGGCGTCTACCAGTTCGTCAAAGAGGCGCTGCCGAACGCGAGCGTTTTAAAACTCGGCATGAGTTATCCGCTCCCGTATAAACTGATCGAAAAATTCGCTAAGAGCGTCAAACGCTGTATCGTTGCGGAAGAACTTGCGCCGCACATCGAAACGCTCGTCAAGGCGCACGGGATCAAAGTGGAGGGCAAGAACCTTTTCCCGCTCAACGGCGAATTTTCCGCGTCGCTCATCCGCGAGCGCGTGCTCGGGGAAAAGATCGGACACAAGGCGGCGGAAGTGCCCGCGCGCCCGCCCGTGCTCTGTTCGGGCTGCCCGCACCGCGGCGTGTTCTACGTTTTGTCCAAACTCAAACTCAACGTGCTCGGCGATATCGGCTGCTATACGCTCGGCGCGGTGGCGCCGCTTTCCGCCATGGACGCGGTCGTGTGCATGGGCGCGAGTATCGGCATGGCGATCGGGTTCGACAAAGCCGACCCCGAAGCGCATAAACATTCGGTCGCGGTCATCGGCGATTCCACCTTCTGCCACAGCGGCGTGACGGGGCTAATGGACGCGGTGTATAACCGTTCCAACGTGACGGTCATCATTCTGGATAACCGCACCACGGGCATGACGGGGCATCAGAACCACCCCGCCACGGGCAAGACCATCAAAAACGAGCCGACGTACGAACTCGACCTGGAACAGGTCTGCCGCGCGGTCGGCGTGAAGAGCGTGAACACCGTCGATCCCAACGATATCGGAACGTTTGAAAAAGTTTTGAAAGAGGAACTTTTGAAAGAGGAAGTTTCCGTCATCATCGCAAAGCGTCCGTGCGTTCTTCTCACCAAAAAATTGTATGAAAGTTTCGTCATTACGGACAAATGCAAGAACTGCAAAATGTGTCTGAAACTCGGATGTCCCGCCATCGTGAACGGCAAAAACGGCGTGACCATCGACGTTTCGCTGTGCACGGAATGCGGTCTTTGCCAGAACGTCTGCAAATTCGGCGCTATTCAGGGGAGGAACAAATAATGGATATTTTGATCGTAGGCGTAGGCGGGCAGGGAACGCTGCTCGCGAGCCGCGTTTTGGGCAAATACGCGCTGAAACAGGGACAGGACGTCAAACTGAGCGAGGTGCACGGCATGGCGCAGCGCGGCGGCAGCGTCATGACGTACGTCCGCATGGGCGACGCCGTGCGTTCGCCCATCATCGACGAGGGCGGCGCAGACGTGATCCTCGCGTTCGAAAAACTGGAAGCGCTGCGCTATCTTCATTATCTGAAAGAGGGGGGCGTCGTGCTGTATTCGACGCAGGAGATCATGCCCATGCCCGTCGTTACGGGCGCGGCGGAATATCCGCAGGGCATCGAAAGCGTCTTGAACGGCTGCGCCGTGAACGCTTTGGATCTCGCCTTGGAGGCGGGCAACTCCAAAGCCGCAAACTCGGTCATGCTCGGCGCGCTCTGCAAAAAACTCGGATTCGATAAAGAGGCGTTTTTACGGGCGCTCATATCCTCCATTCCGCAGAAACTGGCGGAAATGAACGAAAAGGCGTTCGGACTGGGCTTTGCCGCCGTATAAAAATTCTTTACAGAGGCGAAAAGATGCAGAAAACAAAGATACAAGATCATATCTTCAATCCCGCATACGAGTGTTTGTCCCGTTCGGAAATGCAGAATCTGCAGAGCGAACGGCTGAGAAAGACGGTGGAACGCGTCTACAACAACTGCGCGCCTTACCGCAAAAAGATGGACGAACTCAAACTGAAACCTTCCGACGTCAAGTCGGTTTCCGACCTTTATAAACTGCCGTTCACCGTCAAGCACGATTTAAGAGAGGCGTACCCGTTCGGCTTTTATTCTTCGCCCGCAGAGGATATCGTGGAAGTGCACGCGTCCAGCGGCACCACGGGCAAACTCACGGTGGTGGGATATAGCCGCAACGATCTGGAAGTATGGAGCGAGATCGTCGCGCGCGGGCTTTCCATGGCGGGCGTGACCAAGGATTCCATGGTGCACGTCGCTTACGGCTACGGCCTGTTTACGGGCGGGCTGGGCGCGCACTACGGCGCGCAGAAGATCGGCGCTTCCACCGTTCCCGCGTCCGCGGGCAACACCATCCGCCAGTTGACGCTTTTAAGGGATTTCGGCGCGACGCACCTTTGCTGTACGCCTTCCTACGCCATCTTTCTGGGAACGGAGATCGAAAAGGCGGGCATGAAAATAGAAGATTTCTCCCTGGTGGGCGGCGCGTTCGGCGCCGAACCCTGGACGGACAATATGCGCCGCGAGATCGAACGCACCCTGCATATCGACGCTCTGGATATCTACGGCCTTTCGGAGATCTGCGGGCCTGGCGTTGCGATGGAGTGCCTGCAAAAGAGCGGTTCGCACGTGCAGGAAGACCATTTCATTCCCGAGATCATCGATCCCGAAACGCTGGAACCGCTGCCGTTCGGCAGCGAAGGGGAACTCGTGTTCACCACGATCACCAAGACGGGACAGCCGCTCATACGCTACCGCACGCGCGATCTTTGCACCCTCTCAAACGAGAAGTGCGCCTGCGGCCGCACCACGGTCAAGATGGGGCGCGTCAAGGGGCGTTCGGACGATATGCTCATCGTGCGCGGCGTCAACGTGTTCCCTTCGCAGATCGAGGCGGCAATCATGAACGTTGCGGGCGTGTCGCCGCATTATATGATCTACGTGGACCGCGTGAACAATCTCGATACCATGGAGATCCATATCGAACTTGCGGGCAATATCGCGCCCGACATGGTGAGCGATCTGGAATCCATCAAAAAGAAAGTGGAAACGGAAGTCAATTCCTATATCGGCGTGGGCGCGCGCATCAAACTTTGCGAATCGGGCTCCATTCAGCGGAGCGAAGGCAAAGCGCAGCGCGTCGTCGACCGCAGAAAATAACATTGAAAGGAGGAAAATAAGATGTTGGTAAAACAACTCTCCGTATTTATGGAAAACAGGCCCGGAAGATTGTACAAACTGACGCACGCGCTGGGGCAGGAGGGCATCGATTTCGTCACCCTGTCCATCGCGGACACCAAGGATTACGGCATCGTGCGTTTCATCGCGCGCGACAACGACCGCGCATACGAAATTCTGAAACAGGCGGGCTTTACCGTGGGGCAGACGGAGTTGATCGGCGTGGAAGTGGAAGATAAGCCCAACGCCTTGGCGGAAGTCATCGCGCTGCTCGAAGAAGAGAATATAAATATCGAATATCTATACTCCTTCGTGCTCACCAATCACAATTCCGCAAAGATCCTGATGCGCGTGGAGGATACCGAACGCGCTGTGAAATTGCTCGGTGAAAGAGGCATCAAACTGCTTTCCGAAAAGATTTTATAAACAAAAAAACGGCGGGAAATCCCCGCCGTTTTTTTATGAAAAAAGTTGCCTCAAATCAATAGACATTTGCCCGCAATTGCTGTATCATTGTTGCGCGAAATAAGGAGCGCGCCATATGAAAGGCTATAAAGACCTGACGACGGGAAGTCCGTTTAAAAATATTTTGTTTTTTTGTATTCCCATTTTTATCGGGAATATTTTTCAGCAACTTTACAGCATGGTCGACACCATCATCGTGGGGCAGACCATCTCGCTCGACGCGCTCGCCGCGGTCGGCTGTACGGGTTCGGTCAATTTTCTCATACTCGGCTTCATATCGGGCGTATGCAGCGGATTCGGCGTTCTCATCGCGCAGTTTTACGGCGCGGGGGACGAAGAAAACGTCAGGCGTTCGGTCGGCACTTCCTATGTGCTCTGCATTGCCGTCACCGCCGTCGTCACTGCCGTTGCGGTCGCGACCGCCATGCCCCTTTTAAAACTGATGCGCACCGATTCCGCCATTATCGGCGACGCTTATGATTACATAATCGTCATTTTCTGGGGCATCGGCGCGACTACCTTATATAATATGGCGTCGTGTATGCTCCGCGCCATCGGGGACAGCCGCGCGCCGCTGTATTTTCTCATCTTCGCCTCCGTTCTCAATATCGGGCTGGATTATCTGTGCATTCTCGTATTTCGCATGGGCGTGGCGGGCGCGGGCGTCGCCACCGTCTTGTCCCAACTCGTATCGGGCGTATTATGCCTTTTGTACGCACTGAAAAAATATAAGATCCTGCGCACGCGGCGCCGCCATTTCTGGACGAACGCGCTCTTTGGCTGGAAACATTTGAAAGTGGGGCTTCCGATGGCGCTGCAATTCTCCATTACGGCCATCGGGGTCATGGTCGTGCAGTCGGTGCTCAACACCATGGGTACGGACACCGTCGCCGCCTATACCGCGGCCTCCAAAATAGACAGCATCGCGCAGCAGCCCTTCGTCGCTATCGGCGCGGCCATTGCCACCTACTGCGCGCAGAATTACGGCGCAAAGCAGTACGGGCGCATCAAAAAGGGCATGAATATCGGACTGCTGCTCACCGTTATTTTCAGCGCCGCGGGGTTTTTACTCATTCTGCTCTTGAAAAAACCGCTCATTCTCCTATTTGCGGGGGAGGATTACGAGAGGATCTACGACAATGCCGCCATGTACCTGTATATCAACGCGGGCACGTATCTGCTTCTGGGGCTTATCTTTCTCTATCGGAACGGGATCCAGGGCATGGGCTTTTCCGCCGTCACCATGCTTGCGGGCGGCGCGGAACTCGTCATGCGTATCGTCGCCGCGCTCATATTCGCGCGTTATTGGGGATATATCGGCGTGTGTTCCGCCAATCCCGCCGCATGGTTCGGGGCGGACGTCATTCTCGTCATCGTATACGCGGTGCTCGCCAAAAAATCCATTCCCACCGCCAAAACGCCAAAACGAAAACATCATTCTCCCTTCGAAGATCGTGAGATCGCCCGTTAACTCAGAAAGAAAGCAGTCGAATTTCGACTGCTTTTGTAATTTTTGTCATGAATTTTTGTGATATATTTGACAAATCGGCATAGAAATAATATAATAGAAAATGTAATAGTTAATCATGACATTTATTACGGAAAGTTAAGAGAATGAAACATTTATCGAAAAAAGTGCTGATCATAATCGTCGTCATCGCGATCATCGCCACGGCTACCGTGGTCTTTTTCGCTTGTCAGCCCAAACCGGCCGCCACGCCGCCGCCCAAAAACGGGCATACGGTCAGCATGGCGCCGCCCGAGGACGGAACTTCTCCCGAAGATTACGATGGGCTGGAAAATCTCGCTTATATGGCGGGCAGGCTTTCCGCGCGTACGTATTTTCACAGCGAGAATACGGGACTGGTGGACACCATCGCAAAACAGAACGTAGTGGGGACCAAGGATTATTATAACGGCATTCTCATCACGCAATCGGTGAGCACCAGCGCCTTTGCGAGCGTCGCGCAGCAGAAATTTTACGGCGACGGCAAAGTGGTCGTCCGCGGACCCAGATATGACAAGGGCAAGTGGAACGGAATACATACCGAGTGGTCGAACGATAAGCCCGTTTCCGTGCTCGACGAGGCGCAATATCTGGAAGCGTACGGGCTTTGGGCGGACGAGTTTTCCGATTACGTGCTCAATGCCGAAACCGTGAGCGACGTTTCCGACCTTGCCCGCGACGAGAACGGAAATTTCGTGCAGACTTTCACGCTCGATCCCTCGGGCTCGACCTATTATTATAAGCGTCAGATGCGCACTATGGGGAATCTCGGGGATTATCCCTCTTTCTCGTCGGTGCAGATCACGTTTACGTTCGACGACACATGGTCGGTTTTGCGTGCGGATATCGAGGAAGAATACAAAGTTTCCGTTTCGGTGCTCAACGTATCCTGCAAGGCGACTTCATCTATCGTGTACACATACGAAGAGAGCGCCGTGGACGTTTCCGCGTACGAATCGTATTTCAAAAACTATGCCGATGCTCCCGTTACGGGCGGCGGCGAAACGCCGCTTACCGTCGTAGATTATCTCCAACAGGGTTTTGCGGGGTATCTCGCCGAGCCTTCCACGTTCGATCTGAAGATCGCGGTCAACGGCGATACCGTTGCGGGGCGCGTGACGCTCGATCTCGCCAACGGTCTGGAGATCCGCGCGTCTTTGGGCGATCTTCTCCTCAATGTCGAAAGCGATTCGCTCTACGTACAATATAAAGAGTTGACGGGCAAATTGGCGCTTTCCGACCTGATTTCACTGGCGGGAGGCGGTTTTGCAGGCGTCGATCCCGATAAACTGATGGAACAACTCGCTTCGGGCAGCATTTCCAAGGATGGGGAAAACGTCACCATCGAATGCGCTCTTGATTTGGCGGGACTGCATCTGCCGTTGACCTTCCGTTTTCTCGAAACGGAAAGCGGCGTTTCGTTCGTCGACGTTTCGGCTGCCTTGCGGTTCGAGCCGATCGATATCGGAGCGTCCTTCGCGCCCGCTAAAGGCGCCGACGCCGTCGCAAAGATCGATGCCTCGAAAGCGGTCGATCTCAAACCTTACGTCGATAGTATTTTCGAGATCGTAAATTCCAAGAGTTTCACGCTCGCGCTCGGCTATGATAACGCCGACCTCGGACTTTCGGTTTCGGGCGAATTGTATATCGACGCCTTGCGTCCCGCGCTTCGCGGCGAGATTTTCATCGCCTATGCGGGATTGGATATTCCCGTACGATTTACGTTTATAGACGAAACCGTCTATCTGCAGGTCTTTGAAATCAAACTGAAAACTTCGCAGGAATATCTCGTTGAGGCGCTCGAAGCGGCGCTGCGCGCTGCGGACGTAACTTTACCCGATCTCGGCGCGCTGGATCTGAAAGCGGCGATTTCCGCCGTTATCACCGCGGATTACGACTCGATCATTCAAAAACTCCGACTGACAGACGAGAAACTTTCGCTCGTCGTCGATCTGGACGCGTTCATAGCGGATATGAACCTCGGCGAACTCTCTGCAAACTTCATGCCCGCGGAAAACGCGTTCGGTTTGTCCGTATACGGCGTAACGGCGAAAATGCAGGGCGTGGCTATCCGCGAAGTGGGCGCGCCCGCAGACGCGGAAAGTTTTATGGAACTGAGTCTGTTCGAAAATTTCGTGCAGCCTGTCCTGGAACTTGCGAACGCAAAGGATATCGCGTTCCGTTTCGCCGTGGAAACGACGGTGGAAAATATCGCGTTGACCGGCGAGATCGTCGGCGAAATCAAGTTCGAAAACGCTCTTGAAATATATCTTCAGATCACGCTCAACGGCAAGACCGTCGAAGTGTTGTACCGAAATAATAACGTGTATCTCGGGTTTGCGGGGCAAAAAGTAAAACTCGCGGAAAGCGAACTGACGGTGCTCGCCGAAAAACTGAGCGGATTGTTCCGAAACACGGAAGGTGAAAAAGATCTTCTCGCGTTCTTCTCCGCGGAAGGTCTGGATTTGCAGGCGCTGCTGGAAAGTATCCGTCTTACGGGAGTGGAAGAAAACGGCGCGGCTATCCTGAATCTGTTCGTGGACTTGGGAATCCTCAACGAAAATCTTTCCGACATCGGTGCGAAAATCACGACGGACGGACATAAACTGTTCGTTTCCGCGATCCAACCCGTAGATCTGTTCGGGATCTCGCTTGGCAAACTGGAAGCGTCGGTCTGCGCGGCGGAAAATGAATACGCCTACGATTTTGCAAATTCCGTAGATTTAAAACCGTATCTCGACAGCATTTATAAACTCGCGGAAGAGCAGAGTTTCGAGATCACTGCGGCGTATAAGAATAACGGCCTCGGGCTGTCCGTCAACGGCATGATCTACGCGAACGTAAAAAATGCAGCAGTGTCGGGCGAACTGACCGTAAGTTACGCGGGACTGACGATACCCGTAAACTTTACTTACATAAATAAAAATATTTATCTGCAAGTTTACAACGTAAAAATACAGACGACCGCGGAATACGCCGCATATGCCATCGAAAGCGCACTGAAATATTTCAACGTCAGTTTGCCGAGCGTTGGCGGCGTGGACGTGACGGAGATTCTGGGCGCGGTCATTACTGCGGACTATACAAAATTCATAAAACAGTTTACGATCTCCGACGAAAGTCTTTCGCTTACCGTTGACATGGACGCGCTCATAGCGGATATGAACCTCGGCGAACTCTCTGCAAACTTCATGCCCGCGGAAAACGCGTTCGGTTTGTCCGTGTACGGCGTAACGGCGAAAATGCAGGGCGTGGCTATCCGCGAAGTGGGCGCGCCCGCGGACGCGGAAAGTTTTATGGAACTGAGTCTGTTCGAAAATTTCGTGCAGCCTGTCCTGGAACTTGCGAACGCAAAGGATATCGCGTTCCGTTTCGCCGTGGAAACGACGGTGGAAAATATCGCGTTGACCGGCGAGATCCTCGGCGAAATCAAGTTCGAAAACGCTCTTGAAATATATCTTCAGATCACGCTCAACGGCAAGACCGTCGAAGTGTTGTACCGAAACAATAACGTGTATCTCGGGTTTGCGGGTCAAAAAGTAAAACTCGCGGAAAGCGAACTGACGGTGCTCGCCGAAAAACTGAGCGTATTGTTCCGAAACACGGAAGGTGAAAAAGATCTTCTCGCGTTCTTCTCCGCGGAAGGACTGGATTTGCAGGCGCTGCTGGAAAGTATCCGTCTTACGGGCGTGGAAGAAAACGGCGCGGCTATCCTGAATCTGTTCGTGGACTTGGGAATCCTCAACGAAAATCTTACCGACATCGGTGCGAAAATCACGACGGACGGACATAAACTGTTCGTTTCCGCGATCCAACCCGTAGATCTGTTCGGGATCTCGCTTGGCAAACTGGAAGCGTCGGTCTGCGCGGCGGAAAATGAATACGCCTACGATTTTGCAAATTCCGTAGATTTAAAACCGTATCTCGACAGCATTTATAAACTCGCGGAAGAGCAGAGTTTCGAGATCACTGCGGCGTATGAGAATAACGGCCTCGGGCTGTCCGTCAACGGCATGATCTACGCAAACGTGAAAAATGCAGCAGTGTCGGGCGAACTGACCGTAAGTTACGCGGGACTGACGATACCCGTAAACTTTACTTACATAAATAAAAATATTTATCTGCAAGTTTACAACGTAAAAATACAGACGACCGCGGAATACGCCGCATATGCCATCGAAAGCGCACTGAAATATTTCAACGTCAGTTTGCCGAGCGTTGGCGGCGTGGACGTGACGGAGATTCTGGGCGCGGTCATTACTGCGGACTATACAAAATTCATAAAACAGTTTACGATCTCCGACGAAAGTCTTTCGCTTACCGTTGACATGGACGCGCTCATAGCGGATATGAACCTCGGCGAACTCTCTGCAAACTTCATGCCCGCGGAAAACGCTTTCGGTTTGTCCGTATACGGCGTAACGGCGAAAATGCAGGGCGTGACCGCCCGCGAAGCGGGCGCGCCCGCGGACGCGGACGATTACGTTTCGCTTGAACTTTTTGAAAAGTTTATCGAGCCTGTCCAGAATCTTGTAAAGAGCGACGATATCGCGATTGCTCTGGAATTCGGCGCAAAAATTCACGACGTCGAAATGACGGTCGCGCTTTCGGTCGAGATCAAACATATCGGACAGGATATGCAGGCGTATCTGAAAGCGGAGATCTTTGTGGACGGATTTGCGGATGAAGTGATAGAGTTGACTTATCGCGACGACTACGTAACGCTGGTCTATGAAGGCAAGATGATGCGCGTGCCCGTATCGCAATTGCAACAGATCGCGCAAAAACTCGGCGGATTGTTTGCCTCGAAGGGTGAAACCGCAGATCAAGGTTTGCAGGCGGCGATCCTGTTATTCAGCGAAGACGGCATCGATTTGCAGGCGTTTCTGGAGAGCCTGTGCCTTTCGGGACGTACGGAAGAAGGGAAAACCATTCTCGGCTTGTTTGCGGATCTGAGACTTCTTGACGAGCGGCTTTCGGAAACACGAATAGAGATATCGACGGACGGACAGAAATTGTCCGCAGGCCTTGTCGGCGGCACGGTTGTTTTCGGCTTGCCCGTGAATATGCTCGAAGTATCGCTCTGGCCTGCCGCCGACGAATTCCCGTACGATTTTTCGGGCGCGGAAGAATGCGGCAACGTATTCGAATTTGCGCTCAACGCTTACGTTGCGCTCTTCGATACGAAATACCTCAACGTTTCGGCGCAATACGATTCCGAACTTTTGCAGGCGAACGTGAGCGGATTGTTCGAATTTGTGCCCGCGTCCGATACGGGAACAGAACTTTCTATCAATTTCGATCTTCGCGCCGAGATCCATACCTTCGCGTTGAACGATGCGGCGGAGAAAATCGATGCAGGCTCCCATTACCTCAATATGACGGCGGTGGGCGAAACGGCTTATGTTTCCTATTCGTTGAGTGGCTACAATGCCGATACCGCGCTGTACGTCAGTATTCCCGTAGAGCAGTTGTATAAGATCGGAAATATGCTTCTGCCCATCATGGGACTGGACGCGAACGCTCCGTATTACGATCTGATCGATCATCTCCTTTCCGCGGGCGAAACGCAGTTTACGACGGGTATTTTCAGTGCGATCCAGTTTGCGGATCTTCTAAAATTGCTTGACGGCATACCGCAGGCGCAGGGCGTATCGGCTGACGGCGTGGCGGCGCTGTCGGAAAATCTGTCGTTGTTTGCGTTCGGCGCAAACGAAAACGGCGATATTTCTTTCACGCTGAGCGGGCTGTCTGTCGGAAACGGCGAAACGCTTTCGCTTTCGATCACGGCGCAAAGAGCGGGTGAAATAGCGGTCGATACGAGCAAAACGTATATCGATATCTCTTCGGTTTCGCTGTTGTTCGAAGATCTGCTCAACGCCTATCAATATACCGATACGGGCTATGAACTCAAAGGTTCGCTCGGATTGAGCCTTTTGGGGATAGACCTCGACCTTACGGTGAACATCGAACTGAAAGTCGGCGTAGAGACGGACGGAACGCCGTATCTGAACGTAAATCTGAAAACGAACGGTTATAATAATATCTTGGTTCTCGCTATTTTCGGTACGCAGGTCGTAACAAACGGCGATACGGAAACGGACATTACGTTCAAAGACGGATCGATTTACATGACGCGCGTGCAGTCTACCTCCTGGCAGAAGAAAAATTGGATCTCATACGCTTTCTTACCGATCACGCCCGAATATCAGTACCGCAAAATGTCGCTGGAAGAATTTGCGGGCGACGCGATGGATCAGATCTTTTTCGCGATCAATCTGAGCGACGGCGCGAAAAGTTATATTTCCAAACAGATAAATTCCTCGGACGGCGGCTCGGGCACGACGAAGGACGCGGGCGAAATGGTGAAGGGCTATTCTTTCGCAAACGACGTGCATACGCTGAAACTCGACGTGGGCGCGATCGCGGGCGATTCCGCCTTGGGCGAACTGACGCTGAATATTACCCGCGCCCGTCTCGAAGGCAAAGATTATTACGATCTCGTCAAACTCGACGGCACGATGATACTCGTATCGGTCATCACGATGAAATTCGATCTGACGCATCAAAGTTGCGGCAATGCCGTGGATTTCACCGTGATCGACGAAAATATCTCGCGCGTAAACGCAAACGTCGCCTGACAAAAATAGAAATTTTTTAAAAATCTTCAACAAAACGGTTGCCAAATCGGGCGGGATATGCTATTATGTTATCAACATATAGTTTTATATGGAAACGCTGTGAAGCGGAACAGTATCTCAAAAACGGGTTGCAGAAAACCGTCGGATGATGCGAGACGGTCAATGGTTTTGGGAGAACTCCCCGCCGAGCGGTTTGCTCGAAAGGAAACGAGTAGAAGCAAAACGGTATCTCACCGTTACAAGAGAGGGATATGCGTCGGAAAAGACAAGTATTCTTTGTAAGAGCGCGCGAAGGAAATCGCGTGAAATGAAGTGGTACCGCGGAACCTGTTTTCGTCTTCAAAAAAGACGAAAACAGGTTTATTTTTTTATTCTGAACAAGAAAAGGAGTGATTATAATGAAAAATTATCAGAGATATACCAAAATGTTCTCCATGCCGCCCGTGCGCAGCATGGATTGGGCTGAAAAAACGTGCGTGGAGAAAGCGCCCGTCTGGTGCAGCGTGGATCTTCGCGACGGCAACCAGGCGCTCATCGAACCGATGAGCCTCGGTCAGAAAGTCGAATTTTTCAAACTCCTTTTAAAGATCGGCTTTAAGGAGATCGAAGTGGGCTTTCCCGCCGCGAGCGAAACGGAATACGAGTTTTTGCGCACCCTCATCGAAAACGATCTCATTCCCGACGACGTTACCGTGCAGGTTCTGACGCAGGCGCGCGAACACATCATCCGCAAGACGTTCGAGGCGATCAAAGGCGCGAAAAACGCGATCGTGCACGTGTATAATTCCACGTCGGTCGCCCAGCGCGAGCAGGTGTTTAAAAAGAGCCGCGAAGAAATTTTGAAGATCGCGGTGGACGGCGCGAAATTATTGAAAAAACTAGCGGACGAAGCGGGGGAAAACTACCGTTTCGAATACAGTCCCGAAAGTTTTACGGGCACAGAACCCGAATACGCGCTGGAAGTCTGCAACGCCGTTTTAGACGTATGGCAGCCGACGAAAGACCGCAAGGCGATCATCAACATACCCGCGACCGTGGAAAACGCCATGCCGCACGTGTTCGCCCAACAGGTGGAATATATCTCGAAAAATCTCAAATTCCGCGGGAACGTGGTGCTCAGCCTGCACCCGCACAATGACCGCGGATGCGGCGTCGCCGCATCGGAAATGGGGCTTTTGGCGGGCGCCGACCGCGTGGAAGGCACGCTGTTCGGCAACGGCGAACGCACGGGCAACGCCGATATCGTCACCGTCGCCATGAACCTCTTTTCGCAGGGCGTCGATCCCGAACTGGATTTTTCCTTTATGCCCGAGATCTGCGAAAAATACAGGGAATTCACGCAGATGGAAATATCACCCCGTCAGCCGTACGCGGGCGCGCTCGTGTTCGCGGCTTTTTCCGGCTCCCATCAGGACGCCATCGCCAAGGGCATGCAGTGGCGGCGCGACAAAAAATGCGAATTCTGGACAGTGCCGTATCTTCCCATCGATCCCGCGGACGTGGGCCGCGAATATCAGACGGACGTCATCCGTATCAACAGCCAGTCGGGAAAGGGCGGCGTGGGCTTTATATTACAGGAAAACTTCGGCGTGAACCTTCCTCCCAAATTCAAAGAGGCGATGGGCTACGCCGCCAAAGACGTATCGGATAAGACGCACAAAGAGTTGAAACCCGACGAGGTATACCGCGTATTTTTGGAGCGTTTCGTGGAAAACCGTCCCTTGTTCGACGTGAGCGAATGTCATTTTAAACAACTTGCGGGCGGTATCGAGGCGACGGTCACCGTCGCGGAACAGGGAAAAAAGAGCGTCGTGCAGGCGGTCGGAAACGGGCGGCTGGACGCGGTTTCCAACGCGCTTAAAAAACATTTCGGCGCAGCGTACACGCTCACGACCTACGAACAACATTCGCTGGGCGAGCAGTCGACTTCCAAAGCGCTCTCCTTCGTGGGCGTGGAAGGGGACGGAAAAACAGGCTGGGGCGCCGGCATCGACGAGGATATCATACAATCCTCCTTCGAGGCGCTGTGCGCCGCATTGAACAATCTGTTCGTTTCCCGCGGGAAAGATTGACAGAACGGGCAAATTTTAGTATAATGAACGCCAAGCGCCGCGTGTCGGTCTATGTCCGCGGCGTATAAATTCCACGCATAACGAGAAAATTAAAAAACAGAGAGGTTCGTATGAGCGAGAACGAAAACCAGGAACAAGCCGCAGTGCAGGAAGAAAAGGGCGCTGCGCACGAAAAGAAACATCACGGTTTTTCGAGCAAACTCGGCTTTGTGCTCGCGGCGGCGGGTTCCGCCGTGGGACTTGGAAATTTGTGGCGCTTTCCCTACCTTGCCGCAAGGCACGGCGGGATCTTTATCCTTTTCTACATTGCGTTTGCCGTCACGTTCGGATTCGCGCTGCTGATTCTGGAGATCGCGATCGGACGCAAGACGGGGAAAGACGTCGTGGGCGCGTTCGGCGAACTCAACAAAAAGACCAAATGGTTCGGCTTTTTCTCCCTGGTGGTGCCCGTCATCATCGTGCCGTACTATTGCGTGATCGGCGGCTGGGTTCTCAAATACCTCGTTTCCTATATGAACGGAATGGGTGCGACGGGCGCATTGACGGGCGACTTTTTCGCCACGTTTATTTCGGGCAGTTGGGAACCGCTTATTTATTTTCTCATCTTCGCGGCGATGGCTTTCGTCGTAGTCGTGTTAGGCGTGCAGAAAGGCATCGAAAAGGTCAGTAAGATCCTCATGCCCATTCTCGCAATCCTCGCCGTCGTTCTGGCGGTGTTTGTCCTCTGTCAGCCCAACGCCTGGAAAGGGTTAAGTTACATTTTCGTGCCCGATTTCGGCAAATTTTCGGGGGAGATGCTGCTGGACGCGCTCGGACAACTGTTCTATTCCATGTCGCTTGCCATGTGTATCATGATCACGTACGGCTCGTACATGAAAAAGGACGCGAATATCCAAAAGAGCGGACGGCAGATCAGCGTGTGCGATACGTCGTTCGCGATCGTGGCAAGTCTCATCATCATTCCCGCCATCTTCGCCTTTTCCGCCAATCCCGACGGAGATCTGGCAAGTTCGGGCCCCTCGCTCATGTTTGTGGTTTTGCCCAACGTATTCGGCGCTTTTTCCTCGTTCGGAAATCTCATAGGAATGCTCTTTTTCCTTTTGGTGCTGTTTGCCGCGCTCACGTCCGCCATATCGCTCTTCGAGGCGATCGTCGCGGTATTGTGCCGACATTTCAAACTCAAACGATTGGTTTCCTGTTTTATCGTTTTCGGCGTGATCGTGGTGCTGGGCACTTTGTCTTCGCTCGGGTTCGGCGTCTTGAACGGCATACAACTGAACGGTAAGACGATCTTAGATATGTTCGACTTTATCAGCAACAGCGTTTTGATGCCGCTCGTCGCCATCGGAACGTGCGTCATCGTCGGATATTTTACCAACGTGCGCCTCATTACCGAAGAGATCGGACTGAAAGAAAAGTCCGCGCGCGAAAAGTATTTTAAGATCATGATACGATTCGTCGCGCCCGTCTGCCTCATCGCCATTCTCGTTTCGGGTCTGATGTCTGCATTTTAATCATTTCCCCGCGGAAAATTTCCGCGGGGTTTTTTCACGGATACGTTGCAATCGGCGGCGGGGTGTGTTATACTGTATCCAAGCATTTTATTGGGAGGAGAGATTTGAAAAAAGAACAATTACAGATCCGTACCGACGGAAACATTCTCGAATGTTCCGCATTATGCAAGGCGTACGCATCTACGCTCGCGCTGGATAACGTGGATTTGAATATCGGAAGAGGGGGGATCGTGGGGCTTTTAGGCCCCAACGGCAGCGGCAAATCCACGCTCATCAAACTTGCGATGGGGATGCTGCAGCCTACGTCGGGCGAAGTGCGCATCGGCGGCTTAAAACCCTGTCCCGCGACCAAATCTGTCACTGCCTATCTTCCCGACACGAATTTTTTGTCGAACTGGATGCGCGTGGAGCAGGCGCTCGCCTATTCCATGGACTTTTTCGCCGACTTTAGGCGGGAAAAGGCGGAAGCCATGCTGGATAGGCTGGGAATCGGGCTGAAACAGCCTATCCGCACGCTTTCCAAGGGCAATAAGGAAAAGTTGGGGCTGATCCTCACCATGGCGCGGGAAGCGGAACTTTTCATTCTCGACGAGCCGATCGCGGGCGTCGATCCCGCCGCGCGCGATTTCATTCTCGAAACCGTGCTTGCCAATAAGCCCGCGCATGCGACCATCTTTTTGTGCACGCACCTGATCGCGGACGTGGAACCCATTTTGACGCACGCGATCTTTTTGAACCGCGGGCGCGTCGTGCTCGATGAGGACGCGGAGATCGTGCGCAGCGAAAAAGGGAAAAGTCTGGACGAAATATTCAGGGAGGTGTTCCGATGGTAAAAAAATTGATCAAACACGAATTGTATGCCTATTTCCGCTCGGTCTGGCCCGTGACCATCGTGGTACTGGGGTTGACCGTTCTTTCCTGGATCATGTCGTTTGCGCAAAATTCGCTCTTTTATTGGATGCTGTCGCTCATCATGCTCGTCGTTTTGATCTACGGCGTGATCGCCATGCTTTTAGGCCCCATTGCCAAACGGTTCCGAAAAACGATGTTTTCGGGCGAGGGTTATATGACTTTTTCCATTCCCGCCACGCCCGTACAATTAATCGTCGCGAAACTCGTTTCCGCTATGATTTTATGGATATATACGCTGCTGCTCTTCTTTGTTTTCTCTTTATTGTTTTCGCTCTCGCTCCGATCTTTCGATATTGAGAACTCGCTCAGTCAATGGTCGACGTTCTTCAACGAATTTTTCCATGATGTCGCGAAAGATCCGCTGCTCTTTGCTGAACAACTTGTCCTGGCGCTCGTCGCATCCGTAAGCGGTATCCTGTTTATTTTTACGGGGATCTGCGTGGGGCAACTTTCCAAATCGCGCAAGAGCATGGTGACCGTTTTATTTTATGTGGTTATATTTTTTATCGTTCTCTTTCTGCAACCGTTTTTGTCGGATCTGTACACGTGGCTGTATCAACTCAATCAATATGTAAGTACCTTGCTGTCGATCTTATTTTTCGCGGCGATAGCGGCCGTTTGTTTCCTTTCCACGAAATATATCGTCACGCACAAACTCAATCTGGTGGCATAAGAAAAAAGCCTTTCCCGCATGAGGAAAGGCTTTTTTGTTGTAAAATTTTTCGGAAAGGTTTATAATAAAAGATATGGAATACAAATTGAATTTCGAACTGGTGCCCGACAGTTGTTGGTACAGCAATCTGCGCTCCATTCTTACGCCCGCCCAATGGGACGTGGTGCGGAAAGACGCGTACGCGCGTGCGGAAGGGAGATGCATGATCTGCGGCTGTCCCGCCAAGCGCTTGGAAGCGCACGAGCGTTGGGAATACGACGAAAGCACGCAGACGCAGAAACTTGCCGACGTGGTGGCGGTTTGCCGCCGGTGCCACGAGGTGATCCATATCGGGCGCACGCAGTTGATGGGAAGAGAGCGCGAGGCGGAGGCATGGTTTCAAAAGGTGAACGGTTGTACATATGCGCAGTACCGCGCGGCGCTCGGCAAGGCCAACGAAGACCATCGCCGCCGCAACCTCGTGCCCGCATGGAAACTGGACGTGCGTTATCTCGAAAAATTCTGTAAGGGCGGGAAGGAATCATGAAAAAGCATATAGAGGTCGTCGGCGGGATCTTTATCCGAAAAGGGAAAGTGCTCGCTTCCATGCGCGGCGAAAGCAAATACGCGTACGTCGCGCACAAATACGAGTTCGTCGGCGGCAAGATCGAGGCGGGCGAAACGCCCGAACAGGCGCTTACGCGCGAACTTTGCGAGGAGATGGGCGCAAAAATAGAAGTGATTTCCCATTACATGACGGTGACGCACGAATATCCCGATTTTATCGTGACGCTGCAAACCTATCTTTGCCGCTTCCTTTCGGACTTTCAGGTTTTGGAACACGAACGTGCGGACTTTTTACGCGGGGACGAGTTGGATGAAAATAACTGGGCGCCCGCCGACGCGCCGATCGTGCGTAAATTGAAGTCGGAACTTGCCGATTCCAAGGATATGAGATAAATTCCGACTCTCTCGTGTTGTTTTTTCTCTCCGTAGGCGTTAGACTTTTAAGAAAACACGGAAAAGGAGAATTTTATGTCAAAATTGCCGATGGGAGAATTTTTGTCCGTTCTGCGAAAATCCAAGGGGTATACCCAACAGGAGGTCGCGGATATTCTGGGCGTTTCAAACAAGACGGTGAGCAGTTGGGAATGCGGCGGCTCGTGCCCCGATATCTCCATGCTGCCCGCCATCGCCGAATTATACGGCGTGACTTGCGACGAACTCTTGCGCGGGGAACGCATACACGCGGGCGAGCCCGAAAAGATTTCGTGGGAACGTCTGGAAAAATCTCTCGCCCTGCGGCTGGAACGGTGCCGCGGCACGGCGAACGCGGCGTCGTGGATCTGCGGCGGGCTTGCCGTCTTTGCAATGATTTTAACGCTCGTTCTCGCCGCCGTGGCGTATCAGAGCCTGTTGGGCTTTCTTCTCGGTACCGTCGTGCTCATCGCCTCCGCCGTATGTATCGTCGTCGTGTATAAGCGCCTGCTTTTTAACGTGTCGTCGGACGAAATAGAGGGCGATAAACTAAAAGATTTTCGGAAATACCTGTTCCGTACGGCGGCGCGCGTCCTTCTGATAGACGCGGCGGCTTTCGGATTTATCCTGCCCAATGCTTTTATCCCGCCGCATTTCGGATTCGAATTTCCCTATGCGCTCGGGTTCGGGCTCGTCGGCGCCGTGCTGTTCTTGCTGATCGGTTATCCCGTCTGCCTTGCGGCAGCGGGCAAAAATAAGTGCTTTGATGCGTCCGAGCACGGCTATGCCCGCTTCCGCGCCAAAAGTTTTACGCTCCTTTGCGGTATCGTCGTGCTCGCGGCGGCCGTCGGCGCCGTCGTGCTGCAACAGATGGATATGCGAAGGGAAGCGGCCGTCGTCCGTACGGAGATATTCGGTTCGGAAGAGGAATTCGTCGCCTTTGCCGAGGACGCGCCGCTGTTCAAAGCATACCCGTGGGAGATCGTTTCGGAAGAGATGCCCGCAACCGAAGAAGAAGTCGGAAAGTACGCGGTTAAGGTCTTATTCCGCGGCGACGTCGAAGAGGCGGACTTATACGGTTATTCGCATCGCAAAACGGAGGAGGGCATTGTCGTATCCCTCTTTAAATATCGCCTGCGTATCGATGAAAATTCCGACCGCGTCGTGGAATTTTTCGCTATGGCGCGGGAAATGCAAAAGGACGGATTCACGGTGGAGGCCATGGGGGATACCGTTCTGCTCACGCTCGGCGTCGAAAATCTGTCTGCCGACGACGTATTCGGCTGGACGCTGGCGGCTGTCGTCGCCGTCGTCGCCGCGCTTGCCGCGACCGCCGCGGCGATCTATATCAAACGCAATAAAAAATACAGGGAGAAACATAAAAACGATCTATGCTGATTGACTTTCATACGCATATCTATCCCGAAAAACTGGCGTCGCGCACGGTGGAAACGCTGGGCGCAAAGGCGCATATCCCGCACTATACCGACGGCACGCTCGGCTCTCTTACGGCGCTGATGGACAGGGAGGGCGTGGATCGGTTCGTTCTTTTGCACATCGCCACGTCGCCGAAAAACGAGGGCAACGTGAACGCGTTCGCGCGGCAGACGAACAGCGCCCGCCATCCCTCGTTCGGCTCGGTGCATCCCGATTCCGCCCGCTGGAAAGAGGAACTTCTCGCATTGAAAGAGGCTGGCGTCAAGGGCGTAAAATTCCATAACGAATATCAGAATTTTTTTGCGGACGACGAAAAGGCTTTTCCCGTTTACGCGGAATGCGGGCGGCTGGGGCTTGCCATGCTCTTCCACGGCGGCGCCGATCTGGCGTTTTCGCCGCCCGAAAAGTGTTCGCCCGCGCGCATGGCGCGCGCCGCAAAAGCGTTTCCCTCGGCAAATTTTATTTTCGCGCATCTGGGCGGAATGCGCTCGGCGAAGGAGAGCGTCGAATTTCTGGCGCCCCTTGCCAACGTATTTACGGACACCGCGTTTTCCTCGCAGTACGTTCCGCTATCGGCGGGGCGCGAAGTGATAGAAGCGTTCGGCGCGGAGCGCGTTCTGTTCGGAACCGACTGCCCGTGGGATACCCCCGCGCGTACGCTCGCTTATCTCAAAGCCATGCGGTTGCCCCCTTTATGGGAAGAAAAAATTTTTTACGGCAACGCGTTGCAAATATTGGAAGATTAAAAAGAACGGCTGTTATGCAGCCGTTCTTTTTTTTAGTTGCCTTCATATAAAGAAACAAGTTCCCGCGCGTATGATCGCACTTTTTCGATGAGCGAAGAAGGGGACTCGATGCGGATACCGCTGCCGAAGGAGGCGAGTTTGGAGATCAGCGCGGGGCTGTCGGGCAGAGTCACGTCCGCGACGAGGGCGCCGCCCTCGCGGCGGATATTGTCTGTGCCCAGCCATTCTTCTACGTCGGGCAGGGCGGCGTTTTCGATGCGCAGGCGCACGGGAATGAGTTCGTACGATTCGAAATTGAATTTCAAGGGGATCTTTTCCCGCTCGAAGGGGCGCTTTTCGAAGATCTCGCCCGTCCGCCGCGCCGCCTTAACGCGCCCGATCTTGAATAAGCGGAATTCTTCCCTGAGACGGCACCAGGCGTACACGTACCACACGTTCTGTTTATACACGAGAATGTGCGGCTCGATGACGCGCCTGCTCTCCTCGCCGCCGCGGTTGATGTAGGAAACGTCCAGGCAGAGATTTTTTTCCACCGCCTCTTCCAGTACTTTCAGTTTTTCCGAAAAATTGTAGGCGTCGCCCCAGGTGCCGCTGTCCACTAAAATATTTCCCGAAAGGGACAGGTTTCGGCTGTGGTCTTTCTGCTGCGCGCTCATTTTTTCCAGCGCGGCATGCAGGCTCTCGTCCCGCGTCTGCGCGTAAAAAACTTCCATCGCGCCAACCGCCGCGGCGTATTCCTCCTTGGATAAAAAATTTTCAGGCAATTTATATGTATCGGGAAGGAATATTCCGCCGTTGCGCCCCCGTATAATATTTATCGGGACACCCGATACGATAAGTTCTTCCACATAACGATAAATACTGCGCTGCGAAACGCCGTAAAGATCCGCCAATTCCGCCGCGCTCGCTTTCGTTCTGCGCAGCAATCGGAACAAAATGCCCAGCATCACTTCGAATTTCATGAGATTTCCGCCTTTTATTGAAAACTTTTTAGAATTATTTTAGAATATATGACAATATCTGTCAAGTATTATTTGTTATAATAGGCGCGTAAACAGGAGGACAAGTTATGAAAATTTTATCTTCGCTCGTAAAACGGATGAAAAGAGAGAAAAGCGCGTGCTATGTGCCCGCTCTGTCGTTTGGGGAACACAGAGTCACGCGGGGCGAAAGACACGCGGAAATCGCGCGTCTTGACGACGATTTTGCGCAAGCGTACCTTTCGCGCGTTCGGCGCGTGCTCGGTGCGGAAAGTGCTGTGCCCGCCCGCCGCGCGATGGTATTCGGATCGTTTGCGGGCTCGGGCGACGAGTTGGACGAAATGATCGAAAGCCTCAGCCTTCTTGCGGGGCTGAACGTGAGCGAACGCGCGTTTTATGCCCGTCCGCGCAGAAAATGATTACACATTCTCCGATATATTATTCTACTGCAAAACGCCGTGAAATTTTTTCACGGCGTTTTGTTGCGGTTTCGGAACTGCGCGGGCGTGAAACCCGTTTTCTGCTTGAATTGCTGGCTGAAAAAACAGGGGGAGGAATACCCGAGCGCCTGCGAGATCTCTTCCGCGCTCATATCGGTAAAGCACAGAAATTTCTGCGCCTCTTTGATCTTTTGCCGGATCGCGTATTCTTTCGGCGTCACGCCCGCCGCCTCTTTCACAAGCCGATTGATGGTGTTTTTGTGATAGTGGAAGTTTTCGGAAAGTTCCGCGTACGTCACCTTTTTCGCCGCGTTCTGCGAAAGATACCGCATGATTTCGCGGGCGGGGCGTTTTGGGGGCGCCGCGCTTCGCGTCTGCGCGCGGAACAGTTCCAGCAAAAGCGCGCTTAAAAGGTGCGAACAGATCTCGCCCGCGCCCGTCTTGTCGTACAGGTATTCGTCGATCATTTTTAAAATGCAACTCGCCGCGAACGGATCGTCGTTCAGGTTCGCCCGCCGCGGCATATTCTCGTTCAGAAAGTGCACGTCGGAAACGGTAAATTCCAGCCCCGAGAGAATAAACGGCTCGTATTCGTCCGCAAAAATGACGTTTTCCTCGAACGGCGGGCAATAAAAAAGATCGCCCCGTTCGCATTCGTAGCGGCGGCCGTTCACTTTATACGCGCCCCTGCCGCCGTGCACGTACAAAAGATAGGGGTAATCGAACACGCGCGGCGGCGTGGAAAATCCCTTTTCGCAGGGGAAATGATTGATCACTCTGAATTGTGCGGTAAATGATTCCATAATTGTGCGAAACTATAATTTTTAGGTTGTTTAGTGCATTGTTTACAGTTCGATTTTATTATATAATAAAGAGAGATAAAAGTAAAGCGAGAGAGGATCGTTTATGGAAATTCTGAAAGCACCCGAGCGCATGAGCGCGAAAGAGCGCGTGCGCCGCACGTTCGAATACGAAAAGACCGACCGCGTGACCATCGGTTACGACACTAACCCCGTCATTCACCGCAACCTTTGCCGCGCGCTGGGCGTGCGGGAGGACGACTACGAAACGCTGCTGCAAAAACTGGGCGTCGATTACCGCGGCATTGCCGCGCCCTATATCGGAAAGCCGCTGTACCGCGCGCCCGAGAACAGGCGGGTAGACCCGCTCGAAGGGTGCGTGATGCGCTGGGTGGAACACGAAACGGGCGGATATTGGGATTTCTGCGATTTTCCCTTGAAAGACGCGACGGACGAAATGTTCGACGATTTCCCCGTTCCCGACCCCGACGATTTCGATTACGACGCGGCGCTCGCGCAGTGCAAGGCGTACGGAAAAGATATGGGGTTGTACGTCGGCAGCGCCGGCGTGCCCGACGTTCTCAACTCCAACGGCCGCATCATGGGCGTGGAGGACGTATTGTGCCACGTCATGCTGGACGACGAGGCAGCCATGCGCTTTATCCGCCGCAGGGCGGCGTTTCAGTTGGGCATGATGGAACGGCTCGTGGAAAAATGCAAAGATCATCTCGATTTCATCTGGCTGGGAGAGGATCTCGGCACACAGATCGCGCCCATGATCAGCCTGGAACTATACCGCGCGCAGATCAAACCCATTCACAAAACTTTCGTCGACCTTGCAAAGCATTACCGTCTTCCCGCTATCGTGCATACCTGCGGCAGCAGCAGTTGGGCTTACGAAGATTTCATCGAAATGGGCGTGCGCGGCGTGGATACCTTGCAGCCCGAGGCTGTGAACATGAGCCCCGCGTATCTTGCAAAGACTTTCGGCGGCAGGCTGAATTTCCGCGGTTGTATTTCCACGGCGGGTCCGCTCGCCTACGGCACCGCCGCGCAGACCGAGCAGGTATGCAAAGACACGCTGGAAATCATGATGCAAGTGCGCGGCTATCACTTCGCGCCCACGCATCAGATCCAGGATAATACGCCCGTGGAAAACGTGGTCGCCATGTACAACGCGGCGCATAAGTACGGACGTTATTGAAGTCGTTAACGCAAAGTTATAAGAGATATAATAATTTCGAATAGATATTGTGCGCGGCAACGATTGCTTTCGTGCGCGGAAAATGCTAAAATAATCCTGAACTAAACAAAGGAGTTTATTTAGCCATGTCTTATGTAGAGAGCGTTTTGACGCGTTTGAAAGAGCAGAATCCCAACGAGCCTGAGTTCCACCAGGCGGCGACCGAGGTGTTGAACAGTTTGCAATGCGCCATCGACGCCAATCCCGCCTATGAAAAAGCGGGGCTTCTGGAACGCCTTGTCGAGCCCGAACGCACCATTCTTTTCCGCGTGCCTTGGGTGGACGATCAGGGCAACGTGCACGTGAACAAGGGCTACCGCGTCCAGTTTAACAGCGCGATCGGTCCTTATAAGGGAGGCCTACGTTTTCATCCTTCCGTCAATCTTTCCATCATCAAATTTCTCGGTTTCGAACAGATCTTCAAAAACAGCCTGACGGGGCTGCCCATCGGCGGCGGCAAGGGCGGCAGCAACTTCGATCCCAAGGGCAAGAGCGACAACGAGATCATGCGTTTCTGCCAGAGTTTTATGACCGAACTCTATCGCCACATCGGCGCGGATACCGACGTTCCCGCCGGCGACATCGGCGTGGGCGCGCGTGAGATCGGGTTTTTGTTCGGACAGTATAAACGTATCCGCGACGAACACGTGGGCGTTCTCACCGGCCGCGGGCTCTCCTACGGCGGCAGCCTTGCGAGAAAAGAGGCGACGGGCTACGGTCTCGTCTATATCACCGAAGAGGCGTTGAAGAGCAGGGGCGACAGCCTCAAAGGTAAGACTTGCGTCATCTCCGGTTCGGGCAACGTCGCGATCTATGCCTGCGAAAAGGCGATGGAGTTGGGCGCGAAAGTGGTCGCGATGTGCGATTCCAACGGCTATATTTACGATCGGAACGGCATTCGGCTCGACGTCGTGAAACAGATCAAGGAAGTGGAGCGCGGACGCATCAAAGAATACGCCGACCGCGTGAAAGGCTCCGAATATCACGAGGGTTGCAAGGGCATCTGGACGATCCCCTGCAACGTGGCTCTGCCCTGCGCGACGCAGAACGAACTGGACGAAGAATCGGCAAAGATCCTCGTCAAAAACGGCGTGACGCTGGTGGGCGAGGGCGCGAATATGCCCACGACTTTGCAGGCGACGCATATTTTGCAGGAGGCGGGCGTCGTGTTCCTGCCCGGAAAGGCGGCGAACGCGGGCGGCGTTGCGACTTCCGCGCTGGAAATGGCGCAGTCGAGCGGCAGGCTCTTCTGGTCTTTCGAGGAAGTGGATGCGAAACTCCGCACCATTATGGTAAATATCTTCAAAAATATCGACGCTGCGGCGAAGAAATACGGCTTTGAGGGCAATTACGTTGTCGGCGCGAATATCGCGGGCTTCGAAAAGGTTGCCGAGGCGATGATGGCGCACGGCGTGGTGTAAATCCAAAGGAAAAAGCTCCGTACGGTTCCCGTGCGGGGCTTTCTGTATTATAAGGAGAATTTGTTATGCGAACGAAATCGCTGGCGGTCGCCGCCCTGTTCATGGCGCTCGTCATGGTCACGACGGCATTCGTCAAGATCCCGCTGCCGCTCACGGGATATATCCATCTGGGCGACACGTTTATCTTTCTTGCCTGTTTTTTCTTAAAAAAACCGTATGCGATCGCCGCGTCTGCAATGGGCAGCGCGCTGGCCGACGTCATCGCCTTTCCCGTATACGCGCCCGCCACGCTGATCATCAAGGCGGTCATGGCGCTCATTTTCTGTTTGATCGCGGGAGAAGAGCCTACATTTTGGCGCTGCGTACTCGGCGCGGTCGCCGCGTCGGTATGGATGCTCGCAGGCTATTACGTGTTCAACTCCGTATTTCTTGTGGGGTGGAGCGCGGCGCTTTTAAACCTCGCGCTGGACAGCATCCAGCCGCTGTGCTGCTCAATTTTAGGCATTCTCGCCATCCAGACCTGCCGCAGAGTACCTTTTTTGATGTCTAAACGAATCCGTTGAAAAATTTTCTCCCGACAGCCTGTAAAGATTATGCGCGTATGGAAACGTACGCGCGCTTTTATTTTACCAAAAAGAAAGCGGCAAAAGCCCTTGCTTTTAACATAAAATTAGTGTAAAATGATAGTATCAATCGGGAGAATAACATACATGAAACGCGAAAAACTCAATACTTTTATCATCGACCATCTCTCCATGGTTTGTTATATCTCCGATATGGAAACATACGAAATGCTGTTTCTGTCCGATCCCGGATTGCGTATGTTCGGCTTGCAGTCGGAAAAGGACTATCTCGGCCGCAAATGTTATGAGATATTGCAGGGAAGAAACTCGCCTTGTCCTTACTGCACGAACGCGAAACTCGTGCGAGGGGAAAAATATTGCTGGGAACATTTCAACGAAACGCTTAAACGCAGCGCCTCGATCGAGGACAGCATCATAGAGATCGACGGAAGGGAGTATCGGCTGGAAGTCGTGCACGACTTTTTTCTGCAAAAAGACGAGATCATGCGTCTGTCGAAAAAACTGACGAGCGAACAGGCGCTGTTGGAATGCGTCAGCGCTCTGTCTGAGGGGACGGAAATTTCCCAGGCGGTCAATCGATTTCTGGAAGTCGTGGGGCGTTTTTACCAGGCTGCGCGCTCCTATATCTTCGAATTCGATACGGATAAAAAGGTGGCTGACAACACCTTCGAATGGTGCTCGGAAGGCGTCACTTCGCAAATCGATAATCTGAAGGGGCTTTCGCTCGATCTGCTTTCCGACTGGATCGATAAATTCGAAAAGACGGGAGAGTTTTTCATATCTTCGCTATATGACGAAATGGATCCGAAAGGCGAAGATTTCCGCATTCTGGAAGCGCAGAATATCCGCAGTTTGATGGCGGTACCTTTTTTCAAAGAAGGAAAAGTGACGGGGTTTTTCGGGGTGGACGATCCGTCTTCCAATCTCGAAAACCGCACGCTCATGCACTCGGCGTCGAAATTTATCTGGCAGGAAATGGAAAAGCGCCGCCTTATCGAGCAACTCGCTTACGCCAGTTATACGGATATGCTCACGGGGCTTAAAAATCGGAACTGTTTCAAGGATACGGTCATGCGCCTGCGCAAAGAAAAATTTGCCAATATGGGCGTCGTCTATCTCGATCTCGATAATTTAAAAGAGACCAACGATACGCTGGGGCACGATCTGGGAGATAAATATCTCATCGAAACCGCGAAAGTTTTGACCGACGTCTTTCCGAATATTGATATTTTCCGCACGGGCGGCGACGAATTCGTACTGTTCCTGCCCGATTTGGGCAAAGAAAAGACGGAAGGAAAAATGCGGCAGTTGAGCGAACATATTCAAACGCAGAATCTTCCTTGTTCCGTCGGCTCTTGTTACGACGACAAGGGCGTTCGGCTCGAAACGCTGATGGTGCGCGCGGAAAAGGAAATGTATCGGCAAAAAGAGGAGCACCACTCTAAAAACGGATTTTTCTGCCGCTACGGCTCGGGTATCAAAGAATAATACATAAAAAGGATTTGCGAAACGCATATCCTTTTTTTTCTTGCAAAACGTTTGACATTTCCTTGGAAAGCACATATAATGTTTATAGACCGACGGTCGGTCTATAACAATTGAAAGGGAGCCACATCTATGAGGATTGTCAAAGAAGCGGACGAACGGCGCGAAGAGATCGTAAACGAAGCCGTGCGGTTATTCGCGGAAAAGGGATTTCGGAACACGTCGGTCAACGATATTTTAGCGGCCGTGAATATCGCAAAGGGGACTTTTTACTATTATTTCAAATCAAAGGAAGAACTTTTGGACGAGGCGATCGAAATGTACACCCGCGACCTTACGGCGAAACTGAACGGAATCGGGCGTGAAAGCGATCTGAACGCGGTCGAAAAGTTTATCAAAGTCATCGTCGAGGCGAGTTGTTCCGACAGTTTGTTCAAACAGCGCATCGTCGCGGCGATCCATCAGGAGGGCAACGAACTTTTGCATCTCAAAAGTCTTGTCGTGTCCGTACTATGTCTGGTGCCCGTTCTGACGGATATCGTAGAGGAGGGCAACGAACAGGGGCTGTGCCGCGTGCAGTTTCCGAAAACGACTGTGGAAACGCTGCTCATCGCCGCGCAGTTTATGTTTAACGACAGATTTTTTACGGAGGAAGAGTCGTCTTCCGTTCTTCGTCTGCAAGAATTTTTGACCGTCGTCGAAAATATGCTTAATATGGAAAAGGGCGCTCTGGCTCCTTTGGCGGTCGCGCTTGCGGAGGCGGTCGAATGAAACGGTACATCGTTTACAGTAAAATCAAGTTTATCGCGCTCGTCCTGTTCAAAGCGCTGTACGCCGCCGCGTTCGTAGGTTTCGCGCTCATTTTGCAATGGCTGGTCAACACGATCACTGCCGACGGGGCGACGGCCGATCAGTTATTCTTTTGCGTGGGCATAGCGATCGGGTACGTCGCGGTATTCACCGCGATCCTGCTTTTAAAAGATAAAGCGAGCACGGCATATATCAACAAGGCGGTCATGCTGCTTCGCAATGATCTGACGCACAGCCTTCTGCACGAACGCTACGAAGATTTCGCCTCGAACGACACGGCGAAATACCTTTCCCATCTCACAAACGATATCAAAACCGTTGCCGTAAGCGGTTTTAATTCCGTGATCACACTTCCCGAAGAAATATTTACATTTGTTTTCGCGGTTGCCGCGGCGTTTTTCATCAATTACGTGGTCGCTTTGACCATGCTCGGGCTCACGCTGCTCATCTTCATCGTGCCCGTCGTTTTCAATAAGCCGCTCAACCGCGCGAACGTGCGGTTGTCCGACGCCGTCAAGCAATATACCGCCGCGCTCAAACAGACCTTTCTCGGGATCGACGTCGTGAAAAATTTCGGCAGCGAAGAGCGGACGGAGCGCGAGATCGCGCGTATCAACGAAACGCTTTGCAAAAAGAACACGGTGCTCGACAAACTGAATTTGTATGCGGGGGACGTCGGAATTTTTATCGTGGTGCTCCTGCAACTGGGCAGTATCGCGATCGCGGGCTATATGATGCTGCAATCGGTCATTCTCATCGGCGCCGTCATCGCGGTGGTGCAACTCAGCGGCAATATGTATTCGCCGCTCATGCAGATCGCGGGCAAAGCCGCGCTCATTTCGGGGATAAGGGAACTCGATGAAACTTTGCTCGCGATGGCGCAGCCGCCCGAAGCGCAGGGTGAAAAACTTTTCGGTTTCGAGAGAGGGATCAGAGTCGAAAACGTCGGTTTCAGCTATCCCGATCATGAAGATCTCACTTTAAAAAACGTGAGCGCCGCATTCGAAAAGGGAAAAAAATATCTTATTGTCGGAAAGTCGGGGAGCGGAAAGTCCACGCTGTTGAAACTGATCGGCAAGACTTTCAACGGATACGTCGGGAAAATCGAGATAGACGGCGTCGATTACAAAAATATTTCCGAGCGCGAACTCTACAAAAACATCGCGTTTGCCCAGCAGAAAAGTTATCTGTTCGATCTTACGGTGCGTGAAAATATCGATTTCAACGGGACGGGCGACGCGCAACTTTTGGAACACGCCGTCGAAATTGCGGAACTCCGCGATTTCGTGCTCGCGCAGAAAAACGGTTTGGACGAACAGATCAGCGAGGAGATCAACCAGATTTCGGGCGGGGAAAAGCAGCGCGTCGGGCTTGCCCGCGCGATTTACAAGGACACGGATATTCTGTTGCTAGACGAAGTGACTTCGTCGCTCGATAAGGAAACCGCCTACCGCGTCGAAAAAAATATTTTGGCGCTGCGGGATAAGACCGTTCTCAACGTATCGCATAAACTGCACGCAGACCTATTGGAAAAATACGATTATATCTGCGTCATGGACGGGGGCAAAATCGTCGATTTCGCCCCGCCCGCGGCGTTATTGAAAAATAACGCGCTCTCGCAATATATGGACGCATGAAAAAGGCGCGGAAGGGATCCCTTCCGCGCCTTTGGTGCGAGTGACAGGATTTGAACCTGCACGCCGAAGCAATAGATTCTAAGTCTATCTTGTCTGCCAGTTCCAACACACTCGCGTATTATATATTTTACACGAAATGCGCGCAAAAAGCAAGAGATTTCGCGGCGTATAGAATAGGGATTGTTGCGCAAACTGTTATTCGGAGGTGGAAAATGTTTATTGCAAATTTAGTTTCTTACATCCTCGTGCTTTTAGGAGCAGTTAACTGGGGATTGTACGGGGCCTTTAATTTCAATCTCGTTTCGGCCGTGTTTATGGGAGATAGAAGTATCGGTGCGATCATTACCTATGTCATCATCGCGCTCGCCGCAATCTGGCTGATTATTTCGACCGTATTCGCCCGCGGATACCTGAGATTCACCAAATACGATTATTAATCTTTGGGAAAAAAGCGCTTTCACGGCGCTTTTTTTTCACATAATTTTAACCGCGGAGGGGTTGACTTTTTCACATCTTTAGAATATAATAAAAATGAAATTGATTAGCAGTAAAAACAATTAGTGATATTGTAACAGACTGCGCTGACTTTGTCAAAAAGGACGTTACATAGGGTGACAACATCTTCGGAGGGAACAATATGAACTTTGTGGAATTCAAAAACGTGAGCAAGCACTACATAATGGGCAGCAACGTGATCAAGGCGGCGGACGACGTCAATTTCAGCATCGGGCAGGGCGAATTCTGCGTGGTGGTGGGGCCGAGCGGCGCGGGCAAGACGACCGTTCTGAATATGCTCGGCGGCATGGATCAGGTCACGGGCGGAGAGATTTTCGTGGACGGCGTGAAGATCAGCGACTTCAACGAGCGGAAACTCACCGACTATCGCCGCTACGACGTCGGGTTCGTATTCCAGTTTTACAATCTGATACAGAATCTGACTGCGCTCGAAAACGTGGAGATCGCCTCGGAGATCTGCAAAAATCCGCTGGACGCCAGAAAAACGCTGGAAGAAGTGGGGCTGTCCGAGCGCATGAGCAATTTCCCCGCGCAACTTTCGGGCGGCGAACAGCAGCGTGTTTCCATCGCGCGTGCCATTGCGAAAAATCCCAAACTTTTACTTTGCGACGAGCCGACGGGCGCGCTCGACTACGAAACGGGAAAAAATATCCTCAAACTTCTGCAAAAGATCTGCCGCGAAAATCATAAAACGGTCATCGTCATTACGCACAACCAGGCGATCACCCGCATGGCCGACCGCGTCATTCACGTCAAAAACGGCAAAGTCAGCGGCGAAGAACTCAATGCGCATCCCGCCGACGTGGATGTCATCGAATGGTAAAAATAATTCCTTACGGGCGGTGTTAGTATGAAAAGATTTACCAAAACAATCGCAAAGGAATTCACGTCGGGGTTCGGGCGTTTTATCGCCATCATGGCGATCATCGCGCTCGGCGTCGGTTTCATGATCGGCGTGATGCAGGCCACGCCCGACATGAAAAATTCCATGGACAAATATTACGAGGAAAACGCCGCGTTCGATCTGGGACTCAAATCGGTCTACGCTTTTTCCGAGGACGACGTCGCCGAAGTACTCGCTTTACAGGACGAGAACGGAAAAGCGCTCACCGAGCGCGCTTTTGCCTACACTTCCGCAGACGCGCCCGTAACGATCACGCGCGGCGGGGAGGCGGACGTCGAAACCATCGCGCGCGTCAACGCGGTCGATTTCGCGGCGTTGCAGGGCGACGGCGGCGTCAACCGCCTGACGTTGGTCGAAGGGCGTTTCCCCGAAAAACCGGACGAAGTCGTCGTTCAGCGAAAGACGAATTATATTCTCGACGTGAAGGTGGGCGACGTGATTACGGTGACGGGCGATACGACGCTCGATTTCGACGTGCCTCTGAGCAAATCCGTGCTTACGGAATCGACGTTCGAAGTCGTCGGCGTGGTTTCCTCGCCCGATTATTATTATTTCGACGCGCGGGAAGTGACCACGCTCGGCACGGGCGTTCTCGGCACGATCTTTTACGCGCAGGAAAGCGTTTTCGACCTGACGAACAATATGCTCTTCAAATACCTGTATAACAATCTGTTTTACGAAGAGGAAGGGCATTCCATGTACACGGATATATCCGTGCTTTTAAAAGGTTCGGACGAACGGATGGCGTTTACGCCCGCTTTCGAAGATTTCGTCAAGGGGCGCATCGAAGATTACAAGGAACTCGGCGCAAAGCAGTGCGTCGCGCTCAATGCCGAACTGGAAAAATTCGCCTCGCTCGCGGGAGATCTGCCCGCCGCGGAATGGTACGTGCTGGATATCGTTACCACGAATTTAAGTTATATCGGGTTCGGAATGAACGCGGAAAAAGTAGCGGACATCGCGGGTATTTTTCCCGTATTCTTTATCGTGGTCGCGGCGCTGGTCGCGCTCACGTCCATGACGCGCATGGTCGAAGAGGACCGCATGCAGATCGGCACGTTCAAGGCGCTCGGCTACACGAACGGGCGCATCATGTCTAAATATATGATCTACTGCTGTATCGCGAGCATCGTGGGCTGCGTGGTCGGCGTGCTGTTCGGATTCAGCCTTTTGCCCACCATCTTCTGGCAGGCATATAAGATCATGTACTATCTGCCGCCGCTCTCGCTCGCGTTTTCCCCTTGGTTCGCCGTCATCACGCTCGCCGTGGCGCTGGCGGGCACCATGCTGGTCACTTACTTTGCGGCACGCTCGTCGCTCAAAGAAAAGCCTTCCCAACTCATGCAGCCCAAGGCGCCCAAAGCGGGCAAACGCATCGTTCTCGAACGCGTCGGATTCGTGTGGAATCATTTGAAATTCAAGTATAAAGCGACGCTGCGCAATATATTCCGCTATAAACGGAATATGTTTATGACAATTCTCTCGGTCATGGGCTGTACCGCGCTCATGCTCGTAGGGTTCGGGCTGAACGATTCGGTAACGGCTGCCATCGACACGCAGTTCAACGAGATCGTTCAATACGAGGCGCTCGTGGAGTACAGCGCCATCGACGAGGGAGGCGCGCTCGAATCTTTTCTCCAAGGAACGGATTGCGAAGATTACGTTTCGCTGTACGGTGAAGACGGGCACGTGGAACTGCAAAAAGACGGGGAAAAATTCACCGAATCGGTAGAACTTTACGCCGTAAAAGCGGACGATCAAAAATTTAACTCGTTTTTAGCCTTGCGTAATTCCAAAAAGTCTGCTATAATAGATTTGAGTAAAAACGGGGTGGCGATTTCGGAAAATATAGCGGACGGCTATGGGGTAGCCGTCGGCGATTCCATTGTTTACAGGCGTTCCGACGGAACGAAGGAAACCTTGACCGTTACGGCGATCGCGGAAAATTATATGGGTAATTATCTGTACGTCGACAGCGCGTATTACGCCGAACTGTTCGGAGAAAAGAAAGACAACACGCTCTTCGTCAAGACGGGGATCTCCCCCGAAGATTACGACGACCTTGCGAAAACGCTCCTTTCCGACAGCGGGGTAAACGGGGTCACCTTCACGGCTAACAACAGAAAGACTTACGAGGGATTGGAACAGACCATGGGCTTTGTGATCGCGGTCCTTGTCGTCTGCGCGGGAGCGCTGGCGGCGATCGTGCTCTACAATCTGACGAATATAAATATCGACGAAAGGCGGCGGGAGATCGCGACGCTGCGCGTTCTGGGCTACCGCAAGCGGGAGGTCGCAGGTTATATTTACCGCGAAAGCGCGGTTCTGACCGTCATCGGCGCGCTTTTGGGCCTGGGACTTGGCGTACTTCTGCATATGTTTCTGGTCACGCGTATCAACGGCGTCGCCATGATGTTTGCGAGCGTCATCGGCGTCGGAAGTTATTTTTATTCGTTGGGACTTACGGTACTGTTCGCGGGAATCGTCTATGCTTTCATGCTGATCAAACTCAATAAGATCAATATGGCGGATTCCTTAAAGTCCAACGAATAAACACAGGAGAGGAACTGTCTGATGGAAGATGAAAAATTGCGCGACGCGCTGATCCAGCAACTTTGGCGCATGAATAAAATGGATATCGTCACGCACCTGCGCGAATTTATCGAGGGAGAACTCGCCACGTTGTGGTTTTTAAACGTCAGCGGAGATACGACAATTATCCCTTCCATGATCAGCGACAATCTGCGTATCAGCCGCGCGCGCACCGCCATCATTTTGCGCACATTGCGCGAAAAGGGCTATGTGACGATGGATATTTCCGAGGAAGACCGCCGTAAGATGACGGTGCTGCTCACGGAATCGGGAAAGAGTTACCTCGACGAAAAGTATGATTTTCTGCTCGCATATTTCGATAAATATATCGAAGTGTTGGGCGCGGACAATATAGAGGAACTTACCGAACTTTTAAAACTGACTGCAGATAAAGAGGCTTGCCTCGCTTCCTGGATAGAAGAAGAAAAACGCAAGAAGGAGGGAAAGGACGCATGATCGATAACGAATCGGGAGAAGACTATCTCGAAGCGGTATTGCAACTTGCCTCGTCCGAAAGGGAAGTGCATTCGGTGGACGTCGCCCGCAAACTGGGCGTATCCAAGCCCGCCGTTACAAAGGCGATGAAGATCCTGCGCGCCAAAGGCTATGTGGAAGTGGAAAACAACCATATCGTTCTTACGGACGAAGGACGGGAATACGCGCAAGCCGTGTACGAAAAGCACAAAAATATCGCGGCGTTTCTATGCGCGCTGGGCGTAAATGAGGAGACCGCGGAGGCGGACGCCTGCCGTTTCGAGCATATGATCAGCGGCGAAACGTACGAGGCGATGCTCCGCTATTTGAAAAAAGCGTGAATTTCGGGCGGCATTCGCTTGCCAAATTTCCGTAAAAATGGTAACATGATAAAAAAACAAAAGCGGGCGGGGATCGCCGGATCTCCCTTCCGCTGCACGTTCGATGCCCTTTCCGTAGGCCGAAGAAGGAGAGGGATGATCGGACGTTTTTTTTATGGAGGTTAGGGGTGCAAACGGCAAGCGTCGGCAAAACGTTCTTAAGGTATACTTTTTTCAGCGTGCTGGGCATGGTGGGCATTTCCTGCTATATCCTGGCGGATACTTTTTTCATCGCGCGCGGCGTGGGGCGGGACGGACTGACCGCGCTCAATCTCGCGCTGCCCGCGTACAGCGTCCTGCACGGTACGGGGCTGATGATCGGCATGGGCGCCGCCACCCGCTTTTCTCTCTTGCAAGGGCGGGGCGAAACGGAAAAAGGAAACCGCGTATTTACGAGCGCCCTCTGTTTCGCGCTGGCGTTCGGCGTTTTATACCTGCTGTGCGGGCTGTTTCTCGCACGTCCGATTTCCTACGCGCTCGGCGCGCGCGGCGAAGTTCTGGACATGACCGCCGACTATCTGGGCACTTTTCTCAAATTTTCGCCCGCGTTCATGGTCAATAACGTGATGCTGTGTTTTATCCGCAACGACAAAAATCCCAATCTCGCCATGATCTCCATGCTCAGCGGCAGTTTTTTGAATATCGCGCTCGATTACGTGTTCGTGTTTCCATGCAATATGGGGATGTTCGGCGCGGCGCTCGCGACGGGATTCGCACCCATGCTCGGCGTACTGCTCTCGTCCGTGCATTTTTTGCAGCGAAAAAATACTTTCCGCCTTGTATGCGCGCTTCCGTCTTTCCGTCATTTGGGGGATATGTGCTCGCTGGGCGTGTCGTCTTTCATCACGGAACTTTCCTCGGGGCTGGTCATTCTCGTGTTCAACGTGATTATTTTAAGACTGAACGGGGACGTCGGCGTTGCGGCGTACGGCGTGATCGCCAATATTTCGCTCGTCGTGCTGTCCGTATTTACGGGCATCGCGCAGGGCTTGCAGCCCGTGGTCAGCCGCTATCTGGGGCAGGGAGAGGAGAAAAACGCCGCCAAGGCGATGAAACTCGCCCTCTTGACGGCGGCGGGATTCGCGCTTTCGGCGTATCTTTTCGGCGCGCTGTTCGCAAACCCCATCGTGAATATCTTCAACCGCGACAACGACGCGCAACTGACGCAGATCGCCGTCCACGGACTGTATCTGTATTTTGCGGGCTTTGTATTCGCGGGCGTCAATATCGTAACGGCGGTGTACTTCGGCGGCATAGATCTGCCGCGCGAATCTTTTGCCATCTCGCTTATGCGCGGCTTTATATTCATCATTCCCGCCGCCTTCGCGCTCTCTGCGCTCTTTGACATGACGGGCGTCTGGCTCTCCTTTCCCGTGGCGGAGATACTCACCGCGTGTGCCGCAGTCTTCCTGCTCCGTCGCCATCGCAAAAAAAACAGGCTCCGCCTGTCCTAAATTGCCCGCGGCGTAATAGTACAAGCAGAGAAAAACATACATTAAACCTACAATGAGGTGACGTATGTTTTTTGAATTTCTGTATGCCGTTTTAGGCAAGTTGGTCTTTTTCACTTCCGCCATCGGCGGAAAAAGTTCTTTTCCCAAACCTCTCTCTCCCGAGGACGAGGCGAAGTACCTGCGCCTCGCGCGCGAAGGCGACAAAAATGCCAAGGATACACTCGTGCGTCACAATATGCGCCTGGTCGCGCACATCGTCAAAAAATACAACGGCGCGGCGGAAACCGACGATCTGATTTCCGTGGGCAGCATCGGGCTCATCAAGGCGATCAACACCTACGAGCCGGGGCGGGGTACCCAACTTGCGACCTATACCGCCCGCTGCATCGAAAACGAGATGCTTATGCTGATACGCAGCAACAAAAAGCACAAGAACAACGTATCGCTTTCCGATCCCGTGGGCGTGGATAAGGACGGGAACGAACTGACGCTGATGGACCTTCTCTTCGAAAAGGAGGAGGGCGTTTTCAAGACGGTGGAATCCAAACTGCTCAAAGAAAAGTTCATGAAAGTGTTGGAACAGGTCCTGACCGAGCGCGAATACACCATTTTGTGTCTTCGCTACGGGCTGAAAGGGGGCGCGCCGCTGCCGCAGCGCGAAGTCGCCAAGTTTTTGAAAATTTCCCGCTCGTACATATCGCGTATCGAAAAGCGCGCCGTGGAAAAGGTGCGCGAAGAGTTGAAGCGCTGCGATTTTTTTATGGATTGAACAAAATTCCGCCGCCGCGAAAGTGTTTTCGCGGCGGCTTTAAAAATTTTATCACAAATTTTCCGAAAATCGTTTACAGAAGGGCGGCTCGGTGCTATAATATAGTCAAAGGTCAAAGAAAGTCTATAAAGGAGGGCGGCATATGAATATCTGCGACGCGATAGAACAATTTTTGCTCGACGCGTTTTCCGAAGACGGCGTTGTGCTCATTTCGCGCAACAATCTGGCGCAGCATTTCGACTGCGCGCCCAGCCAGATCAATTACGTGCTCACCACCCGCTTTACCGCCGACAGGGGCTATCTCACCGCGAGCCGCCGCGGCGGGGGCGGATACATCGAAATACGCAAGATCGACGTCAGCAAGGACGGTTATTTAAACGAAATATTGTGCCGCGAGATCGGGGAAGAGATCTCCTGCCGCAGGGCGCAGAGCATTCTGGAAACACTCGCCGAGCGAAACGTCGTCACGCGGCGCGAAAGCGCGCTTTTAAACCTGGCGATGTCCGACAGTTCCCTGTCTTCGCCCATCGTCATCAAAGACCGCCTGCGGGCGCAGATCCTCAAAAATATCATTCTCGAACTCATACAGGAGAGACAAGACTGATGCTCTGTAATCAATGCAAACAAAGGCAGGCGGCGCACTGCATCAAAAAAGATACCGAGGCGGGCGTGGAAGAAATGTTCCTCTGCGAGGAATGCTATGCGCGGGCGCAAGAGGATCCCGTGTTCGGGCCCGACCTTTTCGCCTCCTTTTTCACGAAGGATATTTCCGAGGAAAGCCGCTGCTGCGAAAATTGCGGCACGACGCTCGCGGAATATTCCAAAACGGGCATTTTAGGCTGTGAAAAGTGTTACGAGGCGTTCCGCGAGGAACTGATGCCCGCCATCCGCAAGATCCACGGCAAGACGACGCATAAGGGCAAGCACCCCTCGGGCGAGAGCACCTATTACGAACTTCTGGAAGAACAGCGCCTGCTGCGCGCGGAACTGGAACGCGCGCTCAAAGAAAAGCGGATGAAGGACGCCGACCGCATCAACAAAGATATCCGCGCCATCAACAAAATAATATACAGAGGCGATTTCGGAGGGAGCGATGATTAACAACCGAGATCTGGAAAGCACCATCGTTTCCACCCGCGTGCGTCTCGCGCGCAATATCGCGGGCTATCCTTTTCCCTCGAAACTGAAAAATACCGAACAGGCGAAAGAGATCATCCGACTCGTCAATACCGAGGCGAGCCGCGTGGGCGTGTTCAATCTCTATTTTATGGATGCAGTTTCCGATATCGTGGCGCGCTGTCTGATGGAAGATCATCTCATCAGCGCGGACCTCATTGCCAACAAAAAATACGGCGCGGCGCTCATCGACGAGGAAGAGAAGTTCTCCATCATGATCAACGAGGAGGACCACCTGCGCGAACAGTATCTTTTGCGCGGCTTTCGTCTGAACCGCGCCTACGAAAAAATTTCCGCAATGGACGATATGCTGTCCAAATCCATACGCTTTGCGTACGACAAACAGTTGGGCTATCTGACCGCCTGTCCCACCAATCTGGGCACGGGCTTACGCGCCTCGGTCATGCTCTTTCTGCCGGGACTCACGCGCCTCAATAAGATGAACAATCTCATTCACCACATTTCCCGCCTGGGGCTCACGGTGCGCGGCGTGTACGGAGAGGGGAGCGTTGCGGAAGGGTATATGTATCAGATCAGCAACGAAGTGACTTTGGGCGTGGAGGAGGAAACCATACTTTCCGAAGTGGAAAACGCCGTATTGGAAGTCGTCGGGCTGGAAGCCCGCGCGAGGGAACAACTCGTCAAAAACGATCTCATCGGCGTCAAGGACGACTGCCGCCGCTCGTTCGGCATTCTCACCAACTGCGAAAAAGTTTCTTTTAAGGAATTCCTGCAGTTGATCTCCAACGTAAAACTGGGCGCGGCGCTGGGCTATGTGCCCATCGGCGATATATCCAAGATCGACGACCTGATCGTCGCCGTGCGCCCCGCCAATATCAATTTATTCAGCGACCGCGAAGTGAGCGAACTGGAACAGAACGTCTGCCGCGCGGCTAAATGTACGTCCGCACTCCTTGAAGCGGCAAAATAAGGATAACGGAGGCTTCTTTTATGAGTTATTTCGATAAATTCACCATCAATTTGCAAAAGGCGATCAAAGTTTCCTCGGATGCTGCCAAGCATTTCGGGAGCAGTTATATCGGGAGCGAACATATCCTGTTCGGCATTTTAAACGTGCCTGAGTGCCGCGCCTGTAAACTTTTAAAGGCGGCGGGCGTCAACGAAGGGGCGTACCGCGCCGTATTCGTGCGCAGCCTCGACAAGAACACCAAAGTCGCCGGCTTTACGCCGCGCACCAAAAATATGTTCGAGCGCGCGTGCGAGTTCGCCCTCTGCGACGGCGCGGGCGCCATGGTCGGCACCGAACATATGCTTCTCGCCATTCTCGACGACGAAGATTCCATCGCCTTCCGCATTTTAAAAATGCTCGGCGCGGATATTTCCGGGCTCGTTTCCGCGCTCGACAAGGAAATGGGCTTTTCCGAAGAGGATACAGACGTGCGCGACGAGTACAGTGCGCCGACCTTTATCCGTTTTTCGGCGGAGCCGTACGCCGCCAATCCTGCCGCAGCGCAAAACGGCGCGCGTGCGGAAAAGGGCCCGCTCGCTAATTTCAAATTCGGGACCGACCTCACGCAGAAGGCTCGCGAGGGGAAAATAGACCCCGTCATCGGGCGCAAAAAGGAGATCGATAAGATCATTCAGGTCTTATCCCGCCGCACCAAAAACAATCCCGTGCTGATCGGCGAACCCGGCGTGGGCAAGAGCGCAGTCGTGGAGGGGCTTGCGCAGGCGATCGTTCACGGCGACGTGCCCGATCTTTTGCGCGACAAGATCGTGTACGCGCTCGACCTTCCCGGCATGCTGGCAGGCGCGAAATACCGCGGCGATTTCGAAGAGCGGCTCAAAGAAACCATCGAACAGGTGCAAAAGAGCGGCAACGTCATTTTATTCATCGACGAAATTCACAACATCGTGGGCGCGGGCGCGAGCGCGGACAACAGCATGGACGCGGCGAACATTTTAAAGCCCATGCTGGCACGCGGGGAGTTGCAGACCATCGGCGCGACCACCATCGACGAATACAGAAAATATATCGAAAAGGATCCCGCCCTGGAACGCCGCTTTACGCCCGTCAACGTGGAGCAGCCCAGCGTGCCCGAAACCATCGAAATTCTGCGCGGGCTGCGAGATAAGTACGAGGCGCACCATAAAGTGACCATCACCGACGAGGCGATCGTGGCTGCGGCGAGCCTTTCCGACCGCTATATCACAGACCGTTTCCTTCCCGACAAGGCGATCGACCTCATCGACGAGGCGGCGTCCCGCGCGCGGCTGGACAGTTACAACGGACCGAAGGGAGTCAAGGAAAAAGAGGCGGAGATCGAGCGTCTGAACGCCGAAAAGAACAAGGCGGTGCGGCGCGACGAATACGGCAAGGCGCAGGAGATCATGGATCAGATCAAAGCGATCCGCGCCGAGATCGACAAGATACAGGCCGACTGGAAGAGCCGCCCCAACGAAAATATGGCGTCTATCGGCTCGGACGAGGTCGCAAAGATCGTGAGCAGTTGGACGGGGATCCCCGTTTTGAAACTCACGCAGGAGGAAAGCGAAAAACTTCTGCACCTTGAAGAAGAATTGCATAAGCGCGTCATCGGGCAGGACGAGGCGGTTTCCGCCGTGGCGAAAGCCATCCGCCGCGCGCGCGCGGGGCTGAAAGACCCCAACAAACCGATCGGCTCGTTCATTTTCGTGGGGCCCACGGGCGTGGGCAAGACCGAACTTTCAAAGGCGCTCGCGCAGGCGATGTTCGGCGACGATAAACTGATGATCCGCCTGGATATGAGCGAATTCATGGAAAAGCACGCCGTGAGCAAGATCATCGGCGCGCCCCCCGGATACGTGGGATTTGACGAATCGGGCGGCCAACTCACCGAAAAGATACGCCGCAAACCGTACAGCGTGGTGCTCTTCGACGAGATCGAGAAGGCGCATCCCGACGTATTCAATATCCTGTTGCAGATCCTCGACGACGGCCGTCTGACCGATAGCAAGGGGCGCGTGATCAGTTTTAAAAATACGGTCGTGATCATGACCTCGAACGTGGGCGCGGGCAAGGTGAAGAGCATTTCCCGCCTCGGGTTCAATACCCCCGCGGAAGACGCCGAGTACGACAAGATGAAGGACAATATCACCGAGGAACTGAAAGCGCAGTTCAAACCCGAATTTTTAAACCGCGTGGACGAGATCATTATTTTCCATAAACTGACGCGCGAAGACGGCGCAAAGGTGTGCGACCTGTTTTTGGAAACGCTGTCAAAGCGCCTCAAAAACCGCGACATCGAACTGAACGTCAGCGACGCCGCCAAACAGAAACTTTTAGACGAGGGCTACGACGAAGTGTACGGCGCTCGTCCGTTAAAACGCGTTATACAGCGGCGCATCGAGGACGCGCTGAGCGAAGAGATCTTATTGAACAAGGTATCCACGGGGCAGAAAGTGAACGTAGACGTAAAGGACGGCGCGTTCGTGTTTCAGCCCGTGAAATAAACAAGCGTAAGGAGGAATCACTATGCGCATCGAAATTACGGCAAAAAGTTTTACCGTCGGCGACAAACTCAAAGATCTGGTGGAAAAAAAGATTTCCAAACTCGATAAATATTTCGAGTCGGACGCGGTTTGTAAAGTAGCGCTCAAAGAAGAGGGCAAACTGAGCAAGATGGAAGTTTCCATTCAATATAAAGGGAGCCTCGTGCGCGCGGAAGTTTCGGGCGATAATTTCTACGACGATATCGACGCCGTTCTCCCCAAAATAGAAAGGCAGATCTATAAACAGAAGAGCAAGATTTCTTCCAAACTCAAAAAGGACGCCTTTTTCGACAAGCAGATCTTTTTCCAGGATGCGGCCGTGCCCGAAAGCAAACTGGTAAAGACCAAGACGTTCGAACTTACGCCCATGAACGTCGACGAGGCGATCACCCAACTCGATCTTTTGGGGCACTCGTTCCATATCTTTCAGGACGCCGAAACCAACGAAGTGCGCGTGGTGTATCTGCGCGAAAGCGGCGACGTCGGACTGATCATTCCCAAAAAGCATAAATAAATTTTGAGAAAGACCCCGAAGGAAGAATCCTTCGGGGTCTTCACGCGCGGGGCGCGGATCGCATATTATGGAGTAAAAGGTAGGGCTACATATGAAAAAATTCTACTTGAAAATGATCGTCGTCTTTCTCCTGTTCGTTGCGATTGCGTCTATCTTCCTGTTGCTTTTATATCTGGAAGGGGAGCGTCGGCGGGATGACGCGCAATATCAGATCCTCGAATACGAAGGCGACGTACAGTCGCCTTTTTTAATTTGCCCGAATATTTATTTTCCCGCAAAAAACTGCATACAATAAGAGTATGGGTTTCGTGCGAAAAGTCTACAATAAGGCAAAGAATACGCTGGCGTATCTTTCCTCAAAAAAATATACTACGATCGCGGGCACGCTGGCGTTTTTTCTTATTCTGTCCATCGTTCCCTTTATCTTCTGGCTCACGCTGCTGTTCGGCAATCTGAATCTGGATTACGACCAGATTTTTTCGCTGTCTATCTTCGCGGGGATCCGCGACGTGCTTTCCTATTTTCTCGAAGCAGCGCAGAGCGCCACCGCGGGCGCGTCCGTCATTCTCGCTCTGACGACGCTCTATTCTTCCACCACGCTTTTTTACCATATGCGCCGCAGCGGGGAGATCATTTACGATTATCGCCGCCGCAAGAGCGGTATTCTCCTTCGCATCAGCGCGCTCATTCTTCTGTTCGTTATCATGCTTTTACTGTTTGCCGAAGTGGGCGTGTTCCTCTTTCTCGGCGGGTTTATCCGCCGCCTCTTTCATACCGTGTTCGCGCAGATCGCCGTCTATATCATTTTGGCGGGGCTGGCGTTCCTGCTCGTTCTCATCCTCAATCTGCACGTGTGCCCGTACCGCGTCAATCTGAAAAACGTGGTGTGGGGCAGCCTTCTCACCGTACTGATGGGCGGCGTCGCCTCCTTCGGGTTTTCCCTGTATCTGAGTTTAAGTTCCATGGAAAAACTGTACGGCGCCATCACATTGCTCATCGTGTTTTTGCTTTGGGTATACATTCTGATGATCTGTTTCGTGACGGGCGTCATCGTCAACTGCCACGGATTGGAAAAAGAGGGCAAAAGCGGCGTAGCGGTCAAAAAATTCTGAAAATTGTACCCCGATTTTAATTTTTAAGAAAAATCATTTGCACATCGGGCGATTGTGTTGTATAATGAAGGAAACAAACCAAAGAACGGAGTAAAATCAATGTATCAATTATTTTGCGATTCCAACTGCGAATTGTGGCATACTACGATAAAAGAACTCGGGCTCAACGTCATCCGCATGCCGTACGTGCTCGACGGGCAAGAATATTTTTACGACATGGGCGAAGCGACGGATTTCGATCATTTTTATAAAAGAATGCGCGAGGGCGCCGTTCCCACGACGTCCGCCATCAACGAGCAGGATTATATAGACTATTTCGAGCCGATCTTAAAAGCAGGGGACGATATTTTTTACATCACTTTTTCACACAAACTTTCCGCTACTTTCGAGAGTATGGACCGCGCGATCGCAACCTTGAAAGAACGCTATCCCGAGCGCACCGTGCGCACGTTCGATACCAAGAGCATCAGTCTCGGCGCGGGATTTCAGGTCTATTATGCCGCAAAGAAATATAAGGAAGGCGCCACGATGGACGAGTTGGAAGCCTACCTTGCGGATATTTCGGCGCATACCGTCGTCTATTTCATCGTCGACGATCTGGTCTATCTGAAACGCGGCGGACGTATTTCCGCGCTCACCGCGGCGTTCGGCTCTCTCTTAAATATTAAACCCATCATCTCCATCATGCCCGACGGCAGTTTGAAGAGCGTGGGCAAAGTCAAAGGTGCCAAGCGCGTATTCAGCGAATTTATCCGCATCATGCGCCATAAAAAGTGCGACGTGCAGAATTACCGCGTCGAAGTTTTGCAGGCGGACTGCAAGGACACGGGCGACGCGTTCGTGGACGCGCTCAAAGCGGAATTCGGAGAAAATATTCAAATCGATTATCAGATCGTCGGTCCCGTCATCGCCTCTCACTGCGGCCCCGGAACGCTCGGCGTGATCTTCCACGGGGAATCCCGCTGAATCATAAATTGCGGCGCAAGGCGAAAGCCTTGCGCTTTTTAAGAGGAAACTTTTGAAAACAAGAAAAATTCGCCTTTTTGCGCTCGCGGCGGCGCTCATGCTCGTTTTTTTCTCCTTTACCGCCTGTCAAAGCGCCGACAGCGGGCAAAAGGGGTATTTTGTGGAGTATGAGATAAACGCCGCGCAACTGTATATCGATGGGAAGAAGATTTCCGATGCCGAATACCGCGCGCTAAACGCCGTTGCGGGCGAACTGATCCGCTCGATCGAGCGCGAGATCAGCGTCGAATTTCCCGACAGCGATCTCTCCGAAATCAACGCGGCAGGGGCGTACGAGCCTGTCGCCGTGGGGGAGCATACCTATCGGATGCTCGAACTTTGCGGCGAACTGCACTCGCTCACGGCGGGGAAATTTTCTCCCGCGCTCTATAATCTTTCCGAGATCTGGGGCTTTTCGCCCGACTGCGAAGGGAAATACAATGTTTCGCGCTCCGAGCCTTCTCTCATGCAGATCGAAATCGCGCTTGCAGGCAGCGATTTTTCCGATCTGGAATTGTTGGACGGGCAGCGGGTGCAGAAAAAGAACGCTGCGCTCAAACTCGATCTGGGCGGCATTGCCAAAGGATACATGAGCGACTGTCTGCGCGCGCTTCTGGAAGAGCGTTTCCGAGGGAAAAAGGTGGAAGGCTCGGTTTCCGTCATGTCCAACACGATTTTGCTCGGGAATTATCACGAGAGCGCGCAGAGCACGAGACCGTGGAAAGTGAGCGTGGACAACCCCCGCGCCCGCGTTACGCCCTATATGCAGTGCATGATGCTGCCCGAAGTGTCTTCCGCGGCGATCACGACCAGTTCGGATATGTACCGCTTTTACTCCTACGGCGGCAAGATATACTGCCATATTCTCGATCCCGAAACGGGGCGGCCCGCGGATCGCGGGATCATCAGCATTACGGTCGTCGTCCCGAATACAGTCCCCGATTGCGGCGCGCTGGCGGACGCGCTGTCCACGGCGGGATTTTGCATGGATCTGACCGATTCGCTCAACTTTTACGGGCGGTTATCCGAATCTTTAGGCGTTTCCGCCGTCGTCATCTGTTCGGATTTTCAGTTTTATACCATCGGGGATCTTTCCGTTCTGAATATGAGCGAAGTTTCCGAATCCTATACCGACGTCTTTACGCGCGGCGCCGTTTCCGAAGCGACCGATCGGGTAATACCCTGCGAAAAAGAAAAGGAATACATTTCGAAGTGTGAGCGGACATGAGTGAACCTCTTAAAATCTGCCGCGGCAGGCACAATTCATTTTTTGCGTTCGGCGATCTCGCCGTGTACGCGGTTCTGCTCGCGCTTGTTCTGCTGTTTACTTTTTTTTCCTTTTCGGGCAGGAAAGAGGAGGGGACGCGGCTGGAAATTTCCTATCGCGGCGAAGTCATCTTTATGGCGGGATTGGAAAAGGACGCGCTGTATGTGTTTTATATCGACGGAGGAAAAGGCAAAGTGATTGCGGGCGGAGACGCGGACGGGCTTTCCGATTATAATGTCATAGAGGTCAAGGACGGCAAAGCGTCTGTCGTCGCGTCCGACTGTGCGGACAAAGTTTGTTTCGGCAACGGAGTCTGCCTGCCGCACCGCATGACGCTCAGGATCGTCTCCGACGATTGGGAGACGGATCTGTGAGGCGCACGGCAAGGCGGCTCGCCGCGCTTGCGGTTCTGCTCGCCGCGGCGCTCGTATTGTTTCTGGTGGAAAGCCTGATCCCCCCGTTGCTGCCGATGGCGCCCTATGTGAAGATCGGACTGGCGAACAGCATCGTCCTTTTGGTTATCGTCCTGTTCGGCGCAAGGGATGCTTTTTTGTTTGTGCTGGCGAAAAATCTTCTGGGCGCGCTGTTCGGTTCCTTGTTCGCGCTCGCGTTCAATCTCGCGGGCAGTTTGGCGGCGTACGCGGTCATGGTGCTCTTGTATCGATTTGTCTTTCCGAAAGTCAGCCTTGTCGCAATCAGCGTCGCAGGCGCGGTCCTGAGCAACGTTGCGCGTACGGCGGTCGGCGTCTGGCTGATGGATGCGCCGTCGCTGTTTATACAACTTCCCGCCGTCTGTATTTTCAGCGTCTGCGCGGGGATCGTCATCGGCGTTTTGGCCGTATTCTTGATAAAATATCTGCCCGAAAGATTGACAAAGCAAGAATAAAGTGGTAAAATATCAAAAGTAACGCAGAGATGGCGGAGCGGTCGAACGCGCACGACTCGAAATCGTGTTTACCCCACGGGTAACAAGGGTTCAAATCCCTTTCTCTGCGCCAATGCCTGTTTTTTGCACGGTTTTGTGCAATTTCATTGAAAAAAGTCCTGTATTTGGTTGGTTTCTTGTGGGAGAAAAGCCGAATACGGGGCTTTTTTTGCCTTATTTTGGGTACGAT